>DAOUFX010000534.1:0-18523 GCA_034429675.1 Anaerolineae bacterium | reverse complement strand
GGTGTCGCCGCCCGCGCAAACCCCTTCGTAACCCCCGCGTTAGCGGGCTATTTTCAAGGTAGAACTTATGGCAAGTACAGCAAATTCTTCCCCCATGTCCTCGCAACGCGCGCGCCGTTTGCTTCTGGGCGGAGTGATTTTTGTTCTGTCGGTGATTTTTGTGGCCATGGGCTTCTTCTGCGTCTGGGTTTTCCTGCAACGGACGGCCCGGATTTACAACGGCTATATCTATCCCAACGTCTACGCTTTGGGTGTAGCGCTAGGCGGCATGACGCCTGAAGAGGCCGCGCAAGCGCTGGCGCCGGTAGCCGAACAGGTGGACACCGGGCTGCTGATTTTGACCGACGGGGAAGGTCGCTGGTCCTACGCCTGGTCCGAGGCCGGGATGCGCGTGGACGCGCTGGCGACGGCGCAGGCTGCCTATTCGGTGGGGCGCGATCGGGGAATGCGCGAGCAGTTGGGAATCTGGTTGTTCAATCACGATGTCGCTCCGCGCTTTACCTTCGACGCCGTGGTCGCGCGCGGGTTGTTGGAGCAACTGGCGGCGGCCGTCTCACAGCCGCCGCTCGAACCGACGCTCCGCCTGGACAACGGCGCCATCGTGATTGTTCCCGGCGTCACCGGGCGCGTTCTCAATGTGAGCAGCACGCTGGTCAAGCTGCAGGCGGTCAGCGGTACCCTCTACCGCGTCGAGATTCCGCTGGTGTTTGACCTGATCCCTCCCGCCGAGCCGGATACCGGCGACGTCACGGCTCAGGTCGAAACGTTGCTGTCCCGAACCGTAAACCTCCTGGCGTATGACGTGCTGACCGGCGAGACGTTGTCCTGGACTCTTGGCCGCGATGTCACCGTCACCTGGCTGCGGTTGGCCCCCGGACCCGACGGGAAAGCTGTGATAGACGTCAATCTGTACGCCATTCGCGATACATTGATTGCGCTGGCCGATGGTCTGGGGGACGGACGCGGGTTTCGCTTTGACGAAGCCGCGCAGCAGGTGCTCGCCACCTTCGACGCGGGTGGGGGAAGCCTTCAGGTTTATCTGACGCACCCGGAGCGCACCTACTTCGTACAATCCGGGGATACCCTGACCAGCATTGCCGCCAAATTCGGGATGCCGCCGGGATTGGTCGTCGAGGCGAACGCGGGGCTGGACAGCGCCCGCATGCAGATCGGGCAGCAGGTGACCATCCCTTCGCAGGACATTCTCACGCCCTACATCCCCATAGCCGGGAAAAAAGTGGTCATCAACATTGACGAACAGCGCATGCGAGTCTACGAAAACGATGCGCCGATCTACGACTGGACGGTTTCGACGGGAATCGCCAGCTCGCCCACGCACCGGGGGGTGTTCCAGGCGCTCGAAAAGCACGAGATGGCCTACGCATCCCAATGGGATTTACAGATGCCTTACTTCGTCGCGATTTACTCCGCCGGCGGCGGCGTCAACAACGGCATCCACGAATTGCCGATCTCGTCCGGTGGAGTGCGCCTGTGGGCCGGCAACCTGGGGCATCCGGCTTCGTTTGGCTGCATCATTCTGGGCATTCCCGACGCTCAAACGCTTTTCAGTTGGATCGAGGTCGGCGTGCTCGTCATCATTGAGTAGAAGCAAACCATATGCGCCATACGATGAGTCAAAATACCCCATGCGAGATTCGATAGAGCCATGTCCTGTGTATTGAGAGGATCCTATCACTCAAGGCATCACAGGCAGGAATGATGAACTTCAAAACATTCGACCAACTCTCGTTGTACTACGAAACCCACGGCGATCCGATCGCACCGCCGATTCTGTTGATCCACGGTCTCGGCGCCGATCATGAGATGTGGAATCCGCAGATTCTTTCGCTGCCGGCAGCCGGCTACTTCGTCATTGTTCCCGACTTGCGCGGGCATGGAACCTCCGCTGCTCCGGCAGATTTCCACATAGCAGACTGCGCGCGTGATCTGCGCGATTTGCTGGCGACTCTCCAAATTCCACGCGCCCATCTGATCGGGGTGAGCATGGGCGGGATGGTGGCGCAACAGTTTGTCGCGCACTATCCCGAAAATGCGCTTTCGCAAGTGTTGGTGGATAGCCTGAGCGGGACGACGCGCTTCATCGAGCGTTTCAATGCAAAGCTGGGGGCGTTGCTTTTGCGGCTGTTTCCGCCCAAGCAGTTAGCGCGCATGGTTAGCAATGCCTACCGTAAACTCGGCCACGCCGAAGTAGCGAAATACTTCGAGTCCCGGCTGTTGTCTATGCCGCCGCAGCAAGCGCTTGCTGCACGACTCGAAGTCAATCGCTTCACCATTATGGATGCGCTTCCGCACATGCGCACACCCACGTTGGTTCTGGTCGGCGACAGTTTCGGTAAGCTGGCAATTGACATGGCCCGCACCACTGCTGCAAAAATCCCCGGTGCGCGCTTCCAGATTCTGCCGGGCGGCGGCGACCCTTCCAACTTACTGACACCGGCGGCTTTTGATAAGAATGTCCTCGAATTTTTGACAGCGCTTTAGAAAGGAGAAATGCTATGGGGTTACTTCGAGAACTTTTTGGACCGAGCCGGGATGAAATCTGGTCGCAACTTAGCCAGGAGATCGGCGCTCATTTTCAGGCAGGCGATTTCTTCAGATCAGGAAAAGTGACGCTCTCTCATCGGCAATGGGAAATCACTTTAGACACCTATACGGTCAGCACAGGAAAAAGCTCGACCACATATACCCGGCTTCGCGCGCCCTATGTCAACCAAGACGGCTTTCGCTTCACCGTTTACCGCAAAGGCATCTTTAGCGACCTGGGGAAAAAACTGTTCGGTTTACAGGACATTGAAATCGGCGATCCGTTCTTTGACGAACAGTTTATCATTCAGGGAACGCCCGAATATCAAATTCAACAACTGTTAGCGAACGAGAAAATTCGCCAGCTTATACAGAATCAGCCGGATATACATTTTCAAGTAAAGGACGATGAGGGTTGGTTCGGTCACACGTTTCCAGAGGGCGTAGATGAGCTTTGCTTCCAAGCTTACGGCGTCATCAAAGACACAGAACGCCTGAAGGCGCTGTTCGACCTCTTTGCGGCTGTTCTCGACGAACTGTGCCGGTTGGGTTCTGCCTATGAAACCGGGCCTGAGATAACGCTCTAACCCGGCTGAGAGAATGACCAATCCTACACCCTGATTTTCAGCTTGGGCGACACATGGATAACAAAAGGGGCAGAGTAAACTCTGCCCCTTTTGTTTAGGTACGAACCTACGCGCTGTAAAACCTGCTTATTGAACGGTTGCAGCGACGATTGCTTCCTGCCAGTTGAAATATTCAACACGGCTTTCCTTCTGCGTTTCTACCCACGAAATGTATTGCTCCTGTCGGGCATCTTCCAACATACTGTCACTAAGCTCGTGTTCTTCGTGCGCACCGACATAGATCACGTAGTAATTGCCGTCCAAGCCCATCACCGGCTCAGACGCCTTACCCACCGGCGTGTTGAACGCCGCGCGTTCCACATCCGGCCCAACCTGTCCACCCAGGTAGCCCATCGGCAACCAGGGGAGCGGGTAGGCGCCCGATGCTGCAGAGGTGTCCCCATTCAACTCTGAAATCAAAGTCTCGGTGGTCACTTCCCCGTTGTTCAAGCGGGTCTGGAAGGTGAGCGCGCTTTCCGCAGTGCCCGTGATGAACACCACAGTTTCTACCTGATCTTCGACGCTCTTAACGTCTGCGCTCACAATGTCTAACAGTTTGGGTTGCAGTAACCCGGCCTTGATGATGTCGCGGTAGTCAGCTTCGGAAATGCCGGCTGCGGTAATGTTCGCCTCGAATCGCTTATAGGCCGCATTGTACTCTTCCTTAGTCATTGGCGGGGTTGTCGTCGTCGTCGTTGTCGTTGTTTCTGTAACCGGGGCGCTGGCCGCCTCCCGGTCGTAGCCCAGGATTTGTTCAATTTGTAAATCTACCTCATCCTCACTCACGACGATCCCACGCGCGGCGGCCTCTTGCCGGACCAGTTCTTCTTCGACCATCCTGTCCAAAATGCCCTTGGCGAAATTTTCGGTATTATCGGCGGATATTTGCAACTGCAGCTGGGATAGCTGCACCTGATATTGTTCGACCCAGTATTCCAATCCTTCGGTGCTTTGCGATTGCATCTCACCCAGGCTGGTCTGATATTGGTCAATCTGACTTTCTATTAGCCTGCGTTCATACCGCTGCCGCCGCTGAAAATCGCTAGAGATGATCGTAACGTTACCGACTTTGGCCATTTTCTTCTGGCTTTGGAACACTACGCCGCCAAGCGCATAAGCCGAAAGCAACACCACAACGACGATCACGCCAACCGCAATCCACGTGATTGTGCGTTGCATACCTTGTTCTTTCTCATGACGTGCTAGTTGACGGCGCGTAAGCCCTTTGGGTGTGTTTTGTTTAACCATACATGTGCTCCAACATAAGCGCCGGGCATAAGCGTTTAGCTCATGCCCGGCTTATCGTTAAATTATCGGTTAGGCATTCCGAAGTTCTGCCACGAACGGCAGCAAAGCCACGTGCCGGGCGCGCTTGATGGCCACGGCAACACGTCGTTGATGCTTGGCGCAGACGCCGGTCTGGCGACGCGGGCGAATCTTCCCACGCTCACTCACAAAACGCCGCAGCAGGTCCATATCCTTGTAATCAATAGAATGGGTTCCCTCGGCGCAGAACTGGCACACCTTCCGACGGGGGGCGAATCGCCGCCCTCTTCGACGATTTCTAAAATCGCTCACAGCTTATCTCCTTAACATCTTTCAATAGGTTTGTTTTGATTAAAAACTCACTCAAGAGTTCGGATCATCCCAAGTTTCTTCTTCGATACATTCGTCAAACTCTTCGTGATCCGGTGGCGATGATGCGTCATCGTAGTCATTCAAGAAAATAAGTTCCTGGGCTACCAGCTCGGTGCGATAATGACGTTCTCCATCCTGATCTTCCCAACAACGGGTCTGAAGTCGTCCCTCGACGTAGACTTGCGAACCTTTCTTCAAGCGTTTTTTGCAAAGTTCGGCCAGTCCGCCCCAGGTGACGACATGAAACCACTCGGTCTCTTCCTGATGCTCTCCGTCATTATTGGTCCAACCGCGTGTAGTAGCGACATTAAACGACGCAACCGGCCGTCCACTGGATGTGAACCGCATTTCGGGGTCACGGCCCAGATGCCCTATAATCATGACTTTGTTAAGTCCACGCGCCATCTACGTTTCCTTACGTTTACATCAGACCCGGGATGAGATTCAGATATCTTTCTTCAATCAACAAACTCTCACTTTGTTGGCATGAAGGCTTCAATTTATTCCTGAACCGTCCCGGTCATGATGCTAGTGAAGAGGACTTTATTCGTCTAGCGGCTCGCCTTCGTCTTCGAACTCTTCCTCATCAACGAATTCATCCGAGCTCCCGGTAAGAACAACACTGGGAGCAGGAACCGTTGTGGTAGATACAGACGGAGATTCAACGGCGGCTTCGGGGACAAAATTATCCGGCAAGCAAGTGGCGAGGTGTCGCAGAATGCCTTCGGAGAGCATCCGCAAGCTATGTTCAAAAGGGGCCAACTTCTGTGTGTCCATGGCAAATTGCGTCACGTAGTAGCGCCCTTCTTTGTAGCCGCGAATGGTGTATGCCATACGGCGGAAGCCCCACAGTTTGAAATTGTAGATTTCGGCTTCAGCCTCGGCGAGGTACCCCTGGATGCGATCAATGAAGCTCTTTTGCATTTCTTCATTGAGATCAGGGGCCAAGATGAACATCAACTCATATTTTTTCGTAACCAAGACGGATATACCTCCTTCTATGGGTTTACCCTTGATTGTACCAAGGGCAGAAAGCCCGTCTGGGCACAGGAGTTAATCATAACACAGATTATGATTTCCGCAATGCTTTTAGATGGGGCTAAAACGATAACCTACGCCCGGTTCGGTGAGGATAAACTGGGGATTGTCGGGGTCTTCTTCTACTTTCTGGCGCAGACGCCAGATATACCAGCGCACGGTCTTCGGATCGGCGTCGCTTTCATAAGACCAGACGGCATTGTAAATGGCATTGATGGTAAGCGCGCGCCCGCCATTTTTCGCCAAAAAGTGCAACAGGTTGTACTCGGTGGGGGTCAGGTGAACCAGTTTTCGATTGACAAACACCTGGTGAGTTCCGGGGTTGATGACCAGCGCGCCCTCGCCGAAACGCCAGACTTTTGCGGGTGATTCATAGGCCAGGCGCGCGCGTCGCAATAATGCCTCGATGCGGGCCAGCAGTTCATGCACATCGTAGGGCTTGCTCATGTAGTCGTCGGCGCCGAGCATCAAACCCTCGACGCGCGCTTGAGCGTGGCCACGCGCCGTGAGAAACAACAGGGGGACGTTGGAACATTCTCGAATTTTTTGGCAAACCTCCAGTCCGTCCATTCCTGGCATCATGACATCCAGGATAACGATGTCCGGAGGCGTTGTCTGAAAAAGTTCTAATCCACTTTCACCGTCCGACGCAGTGAGGACTCCAAATCCACGTGCAGTGAGGGTCATCTCTACAAGGCGCAATAGACTCTGATCGTCATCAATGATAAGTACGGTTCCCTGGTTTTGGGCTTCTTTTTTCATAGATGTCTCTTTGCCAACCGTTTCACAACTTGTAGAGGGTATGGATGAGAGTCTGAGTTAGTCGGTAAGCCGGATTTTGTCAGCCTGCAGGTTTCCCTTGCAGGTTTCGTGATCATCTGTCTTGGATAGCAGTTACCTGCTACCTCGTGCAGCCTACCCGGAAGTTGCTTTTGGCAAAGAGGGGACAGACTACCCCCCGCTGTGACGCATGCGCCACAGCTTCCTCCCTGCTTGGCCTTGCTCCCGATGGGGGTTGCCTGGCCGCTCCGGTTACCCGAAGCGCCGGTGGTCTCTTACACCACCTTTTCACCCTTGCGCTTCAACCAACGGCTGAAGTCGCGGTTTGTTTCTGTGGCCCTGTCCGCGAGTCGCCTCGCCCGGGTGTTACCCGGCATCGTGTCCTGTGGAGTCCGGACTTTCCTCACCCTGCCGCTTATGACTGTGTTGTGTGCAACGACGGCATAGCAGAGCGCGATCACTTAACCGACTCAGACTCTCCCATTACTGTATACTATAAGTTCTGAATTTCGCAACCGGTAATGGCAAAAAAGTGGGTTCCCCTGCAATTCCGCTTTTCTAATCGGGTTGAATGACAAATTGTTCGCCGTCGCTGCGCCCCCACACCTCCGGGAAGTACATCTCGGAGGCCGTGGTCGGGATCACGTTGAAGGTTCCCGGAATGCTGGCGCGCATGATGTAGCTGTACTCGTAGGCGCCGCGCGGGAGATAGCTCGCAAACAAGGCCACCTTTTCGTCGCGCATCTCGGCGTGCGAGAACCACCACCAGCCCCACCCGTAGCGACGGTACCAGTAATCCTCTTCTTCGGCGGTGAGAGCGCGCAGGCTAGGCGCTTCGCCGACGACACTGCTCGTCTTGAGGCCCATGTCCACGGCTTCGCAGCCGGCCGGCAAGGGATCTTCGACGATGACGTAGTACAGATCCGTCGGCGCGACCACCGTCAACTTTACCTGGATCAGGTCCCCAACCATCACGGGGCCGTCCTGCGAGCCGTCCATCCGTTCGTAGCGCCGCGCCACGACGATGCCGCGCTCGGCGGCTTCGACCTCGGCAGCGGGCAGGAAGTAGCGCAGGTGGGCGGTGTAGTAGAGCTGTCCTGCGCCGGTCTGCCCGACCTGGGCCGGACGCCGTTCCAACACCAGCCGGTTGCCTTCTTCGGCCAGCAGGCGCGCAATCTCCACCTGGACTTTCTGGCTTTCGTCGAGATTCTCCTTGTCGTAGCTCCCGTCCAGCAGCGCCTCGCCGTTGAGGGTGACGGTGTAGCTGAAGTCGCCCTGCATCTCGCCGCTGGCGCGCATGTACTCGATGAGGCTCATCATCACCCACGAGGTGGTGTAGGTGGACTTCCAGTAGCGCCGGTTGGCCATATCGCCTTCGCGCACGCTCATCAGCCAGCGCACGATGTTGGGCAACAGGTCGCTCTCAGGCATGCGCCGCGACATGGCCCAAAGGACGACGGCTGTGGTACGCACGTCGGTGTTCATGTTCCAATAATCCGGGGCGCTTTCCTCCCAGTGCGTGCCGGTGGCGCTTTGGACGGCGTTGCCGGCAAAATCCGCTAACAGTGTGTTGACGCGCTGATCTTCTCCCGGCTCCAACAGATCCAAAGCCATGGCCAGAGTGGCGCGCCCGTGCAAGTCGAGGTACTGGCGGGCGTTAAAGAGATTAATCGCGTGGCCCAACTCGCCCTCCGCCCTGGCGCCGCTGACCAGCTCGATGTATTCTGCCAACACGTAAAGCTGGTAGGCCTGGCGGTTAGCTTTCCAATGAGCGATCTGGACATCCGGCAGGCTCAGGTTTTCACGCAGATACTCCACCGCTTGAGTCATGGATTCCTTATCCACCGCCAGTCCGGCGCGATGCGTTTCGAGCAGGGCGTGTAGCACGTAGGTGCTCAGGGAAATATCGCTCGGCTCGCCTTGCCACCAGCCCCAACCGCCGTCGTAGTTCTGCGCCGCGTAGAGTCGTTGCAACGCCACGCCGACCTGCTCTTTCAAGGCCGTCTCCAGTTCGGGGCGCGCGACTCCCATCTCCTTAAGCATCTGGTAGGTGAGCACGTTGGGAAAGAAACGGCTCACGGTCTGCTCGACGCACTCGTAGGGGTAATGCTCAAGGTATTTCAGGCTGTCGGCGGTGGCGGACGTGAGCGCACCATCCACCTGCACCGTCAGTTCGCCCTGGGTGGGATCGAACGAGCGCGGCAGTTGGATCAATTCCTGGCGCACTTCCGGCTGAGCCAGGCGTCCGGCGGTTCCCATCACTTCGGGGGTGGAGTAGCGGTAGACGGGCAGCGTGTTTTCGACGCCATCGCGGTAATCGCCGGCCTGAGCCGTCATCTGCACCTTCACGGCCTCGCCCAACAGAACGGTGACGGGCCAGATGACCTTGACCTTGTCGCTTGCCGGCACCTCCACGGTCTGGCGCAGCGCCCCCTGGACTTCCAGACCGTCCACCGTGAGCACGACGGCGGCGTTCAGCGGTTTGTCGGTGTTGTTGTGGACAATCGTGGCGATTTCAGCCTGGTCGCCGACGACGAAAAAGCGCGGCAGGACGGGGCGCACCAGCAGATCCAGCGTGCTGAGGATGTCCACGTCGGCGACCCCCACCAGCGTGTCGGTAGTGATGCCGCGCGCCTGCATTCGCCACGTCGTGAGATTGTCCGGCAGCTTGACCGCCACCTGCGCTTTGCCGTCTGTGCCGGTGCGCACGGTGGGGTTCCAGTAGGCCGTGTCGGCGAAATTGCTGCGGATAAAGCCGTCGGCGCCGCCGCCGCCACCCTTGGCCTTGGGCGAGAGATCGCGGTTGTAGGCCTCCATCGCGAGCGCCAGCGGCATGGTCGTGCGCACGCCCAACCCGCGTTGGCTCCAGAATCGCTGCATCAGCGTGGGCCCCGAGTCGTCGGCGAGGGCCAGCACGGCCAGGTCGGCCAATCGCAGCGACAGTTCCGCCGCCACCGGCTTGCCGGCGTAGTCGGTGACCTGTACATCGTAGGTCGCCGTTTCGCGCGGGCGGTAGTAGGCGCCTTCGTCTAGGGCGCGGTCGGGCGTGAGCGTGATGTGCAGTTCCTTTTCCTCGATGGAAACCGGCAACTGCACCACTCCCATCTTGAACGAGGCCAGCGCTTCGGAGGACTGGTCGGATCCCTGCACGATGACTACCGACACGAAAATGTTGGGCGCATAGTCGGCGACGATGGGGATTTTGAGGACTTCGCTGTTGTTGCGCAGCTCGCGCACCTCGCGGGTGAGGATGTGGCCGCGCTCGATCGTGACCAGCGCCTTGACCGTGCCGCTGTACGGCGACGGGATCAGGATTTCGGCCACGTCGCCGATCTGGTATTCATCTTTGTCGGGGATCAGCGTGATGCGGTTGGTGTCGTCGCGGCGCCAGTTGGCCCAGCCGCCCCACGCCCAGATGTAGGCGCTGCTTTGGATGCGGTTGCCGCGCGTGTCCTTGCCGATGGCGCGGACGCGATAATTGCCGGGGTTGGGCGGCGTGAATGTAACCACGGCTTTGCCCTGGTCGTCGGTGGTTGCCGTCGTCGTGAAGACCGGCACGTCTTCTACCACCCACGTCCAATAGGCCCGGCCGTCCTCGGCCTCCTCGCGGACGTTGTACCAGCGATGTTCCATGAAAATGACGTCGAGCGCGACGTTGGGCGCCGGTTCGCTGTCCCAATCCACCGTGAGAACGTCCACCGCCTTCTCCTTGCCCGCCTCGACGATGCGGCCCTGCGGCGCAAGCCCGATGTAGAACAGGCCCTTGTGCACAACCGTTGCCGTGCGATTGCTCACGTACTGGTCATTGATGTCCGTAACGCTGGCTTCGAGCGTAAACGTGCGGCTGGTCAGCTCTTGCGAGATGTCGGTGGAGGCCGAGATGATCACGCGGCCCTGGCCGTCGCTCGCGGCGTCGCCTTCGGCTACGAGGTGCCCATAGCTGCCGTAATCCCTTTCCTGATCTTCGTCCTCCCATTCGTAGTCGGTCCAACTGTACCGGGGACATTTCTCGCCGCGCGGGCAGCGGTAGGAGAAGTAGTAGGCGCCGCTCAGCAGGCTCCAGTGCACGTCGGCGTCGGCCACCGGCCCGCCGAAGTAGTAGGTGGCGTCAACCGTCGCTTTGAGCGGCTCGCCGTTGAGATAGGCGTCCTTGTCGGTCTGCACCCCCACCTGAAATTCCGGCTTGCGATATTCCGCCACCCGGAAACTGGCGCTGGCGTGGAGGTCAAACCACTTTTTGTCGTCCACCAGCACGTAATACGTCCCCAGCGGCGCTTCAGCGTCCAGGACCAATTCGCCGGAGAACGTGCCCATGTCGCTGACCGGAAGGTCTTGTTTGTACAGTTCCTTGTTCTGCGGGTCCCGAACGAACACGCGGAGGCTCTCAACTTTCTCCGGCAGCGCGTAATGCGCGTCGTCGTCGGCCCGAACAATGCCCTTGAAATAGATCGTTTGCCCGGGGCGATAGATGGGGCGGTCGGTGTACATATAAGTCTGGTAGCTGAGCCCGCTGTAATCGCTGTCCAGACCAAAATTCCACGGTTGGACGCCGCTGTCCCAGTTGTTGTAGACCACGCCAAACGTCGCGCTGCCTGCCTCGCCGGAGAAGGCAAAGGCATCGTCCCACAAATCTATATTGGTCTGGCCGGTGACGTGATACACGCCGTCGGCGCCGGTGACGCCTTCATCGTAGGCGGCGCCGTTGATACGCGCAAAATGCACGTCCAGCCCCGGAACCGGCTGGCCGGTCGCCAGATCGGTGGCCCAGAGCATAGACTCGTAAGCGGTCTGTTTGAAGGTCAAATTGAGGTGCGAACGGACAAACACATACGTCAACGGCTGCGAGCTCTTTTGAGCCGCGACGACTTCCGGGGAGATCGCGCTCAGGTAGTAGATGCCGGGCAGCAGCTGCCCGCCTGCCTCTGTGACCAGGTCCACGCGCCGCAGTTCGCTGGTGTTGCGCGGCGGAGCCGCTTCCATCGTCCATTTACGCACCAGGTCGGTCGGGTCCGGGACAAAGGTTCCGTACTCATCGCTCCGGCGGGCAAAATACCGGAGAAACTTCTCCGGCGACATGCGGTAAAGGCTCAGATTGAAAGTCTTGATGTTGCGATACTCGGCGTAGACCACCGTGCCGGTATAGGCGTTGTAAATCCCGATCTCGCCGCGCGTGTGGAGATACAGGTATGGATCCAGGTCTCCGGTCGTAAAACGGATGTCGAATCCTTCGCCAAGCGGCGCGCCGTAGCGGTCTGGAGCATCGCCGCTCAGTGTGACGTGATACTTTGTGGTAGGGGACATCATGAAAGAAACCATGACCTCGGTGTCGCTGTCGTGCCAGTACGTGTAGACATCGGTGGCTTGCGGCGAGATGGTCAGATAATCCATAAAATTCGCCGTCTGCATGGGGCTGGCAAACGTGATGCGCAGATCCCGCCAGGGATCAACGTTGCTTTGCCCGTCCTGTGGAGACACCGAAAGGACGCCGGGGTCGAGCACCACCCGGAAATCCCCCTTCAGGGCGTCGGACAGCGTTAGCTGGCCGTTGGCGGACTTCGCCGTCTGTTTGAGCTCGAAGACCGGGCGCGTGTTGCGGGAGAAGGGTTCGTCCGGTGTGAAGACCATCATTTCGAAGCGCTCGGTGTTGACTTCGGGCATGTCCCTGGCGAGGGTTTCCGTGTTCGGTTTGGTCCAACTAAACGTTCCGGGAACCTGCACGTCGCCGACGCGCAGCGCAAAACCCGCTTCCACCGAAGGATGGTCCATCGGCTGGTTGAAGGTGATACTGACGGTGGTGGTGGTCGGGACGTGCTCGGCGTTGCGTCGCGGATAGAAGGCCATGACGCGCGGGCCTTCCGTCGCGAACTCCCAGGTGTAGGCGTCTTTCAGTGTAGCGCCGCTCACGTCTTGCAGGTCGCCGCCGATGGTGGCCTCGTAGCGGGTGGACGGGCTGAACCCCGTTGAAGGGCGGAAGCGATAGATGGAGGTGTTGATCCATTCGCCCTCTCCCTCAACCGGCGGGTCGAACGTCAGCGGGGCGGGCAACGCGGCCTGCTGCTCCAGCGAGGTCAGCGGCACAACGGGCCGGTTGAAGACGACGGTGACCGCGTCGTCGGGAGCGATGTCCTGCGCGTCCGGGATCGGCTGCACTTCGCCGACCTCCAGGTAGCCGACGGTCTGAAATTCAAAACCGATGGTTCCCTGGACGGCCTCGCCCTCGGCGTTGCGCGCGTCGTCGTTGACGGCAACCTGGTAGAAGGCGTTGCGGAGCAACGGTTTCGCCGGCGTAAACTGCAACGTGCGCGCGTCGAGCCAGGCAAATTCGCCGTCTACGGTGGGAGTGATGGCGAAGGCGGCGACCACGCTGTCGGCGTCCATGGCCTGGTCGAAGGTCATCGCGATGGGCGCGTTAAGCTTCTGCGATTCGCCGGTTTCCGGCGCGTGGTAGAGCAAACGCGGCGCCGGGAGCGGCAGCGGCGTTGCGGTCGGCGTGAGGGTGGCCGTCGGCGGGACGGGCGTCTCCGTCGGCCCGGCGGTCGGCGCTGGCGTGGGGGTTCCCCCCCACCCCTGGCACGCCGCGACGGTCAGCAGCAAAGCAGCCAACAAAACAATCCAACGTCGTCTGAATCTGGTTTCCATAAGACAATCCCTCCTGGCGGGTGAGCGGGTGAGCGAGTCAGCGAATGGCGAATAACGAATCGTGAATCATGAAAATCAGAAAGTCACGTTTCACGTTTCACGCTTCACGTTTCACGTTTCACGCTTCACATCCAAAATCCAAAACCCCCTCACTGGCACAACGCCGTAAAGGTGACGCCCAGCGCGTCTTTGGCGAGTTGTTGCAGCCGGTCCAGAATTTCGTAGCGGGCGGCTTCGAGGTCGGCGGTGTCGCGATAGCGGCGGGCCTTGGCGATGTTTTCGACGAGGCGGTGTTGGTAGACGAGCGCTTCATCGTAGCGCGGGTGTTGTGGCGTCATGCGTTCCAACAAAGTGTTCATCCCGGTCTCGTAGGCTTTGTACAGGTCGGGGATCGGCGCCTCGAAGGCTTTGGCCAGCAACTTCTCTTTCTTTTTGCCGGTTTGGAGCGAGAGGGCGTAGCGTGGAACGGGATTGTTGCGATCACCCCAACGGGCGTCGGCAAACCAGACGCCATCGGGGGCTTCCTTCTTGCGCGTCTCCACCGTGATCTTACCACCATCCCGATCCAAGGTCAATAAATTGTACTGCAAAGGAATGCCCGGCGACTTGCGCGCGAACGCCCCGGACGTTCCGGCGCCTATCAGGTGCAGATCCCGGCGCAGGTCGTAAGCGTACAGCCCCTCCATCTCGTGAACGTGGCCGTGAAGACAGAGTTGGAATCCGTGAACGGCCAGCAATTGCAACATGTCGCTGTTGCGCTCGCGGATGCTGGCCAGATCGTGGTGGACGACCGCGATCTTGAGCCAGGAGGCGTAGGGCTCGTCTTGCAACTTCTCGAAGACGCGGGAGAGAACGTCGGGATAAATCCCGGCGCGCGCCGTGTAGTGGTAATCAATCTGCCAGGCCGAATTGAGCGTCAAGAACAGGATACGATCGTCGGGATGCGGTTGAAGGATTCCCTGAGCCGCGTAGTTCAGCGGGTAGGCCGTCCCGCCGTGAATCTTCTTGTAGAAGTGCTGGCTGAAATTTGAAAACCGCTGCGGGTAGCGGCTGTCGTCGCGCAATAAGGCGCCGGCCTCGCCGGCGGAAATGTAATATCCTTCGGGCAACGGATCCGGCAATTTGCGCTTGGGCACGAAGGTGTAAGCCGCCTCGGCGTGTTCCCAACTCACGTCGTGGTTCCCCGGCGCCACCACGATGCGTTGGGGGTCCAGGCCAAAACGCTTGACCAGCCCATCCAGGAATTCAAAGGCCAGGCGATATTCCTCAGGCGCCGCATGGCCGGCAATGTCGCCGGAGACGACCAGATAGTCCAGCCGTCTGACGTCGAGCTCCTGGATCAGATCGCTCTCCAGCCGCGCTCGAAAGAGCGAAACGTCGTCGTTGGCGCAGATTTGCAAATCCGAGAGGTGCAGGATGTGCAAAGACTGATCGGAGGGTTGGGTGGTGTAGTGCACGTGGTCGGTCTGGAATTCCCGCAATTCCTGGTGCGTCCGCTGCTCGACGATAGCGGCCAGCTGGCGCTGTTTCTCGCCGTAGGCTTGATCGCTGCGGTAACGTTCTTCGATGCTGTGCGGGATCAAGATGGCCGTGTCGCAATACTGGCAAGGGATGTCCAACTTCCCGGCGCGCACCCGGTTCTCGATGGCTTCGCGGTTCTGCACCTCTTTGTGACAACTGGGGCAGTACAGGCGGATGCGCTCTTTGATGTCAATGCCCTTGGTCTTCAGATGATCGGTGATGAAGCGGATGAACGTGACCCGGTCGAATTCATTGACCCCCGGATAGAAATAAATCTCGATCTCGCCGGTGCCCTCTTCGACTTGCCGCATCGCAAAGCCGAGCCGGTGCCGGATGTTGGTCTGGATGTCCGGGCGCGAGAATTCGACCGCGTGTTTCCATTGCTCCTCGCGTTGGAAGTAATCGGTGTAGCTCAGACGCACCACCAGCGAAGCATAGATCGCCTCGACGCTGCCCGAAAACTCGTAGGTCACTTCGGTCGGCGGATGCTCCTGGACCGTCGGAGGCCGGCTCACGTTGATCTGACTGGGGAAAACCAGCAGCCCCATCTCGCGGAAGCACAAATCGTGGTGGATGAGCAATTCCACCGTGGACTCCAACACCACCTTCTCCTCGCTCTGGGGCAATCGTTCAAATCCAAGCAAGGGAATGTTGGCGATCAGAACATCGCGTTCCGGCGTGGCGCCGATGCCGCGCGGATGGCGGCGGGCCGCCTGAATAATGGAAGCGGCGTATTGATTGACGCGCTCGGGGCGCAACAGAATGAGCTTCTCGCCGCGCACCGTGTCCATCCGGTAGATCAACCCGCGCGCCTGCAACAGATTGATGACCGTTTCAATTTCGGCGTCGCTGGCGGGGTGTTCGGAGTAGCGGGCGCGCACCTCGCGCGTGATCTCGTCCAGGGCGATCAGCGTGGCCCGCGACGATTTGTACTCCAACAAAAACTCACGGATGATCTGGAAAAGGTGCGGTGTGGTCGTGCGCGGCAACTTCTCCCACGGAATTCCCTGCAACACGTGGCGCATCAGCGCGCTGACGCCCTCGCCGGTTTTGGCGGACGTCACGAAATAGCCGTCCAGATCATACTGGTTCAGGAAGCGCTGGATGGACTTCCGGTCCACCGTCACCGGGCTGACGTCGCTGCGGGACGAAACCAGCAATTTGAGGGTATAGGGCGGCGCCTGTTTTTTAAGAACCTTGGCCCAGTACGGAACGCCGCGAAAGGGATCGGACGGGTCGGAGCAGTCGAAGAGCAATAGGGCCACATCGGTATCATCCAGGAAGAGCTGGTGGATCAGGTGATATTCCGGCTGCCCGGCCAAATCCCACAGCGTCAACTCCACGCGCACGTTGGGGATGCTAAAGCGGGTGCTCAATGCCTGCGGGGGCAACGGAATGTGCCAGAACTGCGCCCCATGAGTAGATTCGGTAGCGCGAAACTGGCTCTCTGCGATCCGAATACCCAGTCCCGACTTGCCCACGCTGCTCTCACCCACCAGCACTACCTTGGCGTTGACATAGTGAACGGTAGGATTCCTGGGCTCCAGCGCATCGGGGTTCAATTCCCATACACAGACCACCCGGTCCCCTTCATCCAGCGTCGCCAGAACCATAGCGGCAGGATGAAACGCCAACCCGGCCCACAGACTGTACATCGCGTTGGTTTTGGGCAAAATCGCCAGGGTTTCGCGCGTGGGATAGTGCCACAATCGCACCGTCCCATCTTTGGAACTGGAGGCCAGCAATCGCCCATCGGACGAGAAAGAAAGCGCCGTGATTTCGCCGGTGTGGCCTTCCAACGTCCCCATCTTGCGACCTGACGCCGGATCCCAGAGGCAAATAGTTTTGTCAGCGGCGCCGGACACCAGAGATTCGCCGTCGGGAGACCAGACTACACTGCGAACGTTCCCCTGGTGTTGCTGAAGCGTGAAGCGCGGCAGGCTGCCGCCGCGCTCCCAAAGACGCACCGTTCCATCGTTGGCGCACGACGCCAACATCTGGCCGTTGGGGGACCACGACAACCCTGAGACCATTTGAGTGTGGCCGGCCAGGCGATGTTGCAACGCGCCTTGCGCCACGTTCCAGATTTCAATTCCGAAGTCGTTGCCGCCGGCGATCGCCATGGTTTGCCCATCGGGCGACCAGGCGAGAGTCAGCAGGTAACTGAGATAACTCGCGACGACCTGAAGCAATTGCCCGGTGGCGACATCCCAAAACCGGAGAGTTCTATCCTCGGACACAGAGGCGACACGCTGGCCATCGGACGACCAGGCTACACCGTACACCGTGTTTTGATGTCCCTTGAGCGTCTGGCAAAGCGCACCGGTGTTGACATCCCACAGCTGCACATCGCCAAAAATGGTGGGGGCAGCCAACATGCGCCCATTAGGCGACCAGGCGATTCGTTGAATCCGGCCTCTTGCGCCGCGTAACATACGGCGCAACGTGAGCCCTGAAGGAACCGCATAAGTGGGAGAATTGTTTTGCATAAGTCCTCTGTGTACCAATTTCGTTCACCGTCCCTTTCAGTATACTAAAATTTAGTGCAAGTCAAAGGGTTCGCAACTGAATGCAAAATACTACTTACATCTGTGCATTTCTAGCGGAATGCATAGAAAATAACATGAGATCAGTTGCTGGTGAAACCTCATCCGTGCCGGGTCAACCCGCCAGGGCCGGGTTGCGCGGCAGGAAGATTGTCGGTAAAATGGATGCCACAGCCGGTGGCAAGTAGCGCAGTAGAATGAGCGGGAATGGCTGTCAACGATAGGCGGGGAGAAATGAAAATCACACGTGGTTACAAGACGGAACTGGATTTGAACGACCGACAGCGTACTGCGTGTGTGAAGCACGCGGGGGCGGCGCGCTTCGCGTACAATTGGGGCCTGCGTCGCAAGATGGACGCCTACGCGGCAGGCGAGAAGAGCCCCAGCGCGATAGACCTGCATCGCGAACTGAATGCGCTCAAGAAGGGCGAGTTGTCCTGGTTGTATGCAGTCTCCAAGTGTGCGCCGCAAGAAGCCCTGCGCGACCTGGACCAAGCCTACCAAAACTTCTTCCGCCGTGTGAAACAAGGCGAGAAGCCCGGCTTCCCCCAGTTCAAGTCGCGCAAGCGTGGCCTGGGCAGTTTCCGGCTCACCGGCGCGATCCACGTCACCGCGATCCACGTCCGTTTGCCCCGCCTGGGGCAGCTCAGGCTGAAAGAACGCGGCTACATCCCAACGGAGGGTGTGCACATCCTGTCGGCGACGGTGTCGGAGGCGGCGGGACATTGGTTTGTGAGCGTGCAATGCGAGGAAGAGATTGCGGAGGCTGCCGCAAGCGGAGAACCGGTCGGGGTTGACCTGGGAATCAAGACGCTGGCGGTGGTGAGCGACGGGCGGGAGTTTGCGAACCCCAAAGCTTTGCGAAAAGCGCAGAAACAGTTGACGCGGCGCCAGCGCGAGTTGGCCCGCCGTCGACCGGGCGGGCGCAACCGCGAGAAGACCCGCCAGCAGATTGCTCAACTCCACTACCGGATTGCGAACATCCGGCGCGATGCCTTGCACCAGGCCACCGCGGCGATCACGGCGAGAAACAAGCCGGAAAGCCGGCGGCCTGGCAGCATCGTGCTGGAAGACTTGAACGTCAGCGGGATGGTCAAGAATCACCGTCTGGCGCAAGCGATCGCGGATGTGGGCATGGGCGAGTTCCGCCGGCAGATCGCCTACAAGGCGCAATGGCTCGGCGAACGGGTC
>DAOUFX010000533.1:0-2692 GCA_034429675.1 Anaerolineae bacterium | reverse complement strand
CGCGAAAAACCTCTCTTTAACCCCCGGTTTAGCGGGCTATTTTCGAGGAGTGGAGAAATGACATTATTAAACGAAGAGATTGTAAACAGTGTAAAGCAAATGCTGAGCGATCTGCCGCAGGCGGTCAGGCTGGTGGTCTTCACAACGGCGCAGTGCGACTATTGCAAAGAGATCGTCCAACTGACCCAGGAAGTGGCCGCGACGTCCGACAAAATCACCGTTGAATTATACAAGTTGGAGACCGACACGGTGATGGCGAAGCAATACAACGTCACCATGGCGCCGGTGATTGCGATCGTGGGAGCAAAGGACTACGGCCTGCGCTTCTACGGGATCCCTTCCGGCCACGAATTCCAAACCCTGCTCCACGGGATCAAGAAGGCAAGCCTGGGCCGGCCAGAGGAGCTGGACTCCTACAACCAGACCTACCTGGCAAACCTCGACCAGCCGGTCAACATCCGGGTTTTTGTCACGCCGACCTGTCCCTACTGCCCCCCCGCCGCCATCCGGGCCTACGACATGGCGATTGCCAGCGACAAAGTGGTGGCAGAGGTGATCGAATCTATGGAGTTTGGCGAACTGGCCATGAAATTCAACGTGATGGGTGTGCCGCTCAACGTCATCAACGACAAAGAACGCATCGAAGGCGCCGCGCCTCCCGCTATGGTGATTGACGCCATTAAAGCGGCGTTAGCGTAAACTTCAAAGTTCAGCGCGAAAGGCCCGGCACTGGTTGCCGGGCCTTCGTGTAAGACGCCATTGCCAAAGTTCTGCTGCCGGGTAAAATGTGGCATAATGTATCACCGTTTGCAGAAGCACCATGTCCGGCATGGTCTTTCAAGAAACAAAGCAAATTCTGAGTAGCATGGGAGGATGCGGCTATGTTTGAGTTCACGATTGTTGAGGAAAGTCACAAAAAAGGCGCCAGCGGCGGATTGTATGACGTGATCATTGTCGGCGGCGGCCCGGCAGGATTGACTACCGCCATCTACACCGCGCGCGATGGATTGAAAACACTGATCCTCGATCGCGAGACCACCGGCGGCCTGGCCGCCACCACCGAGATGATCGAAAACTACCCCGGTTTCCCCGAAGGCGTCGGGGGTATGGAATTGATGGAGCGATTCCGCAAACAAGCCGAGCGTTTCGGCGCCGAAGTCGCCGAATACGATGAAGTCATCAAGGTCGAACCGGCGCGGCAAGGGCTGTTCAAGATCCATACGCAGGGAGACGCCATTTTTGAGGGTAAAACCGTCGTCCTGGCCACCGGCAGCGAACCGAAAAAGCTCAACATCCCCGGCGAAAAAGAATTCTACGGGCGAGGCGTTTCTTACTGCGCCACCTGCGATGGGCCTTTCTTCAAAAACAAAGAGGTTATCGTCATCGGGGCAGGCAATTCCGGTTTGCAGGAAGGTCTGCAAGTTCTTGAATACGCCAGCCATGTGACGTTCATCGAATTTCTGCCCTACACCCGCGCCGAACAGATTTTGGTGGATCGCGTCGAAGCCAACCCCAAAAGCACGCTCATCTTCAATCGCCAGGTATTGGCAATCAAAGGCGAACAAACGGTGACCGGGGTGGTGGCGCGGGATCGCGACACGCAAGAGGAGACGCTCATCCCGGCAGATGGTGTGTTTATCTACGTGGGATACTCGCCTTACAGCCAGTTTGTGGCCGACCTGGTAGAAACGAACCGTTGGGGCTACATCGTCAGCGACCAGCGTATGCGCACCAAAGTCGCCGGTATCTACGCAATCGGCGACGTGCGCGCCGACAACCCGGCTCAACTCAGCGTGTCTGTAGGAAACGGAGCCATCGCGGCTCTGGACATTCGCGACTATCTGCACGAACTCGAAGCATAGGAGCAAGCCAGGCGACCCGGCTTACCATCATCAAACATTTGAGGAGCACTATGGAAAACAACATTCAAGAGCGCGAACGTTTGCTGCGAACGATTTTGGGGATTTACGCTATGCTTCTTGGATTCCTCTTTATCCAAGGCGTCATCGGAATCATTTTGGGCGTGGTGGGGACGCTGGGTTTGCTCACCGGGGCGATCGGATGGTGCCCCATGTACACCCTGCTGCGCAAATCCCCGCCCCCCGCACAAACGACAAAGTCTGATCACGATCATGCAGAGTAATTCTTAAACACATAAAGGAGTACAACCATGTCAAAAATCCAGGTGACCTGGGTAGGGCCAGGAATGCGCATGCTTGGGGATGTTGAAGAAGGCCCCTCAATCGTTATAGATTCCAACCACCCCGAATATGGGACTCACAGCGGCCCGACCCCTATGGAGTTGTTGCTGCTGGGGTTGGGAGGGTGTACAGCTATGGATGTGATCTCCATCATGGAGAAGAAACGACAACCGATGACCAGTCTACAAATCAAAGTAGAGGCCGAACGCTCCGAAGAACACCCTAAAATTTACACAAAAATCAACCTGGAATACATCGCCTACGGGACGGGTATCAAAGAAAGCGCGCTGGCCCAGGCCATTAATCTGTCAGAATCAAAATATTGCTCGGTCAACGCCATGTTGAGTAAGGCGGCAGAGATCACCACCAGCTATCGCATTGTGGAAACGCCAGCTCCCGGGACGCCGGGCGCGATACATCCGCCAGAGGCGCAAAGCTAACGACAAATCAAACCCTCGGAAATACAGCAGCGGCAGCGGTGGAACCGCTGC
>DAOUFX010000532.1:0-10047 GCA_034429675.1 Anaerolineae bacterium | reverse complement strand
CCCGCCCCCAAACCCCCACTCCCAGATTTTTAGAAGATACCAATATTGCTTTGGAAGAAAAACGATGGGATTATATCTGACGCCCGCAGCGGTAAGTTATTTGACGCAAGTGATCCTGGCCGTAGCTCTCAGCGGTTATCTCATTTCACTATATTGGTCGTCGCACCGCGCGCCACATTCCGTTTGGTTGGCCGTATCTTCTGTTGCGTTTACGATTTTCCTCTTCTCGCTATTTCTTGAATCGGCATTGCTCCCCACGGCGCGGCTCACGGTGGTGTTCCTGCAGAACGCGCTGCTTGGGGTAGCCTTGATCGGTTCTTTGCAATTCGCCTACCATTTCCCCGCTTTGCCCGTATCGTTGCGCGACGAAGCGCGACTGGGATTACTCGCCGGTTGCCTGTACACGTTTGGGGAAACCGCATACGCTGCTTATCGTTTTGTGCAGTTGCGCGCCGGCGTGTTGCTCTATCGCCCGGTTTGGGCTGATTACGTCCTGTTGGGTTTCTTTTTGTGGATACCGGTGGCCTTTTTGCGGCAATTTTATTACGTCACTACCGGATTCAAAAGACACTGGGGTGAGCTCTTTCTGTGCCCGCCCACGCTCACCGCGCGCGCTGCTCGCAATTTCTTCGTGATTTTCCTGGGCGCCGCCGGCTTGAATCTGCCTTCTATTTTGTCCGCTTATCATCTGATTTCCGATGCGCTGGCAAACCTGTGGCTTGTTTTGGGTATCCTGATCGGGCTGTTGCTTTTTGCGTTGACCTACTTGAGCGTGTATCCAAGAGCCACCTCTTTTACGGTCAAGCTCGCCGGTGTGGCGTTGACGGTGATGTTGGGAGTGATGAGCGGAGTGAGCTGGGTGGTTGCGCCTGTATATGCGGCGCAGTACCATGCCCATTTGCCGGACCGCCGCGCGTTGCGTTTCACGCCGTCCGGCGACGGTTATGCGATCACCGAAACCCCCTTTGTATTTGAGACCGATCTGGGGGTCTACGTTCCTCTGACTGAAGAAGGCGAGCGCACTTGCAGTCGCCCGCGCCGGTTCGCGTTCCCGTTTTATGGGCAGACGTACACGCAAATTTACGTCTGCAACGACGGTACTCTGTCCCTGGGGCGCAGTATGCCTTACCGCATGTACCAATACCAATACGGCGGAAACGCGCCGGTCATCTTCGCTTTGTTGACCGATCTGTATCCTGAGATCGGTCCGGGCGGGGTGTTTGTTCGCATAGAAGCGGAGCGCTTCATCGTGACGTGGGACCGCGTGCGCGGGTTTTCGCAACAGGACGCCAGTTTTACCTTCCAGGCCATCCTGTATTCAACGGGCGTTTTTGACCTCGTCTATGAGGATTTGCCGGAATCCATGCCGTTTTATTCCAACGACGATCCGGGCGCCAGCCCGTGGGCCATCGGAGCACTGCCGTCCGGGAGGTCCGCTGCGCCGCAGTATGTCGCCTGGAACAATGCCTTGGCCGGCGGCGCGCCGGTCTCCGGCGGCGCCAACGGTGTCATTCAGGATTTTAATCTGGAGTTTCGTCGCTATTTGCACATGCTGCTGGCACCTTTGACCGGCTTGATCCTCGTCCTCAGTCTTTTTATGGGAATCGGATTCCCGCTGCTATTCTATTTCAGCCTGACAGCTCCGATCAACGCGCTCCTTCAGGGTGTCCGGCGCATCGAGGTCGGCGACTACTCGAAGCCGGTCCCGGTGCAATCGTTGGACGAGATCGGGTTCCTGACGCGCGCTTTCAATGCGTTGACGGCCGCTCTGGGTGACATGGTTCAGACGTTGGAGTCGCAGGTCAGGGTGCGCACGGCGGCGCTGGACGAAGCCAATGCGCAACTGCGCGCCGAGATGGCCGAAAGCGAGCGTGCGAATGCTACGCTTGTCGAACAACAACGCGCTTTGGCGGCTTTCGAGGAGCGCGATCGCATGAGCCGCGATCTGCACGATGGGCTGGGGCAAACTCTGGGGTACATCAACGTCCAGACCCAGGCCATCGCCGGCCTGTTGGAGAACGATCAGGCGGATGCGGCTCACAGTAGCCTTCAGGAGTTAGCCTACATGGCTCGCGAGGCGCAGACTGATTTGCGCCGTTATATTCTGGGACTGCGCGCTGACGAGACTGCGCATCCTGAATTCCTTGCGGCGTTGTCGGCGCGCCTCCGGCAGTTTCGGTCGCGCTACGGTATTGTTCCGCATCTGAGCCTGCCCCCCGATGTTCCCGATCCGCTGTTTGCTCCCGCCGTCGAGGAGCAGGTGTTGCGCATTCTTCAGGAATGTCTGGCCAATATCGGCAAACACGCCGGAGCGAGCCATGTCGGCGTCACCTTTAATTTCATCGGCGACCGGGCGCAAATCATCATTAGCGACGATGGCGTCGGCTTTGACTTCGGCGCGCAGGGCGATGGGGTGACGGCCACCGATTCTCAGGTGGACAATCACTTTGGCCTGCAGATGATGCGCGAACGCGCCAGACAAGCCGGCGGGCAGTTGGAGGTTCGTTCCGAACTGGGCGTTGGCACCCAGGTGATTGTGGTGTTGCCCCGATTTACCGGGCGCGGCGACGAGAGCGACCTCACCTCAGTCAAGAGTCTACGTCTTCTCCTTGCCGACGATCATTTGCTGTTTCTCGATGGGTTGCGCAATATGTTGGCGGCCCGCGGATTGACGATCGTCGGAACCGCTCGCGACGGCAATGAGGCGTTGGCAAAGACGCGTGCTTTGCGCCCCGATATCGTCGTGATTGACGTCAAGATGCCGGAGTGCAACGGGCTGGAAGCTACCCGGCTGATCAAGGCCGAGTTTCCCGAAATCAAGGTAGTCCTGCTCACCGCCTCCGAGAACGACGCGGATGTGTTCGAGGCGATCAAAAATGGCGCTTCGGGCTATTTGCTCAAGAGCCTGGAAGCCGATCAGTTTTGTTCGATGTTGCTCGATATGATGCGCGGTGAAGTGATCCTCGCGCCGAAGTTGGCGCAGCGCATCCTGACCGAATTTGCGCGTCTGGCCGATGCTTCCCGTTTCAACGCCGGGAGTGAGGCGCTTGCCTCCCACTATGCTATTCCTTCAGCCCTCAATGCCGAGCGCCTTCTCTCACCGCGCCAACTGGAAATCCTCTACAAAGTCAATGCGGGGTTGACCTACAAAGAAATTGCCGTTGACCTGCATCTTAGCGAGCAGACGATCAAATACCACATGGGCCAAATCCTCGAACGACTTCATCTTGACAGCCGGACTCAGGCGCGCAGTTACCTCAAATCCAAGAAATCCACGTAATTTACGCGCAAACTCTCCATTTCGCGGTATACTCTGCCGGATGGAAACCGCCCGGATTCACTCGCTGTCGCCAACGCCCCGTGTCATTGCGGGGCGTTGGCTGTTGTTGTTTGCCCTGCTGGCCGCCTTCTTTTTCCGCGTTTGCGCTTTGGCCGACAATCCCGCCGGTTTGAGCGGCGACGAAGGCATCGAAGGCAGCGATGCGTTGAGCATCGGCGCCGGCAACTATCCGCTGTATTTCCCCGCCAATTATGGCCGCGAGCCGTTGTACATGTACTTGCTGGCGGTCTGCTTCAAGCTGTTCGGCGTCTCGACGTTTACGTTGCGCTATCCCGGTGTGTTGTGCGGTATGCTCACGCTGGCGTTGACCTACGCGCTGCTCACGCGCCTGTGGGATCGCAGCGTTGGCGGTCTTGCGGTCGGCCTGATGGCCATCTCGTTCTGGCCGGTGTTTACCAGTCGGCTCGGATTGCGCGCGGTGACGATGCCGCCGTTCCAGATTTTGACCGTCTATGCGCTCTGGCGTGGGGTGGCCGCAGGTCGCCGGCGCGCCAAATCCGCTCTGGGCTGGTGGCTGCTTGCCGGCGTCGGGCTGGGTTTGGGGCTGTACACCTACATTCCGGCGCGCATCTTCCCGGCGTTGCCGGCGGTGTGGCTACTTTTCAACGCGGCTGTGGGGACGGCGGAGTGGCGCGCGCGCCTGTGGCGCACTCTGGGCTATTTTTTGTTGATGTTGCTCGTGGGCCTGCTGATTTTCGCGCCGCTCGGTTGGTTTATGTTGCACAACCCGGACGTGGTCAACCAGCGCCTTGAGGGCGTCGGTGGCCCGCTCCAGGCGCTCCGGCGCGGCGATTGGGCGCCCGCGTTCGCCAATTTGAAGGCCGTGGCCGGAATGGTCACGTTTCGCGGCGACCCGTTGCCGCGTTACAATCTGCCGGGCCGCCCGGCGCTGGACTGGCCCACCGGTCTGCTCTGGTACGCCGGTCTGCTGCTGTGCCTGATCCGCTGGCGTGAGCCGCGCGCTAACCTCTTGCTGTTTTGGGGCGGCCTGATGCTCGCGCCCACGCTGTTGAGCGACGCCGCGCCTTCGTTCCTGCGCGCTACCGGCGCGTTGACGCCGTTTTACGCCATGCCGGCGTTGGCCGCCGTCTGGGTTTGCGACAGGCTGAAAGCGCGCCTCCGCGTCGCAGCGGCTTTTGTCGCCGGCGTTGTCCTTGTGACGCACGCTTGGGGGACGTGGAGCGACTATTTCCTCAAGTGGCCCGCCTATCCCGGCGTTTCCGAGATTTACGGCGATCGCCTGGTGCAGCTTGGGCGCTATCTCGATACCCTGTTGCCGCTGCCGCCCGAAAGCCAGGTGGTGGTGGTCTGTTACTACGCTACCGACGTCTGCCGGAATATGCTGCGGATGCAGACCCACTATCGCGGCCCGCTGCGCGCCGTGACCGGTTACAATGCGCTGGTGTTGCCGGCGCAACCCCCCACCGGCGATCTCGTCTACCTTTTCGGGCACGCGCTCCCGCTTTCTGAGGGGATCGCCCACGTCCTGCAAACCGCCGAAGTCCGGGTGCTGGATTGGTCGGCGGATGGGGTGCCCCAGGCTGCCGTCTACCATCTGCGCGCCGCAACGCGGGTCACAGCACGTAACGCTGCGTGGGACGCTCAACCTCTGGGGGGGACTTTTCAGGGAGCGTTGACGCTGGTTAGCAGTGAATTGCCGTCGGGCATCCCGCGCGGCGAGACGCGTGCCGGCATTCTCTACTGGCACACCCCGGACGCTGTCCCGAACGAAGTCGCGCCGTTGCGTTGGTCGCTGGCATTGGTTGACGGTACGGAAGATATCTGGGACTCCACCGGGGACACGTTGCCCTATCCGCCGCAAGAATGGCAGCCGGGCGACCTGGTGGCGCAGGAATTGCCCATTCGCGCGCCGCTCGATGCGCCGCCGGGACCGATTACTGTAACTTTTGGGTTGTTCGGCGCAGAGGGGCCGCTTTTGTACGTTTGGCCTTCCGGTGCGTCGCGGTGGTCTGCGCCGCTTGGCATCGTGGCGGCCACCGGACAACCCACTCTTCCCGTCACGGCTGATGCTGTGGCGTCTGCCGGCGGGATCGCGCTCACCCGCGCTGAGGCCCGCGAGACCATCGCCCCCGGCGAGGCGTTGCATAGCACATTGTACTGGCACACCCTGGCGGCGCCTTCTGCCGATTACGCGGTGCACTTTAGTTTGCGCCTGGGAAGCTGCGCTGACGACGCCCCGACGGCCTTCACTGCGTTGACTCCGCTGTGGGCTGATCGCTATCCCACCTCGTGGTGGCAGCCGGGCGAGCCGTTGCGCTCTTTCCACGCGCCGCTTCTGCCCGCCACGCTGGCCCCCGGCGATTATGCCCTGACGCTGTCGCTGGCCGGGGCGGACGGCGTCCCGCTCGCGCCGGCGCTGCTCTGCCGCCCGCTCGTGGTGGCCGGTCGCGCTCACAGTTTCGCGCCCCCGCCGATCCCGCTTGATTCGTCGCGCACGCTTTCCGACGGTGTAGTTTTGCTCGGCTACCAGCTCGCGCCGGCGCAAGGCCCGCTGAATCCCGGCGGGCGGTTGGAGGTGACGCTGTACTGGCAGGCGCAAGCCACGCCCAGCCGCGATTACGTCGTCTTCGTTCACCTGTATCGCCCCGGACAGATGGCGGCTCAACACGACGGCCCGCCTTGCTCCGGCGCCTGTTCGACCGCCACCTGGCTCCCCGGGGAGACGTTGCGCGACGTGCACCTTCTCACGCTCAACCCGGATGTGCCGCCGGGCGAGTACAGTCTGAACGTCGGCCTTTACGATCCGCAGACGCTGGAGCGACTGCCCATCCCCAGTTTTCCTGATGCGATGATGACGTTGCAGGAGGTGGTGGTGGAGTGATGCGGGTGAGTGGGTGAGTGGATTGCCATTTGCTATTTGCCATTTGTGAATGAACGGACGGAATAAACACCGATGAAATTGGGATCGTCGAAACACTCTTTGAATCAATGGACCATCTTTCGTGTCTTGTGGGCCGGGCAGTCGCTTTCGTTGCTCGGCACCGCGATGACGCGCTTCGCCGTGATGGTCTGGGCCTACGAGGTCAGCGATTCGGTGATGGCGCTGACGTTGCTGGGGTTTTTCGCGTCGCTGGCTTTCATCGTCGCCAGCCCCTTTGCCGGGGTGATGGTGGACCGCTGGGATCGGCGCCGGATGATGATTCTCGCCGACCTCGGCGCGGGGACGATGACGGCGCTGTTGCTGGTTCTGAACTTTGCCGGACGGCTGCAGATCTGGCATTTGTATCTGGCCCAGGGCGTTGCCGGGGTGTGCGAGGCGTTCCAGCATCCGGCGTTCTCGGCGGCGGTCAGCCTGGTGGTTCCCAAGGACGACTACACCCGCGCTAACGGCTTGCTGGGCGTGGGGCGGTCGGCGGCGCGAGTGCTTGCGCCGGCGCTGGCGGGGCTGGTGCAGCAAGTCGCCGGGCTCAACACGGTGATGATCGCCGATTTGACGACGCTGGCGCTGGCCGTCGGCGGCGTGCTGCTGATCCGCATCCCGGCGCCGCCTCCCAGTGAGGAGGGCCGCCGGGCGGCGGGGACCTTCTGGCGGCAGATGCGCTTCGGGTTCCGCTACATTCTGCGCGACGCCGGCCTGCGCGGCATCCTGCTCGTTTTCTTCATGGTCAACCTGTTCGGCACGGTCACGTATTTTGCCGTCCTCTCGCCGATGATCCTGGCGCGCACCGGCGGCGACGAGGTGGCGCTGGGCGTGGTGCGCACCGTGATGAGCGTGGGTGGGGTGGCCGGCAGCGCCTTGATGAGCTTCTGGGGCGGGACGCGGCGCAAGGCGCGTTTCTTCCTGCTTTCGACCGCGCTCTCGTTCCTCTTTTGTGACTTTATGACCGCGACCAGCCGTTCGGTGCTCGGCTGGTGCATCGCCGGTTTCCTTTCCGAGCTGACCATCCCGTTCATTGACTGTCCCTACGTTGCCATCTGGCAGGAGCGGGTGCCGCCGGATGTGCAGGGGCGCGTCTTTGCCACCCGCGACATGGTGCAGATCGGCGCGCAGCCGATCGGCTATTTGATGGGCGGGATTCTGGCCGACCGGCTCTTCGAACCGGCGCTGATGGGCGGCGGGGCGCTGGCGGGCGTGCTGGGCTGGCTGGTGGGAACCGGCGCCGGCGCGGGGATGGCCGCCATGTTCCTGGGGACGTCACTGCTGGGAGGGCTCACCGGGGTGTTGGGATTGCTCTCCCCGGCGGTGCGTAGGCTGGACGAGAGCCATTAGCTTTTAGCTGTTAGCGGAGTGTTTGCCGGCCTTCTTCGCTGATGTGGCAATGGTCAAAAAGGGGATGTTTTTTCGAGCCGGTACCCCGGCTCGAAAAAACACTTTCTTTTATCTCTTTTGCTGAACAGGGTAACCACAAGTAGCAGCAGCGTCAGGCCGGTGATGATGAGGCCGATCTTCAGCAGCGGCGGATCGTAGACCAGCGTGACCTGGTGTTCGCCGGCGGGAACGCAGACGGCGCGCAGCAGGTAGTCGGCGCGGATCAGTTCCGCGGGTTGGCCGTCCACCAGGGCGCGCCAGCCGGGATAGTCCATCTCGCTGAAGACGAGTAGCCCGCCCCCGCTCTGAACCTGCGCTTCGATTTTATCCCCGCCGTCTTGCACTTCCACCTGCCCCGGATCGCCGCCGCTGGCGCATGCCACCGGCCCCGCGACCAGCGCCGTGCTGCGCGGGTCGAAATCCGCCTCGTGAATACGCGCCAGGGTGCGGGCGTCGTCCGCCACCTCGATCTGCGAGGTCATCCAGGCGCGGGGGAGCGCGGTTGGGCGTTCGTAAATCCACACGCCGGATTCTTCGTGGAGCAGTCGCGGCGACTCCGGCGACTCCGCGTAGGTCTGCGCTGCGGTGGTTACCAGGTAGCCGACGTTCAGCAGATCGTAGGTGCGCGCCAGGGGATCGTTGCGCGCGGCGATGAACGCTTTGTAGCGCTGTAACATCAGCGGATCGTAACCGGTGGCGCTGCGCAGGCCGTAGGGCATCCCGGCGTTCTGGTCGAAGTCGCCCAGCCCCCACGGCAGCACCCGCGCCGCCTGAGGAGCGCTCACGGTCTGCGCGACGATGCGCCAGTAGGCGTTTTCCGGCGCGCTGCGCACCCGCACGATGCTGCCGCCGAACGTCCACAGATCCAACGTTGCCAGCGCCAGCGCCGCCAGGGGGAGCCACGGCTTGCGTGCAGCGCCGGCGCTGCGCATCCAGAAGACCGCCGGCAGCAGAAAGGCCACGAACAGCGCGATCTGGTTGGCGGTGTGCCACAGCCGCCCGGCGGCGGGATTGGACTCGCGGCCCCAGGCGAAGGCGGTGAATCCGAGCACGACCAGCAGGGTCGCTCCGCCGGCTACCGGCCCCACCCACGACCATTTCAGCCGTCCGAGCAGTCGCTCGCGCTCCTCGTCGGCGCCGAGCGCCGTCAGAGCAAGCCCGGCGAGGGCGGCGGCGGCCAGCGTGAAGAGAAACCCGGCGCGGGCCGGCGCGCGCATCACGCGGAAGATCGGCAGAAAGCGGTAGACCAGCGGGTGCAGCGCGCCGTACTGTCCCAACGCCAGCAGCAGCGCCGCCGCGCCAAGCCCGATCAGAAACGGCGCCAGGCGATGGCGCAATTTCAGTCCGGCGGCGACCAGCAGCAGCGGCAGCAGGCCGACGTAAAAGATGACTTCGTCGTAGACTTCGTCGCCCCAGTAGCCGGTGCGCGTCGGCTCGCCAAAGAAATTGGGGATGAGCAGCGTGAGCCAGTAGCCCGGCGGCCACGAGAAGCGGGCGGCGAAGTTGTAATCCACCGCTTGCCGGTCGGAAAGCGCGGTCAATTCGGCCAGCGGCAGCAGTTGCGCGGCGGCCAGCCCCAGCCCGACGAGCGTCATCAAAGCCAGTACCGGGACCAGGGTTTTCAGCATCTCGCGCGGTTCGGGCGCGGCGCGCCAGGCGCAGAACGCGGCGTAGGCGGCCAGGGTCAGGGCGACGTAGACGAACGTGGCCGGGTGTCCGGCCAGGAACGCCAGCCCCAGCGGCGCGCCGCCGAGGATGGCCCATCGCCAGGAGCGGCGCTCCAGCGCCCGGCGACAGGCCCACAGAATCAACGGCAGCCACGCGCCGCACGCCAGCACTCCCAGATGCCCGGCCTGGATGCGGGCAAACGTGTAGCCGCTGAAAGCGAACACGATCGCGCCCAGGAACGCGCCGGATTCGGACGCCGCTTCCGAGCGCAGCCAGGCGCTCATCCCCACGCCGGCCAGCCAGACGTGAAACACGAGGCTCAGCGCCAGGGCGTGGGTGGGCGCCAGGAACAGCGCCAGCCAGGTGGGCGGGTAGAACAGCGCCGGTTGCGGGTTGGCAACGAAGGGGATCCCCGCAAAGAGGGTGGGGTTCCATAGCGGCAACCGTCCCTGTCGCACCGCTGCGGCGGCAAAGCGCAACCAGGGGACGAACATGTTGGTCAGGTCGTTGTTGGCGAGGGTGCGGTCGGCGGGCAGCCACAGCGCGTCCCAGAAGAACGCGGCGCACAACAGCGCCATCAACACCGCCGGGCGGGCGCGCCGCCAGAAGCGCAGGGTTGGATTTGTAGATTGTGGGGTTTGTGCTTTATTGTTCATGGCAGTACCGCCGCCATTCTACTGCAAATCGGGGAATCGGCGAGTGGACGAAAATCGCGGTTCGACCGAAAAGATAAAAGAAGGTGTTTTTTCGTGCGGGTACTCCCGCACGA
>DAOUFX010000531.1:0-4231 GCA_034429675.1 Anaerolineae bacterium | reverse complement strand
CCCCGCTCGAAAAAACACCCTTTTGTGTTTATTCGCGTTGCATCCAATCGAACGGGTCGGCGGCGGCCAGTTGCTCGAAGCGGTGCTGCAACTCTTGCACGGCTTTGTGCGAAATTGGCAGGCGCGATTCCACCAGCGCGATGTTGTTCAGCAGGTGCGCCGGATTTTGCGTGCCGATGATGAACGTGTCCACGGCGGCGTGCGCAAAGGCAAAGCCCAACGCCGTCAGGATGCGGTCGTCGGGGAGCTCCGGAACCGATCCGGACGCCAGCATCTTGTGAGCGCGGTCGTAATAGGCGGCGGCGTACGCGCTGGGGAGCGTTTCTGCGCCCCACGCGCCGTTGGCGATGGGCCGTTTGCAGATGATGCCCATGCGCTGCGCTTTCGCCGGGCCGAAGAGGTACAGCCGCGCGTTCTGATCCACCACGTTGAAGCTGGTCTGTAGCGTGTCGAACAGCCCGCTGCGCACCGCCCACAGCGCCGCATCGTTGTCGCCGCTGTAGCCGATGAAGCGCGTTTTGCCGGCCTGGCGCGCCTCCTGCAAGGCTGCGATGACCTCGCCGCGCTCCAAAACGTCCACCTCGCACGAATGCAACTGCACCAGATCCAGGTGGTCGGTGCGCATGCGCGTCAGGCTGCGCTCAATGCTGTCGCGGATCGTCTGCGCCGTCCACGCCTCACCGGTGTACCCGCCGGTGACGTGCCCGGCCTTTGTCGCCAGCACGTACTCGTCCCGGCGGTGCGCGATCGTGCGCCCGATCAGCTCTTCGCTGATGTCGTAGCACGCCGCCGTGTCCAAAAACGTGATGCCGTTGTCGAGCGCCGTATTGAGCACCCGTCCGGCGCGTTCCACTTCTTCCAGCGTCAACTCAAACCCGATCTCGGCCAGCCCGACGCCCAAACGGCTGACCGAAAGCCCGGTTCGACCGAGAATGTGTTTTTCCATAGTTCCTCCAGAGTGCGAGTCAGCGAATCAGCGAGTCAGCGAGCACTTCCTTATTCCCTCTTCCCCTTATTTCCCTATTCCCCTATTCCCCTATTCCCTTACTCCCTACTCCCTGCTCAGCCGCACCGTCTTGACCTCAAAAGGCCTGAAGTTCAGAAAAATCAGGCCGCCGGTGATGGACAGGGGGTGTTGCGTTTTTGTTTCGAGCATGTCGGTGAGGCAGGCGGTTTTCACCGGCAGGGTGGTGGCGAGGGTGGCCTGCGTCGCCATGTGTTTGGCTTCGTACAGGCGCACGACGATGTCGGTGGAGCGGTCTTCGGCGGGTTTGACGGTTTCGATGACAATGTTGGGCGCGTTGACCGTGAACAGGCTGCGCGTGCCGCCGTCGCCCGGCGCGACCTGTACCGGCACATTGAGCGCGTACCCCTCGCGCACCACGTCGCTGTTGCCGAAGCTACCGTTCCAGACGTAGCACGCATAAGTGAACGTCTGCACGCCCCGGTCGGCGGTCATATCCGGGGCCAGCGCCGCTTTGAGCAACGTCAGGGCCAGGGTGTTTCCCAGGGTGTTGCCGCCGTATTTGCAATCGTTGAGCACCGCGAACCCGCAATTCTCTTCGGCCAGCGCGCTCCACTTGTGCTGGCTCACCTCGAAGCGGTCGGCGTCGAAGGGGCGCGAGCGGTGGTTAGGGCGGCGGATGTGGCCGAATTGGATTTCCTGGATGCCTTCGTTGGCGTGGAGGGTCACGGGGAACGCCACTTTGAGCAATTTGTGACGCTCCTGCCAGTCCACCGTCGTCCTGAAATCCACCCGGTGGGCGCCGCGCCGCAAGACAATGTCCTGCGTCATCTGCGATTGGTGCAGCGTGCGGCTCACGCGCAGAATGGCGACCAGCGGGCCGGAGGCGATGACTTCGACCGTGGCCGGTTCGTCCAGCGCCACCGGCGTCTGCTCGGCCATGCTGTCAATGTCCCAGGCGTCGAACCAGGTGGGGACATCCTTGTACATACGGAAGCTGTTGCATGGCCCCGCCGCCATCTCGCGCCCGGCCTCTTTGTCATACAAGCTGGTGATCTGGCCGAAGGCGTCCAGCGTCAGCCGCACGACCTCGTTTTCAAGCCGGGTGGGCGTGGCCCGCAACGCCGACGAGGGCGTCAGCGCGTCGCCGGGGTAGAGCGTCGTCCAACCCAGCGCCGGGACCGTGACCTCGGCGTACATCTCGCCTTCCACCGTCTGCACCGGCAATGTGTCGCCGCCGGCATCCCGCGCGCCGAACCAGTCCGCCGGCAGCTGCACCAGCTCCGTGCGCTCCCAGGAGAGCGAGTTGAAGACGGTCAGCGTCTCGGCCGAGCTGGGCGCATCTTTCACCAGCCGCGCCAGCGCCCGTTCCGTTGTCGCCTGCGCTTCCGCCAGCACTTTTTCGTAGGCGGCCTCGGCTTCTTCATAGACGCGGTGAATCGAAGAGCCCGGCAGAATGTCGTGGAACTGGTTCAGCAGCACCGTCTTCCACGCCTCGTCCAGCGTCGCCGCCGAGAAAGCGAACCCGCTCAGCGCCCGCGCCGCCGCGCCCCAGACCTCGGCCTCGCGCAGGGCCAGTTCGCTTTTGCGGTTGCCCCGCTTGGTCTTGGCCTGCGAGGTGTACGTGCCGCGATGCGCCTGGAAGTACAGCTCGCCCACGTAGCGCACCGGCGCGCCCAGCTCGGAACCGGGCCAGCCGCGCGCATCCTGGTCGCGGAAGTAGTCCATGGGATGCGCTATCTTGACCCTGGGGGCGCCTTCCAGATCGGCCTGGCGGCGCAGAAACTCCAGGTGATTGCGCGTCGGGCCGCCGCCGCCGTCGCCGTAGCCGAAGGGCTGCAATCGCGTCGCGATGCCGTCCTTCTGCACCCGTTCGTTCCAGCGCGTGATCAACGCGCCGGGGTCGGTCTGCGAGCAGTAGTCGTTGTGCAGGTGGACGTAAACCTCGGAGCCGTCAATGCCTTCCCAGATGAATGTGTTGTGCGGGAAGCGTTCGCCGCCGTTGTACGTCCAGAAAATCTTTTGCGTGGAGAAATACTTGACCCCGCAACCGCGCAAAATCTGCGGGAGCGCCCCGGAATAGCCGAACACGTCCGGCAGCCAGAGCATTTCGCAGTCCACGCCGAACTCGTCTTTGAAAAAGCGCTTGCCGTGGATCAGCTGGCGGATCAGCGCCTCGCCGCCGGCGATGTTCGTGTCCGGCTCCACCCAGGCTGCCCCGTCGGGGATGAACTGCCCGCGCGCGGCGGCGGCCTTGATCCGCGCGTAGAGTTCGGGGTAGCGCTGCGCGACCATGCGGAAGAGGTGCGGCTGGCTCTGCAAAAAGCGGAACTCCGGGTACTCTTCCATCAGCGCAAGTTGTGTGGAAAAGGTGCGTCCGGCCTTACGTTCCGTCTCTTGCAGCGGCCAGAGCCAGGCCACGTCAATGTGTGAATGTCCGAAGGCAAACAGCAGCGGCGCCGTCGAGCCGTTGGTGCAGTCGAGCAGCGGCTTGAGTTGCGCGCGACAGGCGCGCACGGTCTCCAGCATCGCCTCAAGCGGCTGCTCGAAGTCCACCATCCGGGTGAAGTCGCGCAGTCCCGCGTCAATCTCGGATACCCGCAGCGAATTTTCGTCGAGGTGGTTGCGCAGCTGGGTGAGCGTCTCCACGTCCACCCACAACTGGTAGACCTCTTCTTCCCAAATCCCAAACGTGCTCACACCGACGACCGCCTGCGCCGGGCCGGGTTCGGGCACCGTCTCGCGGTCGGGCGGGGTGGGGCCGGCGTGGCAGGGGCGCGACCCGTGGCCGGCGTAGCCTTCCATCAGCAGCTCGTACACCGTTCCGGGGACGCCGGCGCGTGTCAGCGTGATCTCCTTGTGTTCCCGGTTTACGCCGCCGGCGGCGACGCCGTCCACCCACACCAACCCCTCTGCGCCCAGGTCCGGCTTGAACACAACCCGTTTGCCGGATGCCGCTGCGGGCAGCGTCACCTGACCTTTGGCCCAGCCGTACTCCCACTTGGCGCCCCAGGGAATCCCCGGCGACAGTGGCATAAACGCGCGGGAAAGCGCCGCATCGGGCGTCAACTGCTCCGGCGTGACGAATCCTTCCAAAGCCACGGCGTCCAATGCGCGGTAAAAATGGCGCGGCAACTCCTCGCGCCAGCGATCCATGCGACGTTGCCATTCGAGCGTCAATGCCATAGCGGTCTCCTCAAAAAATAGTCTAAAGTCAGGAGAGTTTCAGGTTGAAAGTTGGGGATTGGGTGAGGGTTTGGGGGCGGG
>DAOUFX010000530.1:0-13801 GCA_034429675.1 Anaerolineae bacterium | reverse complement strand
GTGCGAAAAACACCTTCCTTTTAGCCTCTACCACCGCATTGTGATTTTCATCCAACCGTTGGTGAACCGTCAGAGATATTAAAAAAAAACTCCGCGCTCTCCGTGCCTCCGTGGTGAAATTCTTATCTCAGATTTTCATTTGTAAACCCGTTCGCCATGGTTATAATGAGAAAGTGAATTTGCGCAAGTAAGGAGCATGCCATGACGACCGAAACAAAACCCCTGCTTCTCCGATATAACCAACCGGCCGGGTGTTGGACTGAGGCCCTTCCTGTGGGAAACGGGCGCCTGGGCGCGATGGTGTACGGCGGTGTGGGAGAGGAACACATCCAGTTTAACGAGGATAGCTTGTGGACCGGCGCCCCGCACGACTACGCCCGACCGGGAGCGGGGGAATACTTTCCAACCCTCAGCCGGATGATGCAGGAGATGCTGCGCCGGGAGCACGCCGGAGATTGGGAAGCGGCGCGCCGTGTGCAGCACAAAGCCGAGGACATGGCTCAGTCCACCTTTATGTCGCAGCCCCTTTTCCAGGAACAATACCAACCCGCCGGCGACATCCTGATCCACTTCCCCGGACATACGCAGGCCAAAAACTATTGCCGCACCCTCGATCTGGATACGGGCGTGGCCTCCGTAACTTATGATAGCGACGGCGTGACCTATCAGCGCGAAGTTTTCGCCAGTTTCCCGGATCAGATGCTTGCCATCCACCTCACGGCCAGCGTCCCCGGCGCCTTGACCCTCATCACGACGCTGCACTCCCCCCATTCCACCGAATATCGCATACCCGAACCGGGGCAATTGCGGCTGGCGGGTTGTGTCCAGCCAAACGGCATCCATTTTGAAATATGCATGGCCGTGCAAACCGACGGTGTGGTCGCTGTCACCCCCGAAGGATCGCCGGCAGGCAATCTGACGGTGTCCGGCGCAACGCAAGCGACTTTCTACCTGGTGGCCGCGACCAACTACGTCGCCTACAATGACCTCTCCGCCGACCCCATCAAGCGCTGCCAGAAAATGCTGAACACCGTCCGGGCGTTGCCGTATCACGCCGCACGCATTGATCACATCACCGACCACCAATGTTTGTTCCGGCGCGTGAGCCTGGACCTGGGAAACGGCGCAACGGCAGCGCGCGCCACAGACGAGCGGCTGGCGAACTTCACGCCGGAGAGCGATCCCGCCATGGCGGCGCTCTACTTCCAGTACGGGCGCTATCTGTTGATCGCCTCGTCGCGTCGCGGGTCGCAGCCGGCCAATCTCCAGGGAATATGGAATGACCAGATCGTCCCGCCCTGGGGCAGCAAGTGGACCACCAACATCAACGTGGAGATGAACTACTGGCCCGCCGAAACCACCCATCTGGCCGAATGCCACGAGCCGTTGTTCGACATGATCGCCGATCTGGCAACGACGGGGCAAAGTATTGCCCAAACGCACTACAACGCCCGCGGATGGGTCGCCCACCACAACACCGATCTCTGGCGCGGGGCGGCGCCCATCAACGCCGCCGACCACGGCATCTGGCCGACGGGCGGCGCGTGGTTGTGCCAACACCTCTGGCAACACTACGAATTCACCGGCGACGTGAACTTCCTCCGCGAGCGCGCCTATCCCATCCTCAAAAATGCCGCGCTGTTTTTCGTGGACATTTTAATGGAAGACCCCGAAACCACGTGGCTGATCTCGCCGCTTTCCAATTCCCCGGAGCAGGGGGGATTGACGGCGGGGCCGGCGATGGATCACCAGCTCATCCGCGACCTCTTCGCGCACGTCATCGCGGCCGCGCAAATCCTCGACCTGGATGACGACCTGCGGCAACAGCTCGTGGCCCTGCGCGCCCGCATCGCGCCCAACCAGATCGGGCGGCACGGCCAGTTGCAGGAATGGCTCACGGACAAAGACGACCCCGAAAACCGGCACCGTCACGTGTCCCACTTGTGGGGACTGCACCCCGGCGACGAGATCACCACCGCCACACCCGAACTTTTTGAGGCAGCCCGGCAATCCCTGCTGTTTCGCGGCGATGGGGGTACCGGCTGGTCGCTTGCGTGGAAAATCAACCTCTGGGCGCGGCTCAAGGACGGCGACCACGCGCTACGCCTCCTCGCCAACCAGCTGAGACTGATCCGCGACGACCCTGAAGCAGAAGGGCCGGTGTTTGGCGAAACCGGCGGGAGCTACCCCAACCTCTTCGACGCGCACCCGCCCTTCCAGATTGACGGCAACTTCGGCGCGACAGCGGGCATCGCCGAGATGTTGCTGCAAAGCCACACCGGCGCCATCGAATTGCTGCCGGCGCTGCCGGCAGCGTGGCCATCCGGCAGCGTCACCGGTCTCCGCGCGCGCGGCGGGTTCGAGCTGGACATCAAGTGGCAAGGGGGCGCGCTGGCCGGCGCGACGCTGCGCTCCCTGTGCGGCAACGAGTGCCGCCTCGTCGCGGCGAAGCCGCTCACCGTCACCCACCGCGGCCGCCCCGTCGCCGTTCGCCGGGAAGGAGATGCCCTCGTCTTCCCCACCGAGGCGGGCGAGACCTATACCCTCGGCAGGCAAGAATCATGAGCAATCTCACCGATCTTGTCACATTCTGGCACACCTACCTGGATTCCCTGCCCGCCGGTGCCGAACGGCCCGCGAGCTACACCGCCTGGAGCTTTGGCCATGATGCCGACGACGCCGACAACCTGGGCGAGCTGGTGAAACGCGGCGTCAAGACGGCGACGTGTTCCCTGATGTGGACTTTCGAGGCAGAGAAAAGCCCGCTCCCGCAGGTCGGCGAGCTGAGCATCGTTCTCGACGGCGTCGGAGATCCCCTGTGCATCATCGAGACTACCGAACTGCAAGTCAAAGCCTACAAAGATGTAGACGTGCAGTTTGCCCACGACGAAGGCGAAGGCGACCGCTCCCTGGAGTATTGGCGCGAAGTCCACTGGCGCTACTTCGCCGAGGAGTGCGCCGCCATCGGACGCGAAACCGACCCGGATATGCCGCTGCTCTGCGAACGCTTCCGGGTGGTGTTTAACCCGGAAGCCAACAGCTGATTCAGAATTACCCTTACAGGAAATGATATGGACACACATCACCAACTCTGGAACGAACAACAGAAAGAACTACGCGAAGCGCTGCTGAGCTTCAAAGACCACGAGCGGGCGCGGGCGCTTTTCTTGAGCCAACACGCGGCGCTACATTCGGCAAAAGTGACACCGGGCGTCCCCTGGTCGTTTGAGGACGAAGTTCTGGACGGCATGGCCGACGCGCACATCCGGCGCATCCCGCAGGGCTGCGACTATTCCGTGGCGTGGCATATCTGGCACCTGGCCCGCATCGAGGACATCACCATGTCGGTGCTGCTGGCCGGTCGCCCGCAACTTTTCGTTCGCGGCGGCTGGCAGGAACGGCTGAAAGCGCCGGTGGTGGATACGGGCAACGCAATGACCAAAGCCGAAGTGGCCGCGCTCAGCGACGCGCTGGACCTGGCCGCGTTGCGCGACTACCGGGTCGCCGTCGGGTGCGAAACCCGCGACATCGTCACGGCCACATCGGTGGAAACGTTGAAACAAAAAATAGCCCCCGCACGATTGCAGCAACTTCTCGACGAGGGCGCGGTCGTCGAAGCTGCGCACGGAATTATTGACTACTGGGGCCGGCGCAAACTCGCCGAATTGCTGCTGATGCCCCCCACCCGTCACAACCTCGTGCACCTCAACGAGGCCGCGCGATTGAAGCAGAGGCGCCAATGACCGGCCGCGAGAACCTTTTCGACGCCTGGGCCAAAAGTTACGACCGGGGGATGAGCGACAACGCCGACGCTTTCCCCTTCGACGGCTACGAGCGCATCCTGGACGCCGTCGTCGAGCTGGCCGGCGGCAAGCCGGGAATGAAAGTGCTCGATTTGGGAATCGGCACCGGCAACCTGGCGCAACGTTTCGTTCAACGTGGCTGCGAGGTGTGGGGCCTCGATTTTTCGACGGAGATGCTGGCAAAAGCGCGCGAGAAATTCCCTCAGGCGCATCTCTTCCAGGCAAATCTGTTGGAGGAATGGCCGGAGAGCTTGCGTCCCCCCTACGATTGCATCGTCTCGGCCTACGTCCTGCACGAATTCACCCTCGGAGCGAAAATCGCAGTGCTGCGCCGCGCCACGCGCTACCTTGCCCCGAACGCCCCTCTGCTGATCGCCGACGTCGCCTTTGAGAGCGTCGCCGGGCGCGAAGCACTGCATCACCGCTACGCCCCCGACTGGGACGAAGACGAATTCTACTGGGCCGCCGACGAAGCCATCGCCGCCGGAGAGCAGGCCGGGCTACGCCTGACCTACCGGCAACTATCGTCGTGCGGCGGCATTTTCATCGTAGAGAGGAAACAATGACCGCATTCACCAACGCACCCGAAAATTACGAAGAAGTTCTGTACTGGAAACTGACGACCAACACGAAGGTGCTGATTGCCGTCAACATTCTCAGCGTACCGCTACTGATCATAGCCTGCGTCCTGTTTTTCGGCTGGGCGTCGTTGTGGCGCCCACTCTCATCAGCCATCACCGGCTCCAGGGGGCTGCTCACGGTACTCGGCATCATCGTGGTTCTGGTGCTGCACGAATTGACGCACGGTCTGGCCATGCAACGGTACGGCGCAAAGCCCAAATACGGCGTCCTGTGGACGGGATTGATGTTCTACGCCACCTCACCCGGCTACGCCTTTCGCCGCAACGACTATCTGGTGGTCGCTCTGGCGCCGCTGGTCGTCCTGAGCTTCCTGAGCTTCATCCTGCTGGCGTTGCCCATTGGCATCGGCGCCGTCATCCCGATCGCGATATGCGCCGCCATCAACGCCGCCGGCGCGATCGGCGACATGTGGATCACCGGCATCGTGCTCCGCTACCCGCCCCACGCCTACATCGTGGACGAAAAAGACGGCATGCGCGTACTGATGCCGCTGAAAGAAGCGTAATGGTGCGCGCCATCCTGTTCCGGCTCTGTCAGGCCGTCGCGGGGGTCATCACCGTCATCCTGCTGGTGCTCAACCTGCGTCTCTACGCGCCGGGGAGCGCCGCTTACGGCCCGGAGGCGCTGGGTAAGGACATCGTCCCGCAACTGCGCTTTCTCGGCAAGTCGCTGCGGCAGGGCTCCGGGGAAGCCATGCAGGGATTGTTCCCCGAAGGCTATTTTTTCTCACACGCGCTCTACGGCCTGTCCTGGGTCGAGGTGGGGTTGCGCACGCCGGACGGAAGCGATCTGCACACACAAGCGCTGGCCGAATCCGCGTGGGCGTTGGAACGGCTGGACTCCAAAGCGGGGCGCGCCGCGTTCAGCCCCACGCTCGACCCGCCCTACGGCGTGTTCTACGTGGGGTGGAGCAACTGGCTGCGCGGCGGGCGGCTGATGCTGCAAGCGCCGGAAGAGCGCGACCCCGCCGAAGTGGCGCGGTTTCAAGCTGATTGTCAGGCGTTGGCGACGGCCTTCGATCAAAGCGACACACCATTCCTGAGCGCCTATCCCGGACAGGCGTGGCCCGTGGACAGCGTCGTGGCAGCGGCGACGCTGCGCCTGCACGACGCGCTGTTCCCGGCCCAATTCTCGGACACCCTCGAACACTGGCTGGACGCGGCTCAAATGCGTCGAGCTGCATATACAGGGCTGCTGCCACATCGAGCAGATCCGCACAGCGGGCAACCATTGAGCGGCGCGCGCGGCTCCTCGCAGAGCATCATCGCGCGATTTCTCATTGAAGTGGACCCAGACTGGGGACGCAGCCAATACCTGCAATTTCGACAGGAGTTTGTCAGGCCGTTCCTGGGAGCTCCCGGCGTGTTGGAGTACCCGGCAGGCGTGAACGGAAGAGGCGATGTAGATTCCGGCCCGCTGGTGATGGGATTCAGCGCATCGGCGACCGTGGTCACGCTGGGCGCGGCGCAGGTGCAGGGAGATCGCGAAGTCGGCGACACCCTCCTGCGCGCCGCAGAAGCCGTCGGCTTGCCGCTACGCCTGGGCGATGCCAAGCGCTACGCATTTGGGCTCATGCCCGTCGGCGACGCCTTTCTGGTCTGGGCGAAAACTTCGTCGCCGTGGGTGGCGACCTGGGAACCGGCTGAAACGCCGCAGATCGTCAACCGGGGCTGGCGGTTGCCGCTGCACATCGCAGCGGGGCTGATCGTTCTGATCGCGTGGCTGCCGGCATATTTTCTGCGAAAGAGCTATTAGCTATTGGCTGTTAGCCTTTAGCCGGAATCGCCGCCGGTGCAGCGGAAGTCAAAAGCGTGGTTTTGCGCACGGAAATACTGCCCGCAAGACCAAGCATTGTCCGCGTCAGGAATGATCCGGCGGATACGCAATAAAGCCGGTTTTGACGCCCCGTTTGAATCCGGCCCCCTCGTAAAAGCGAAACACCCCTTCATCCTTGCGGCCTGTGAGCAACATCACCTTGTAGCAACCTTGCGCCCACGCCAGATCCAGCGCATGGCGCAACAACTGCGTCGCCAGACCGCGCCGCCGGTAGTCGGCGTGCGTCACCACGTTTTCGATCAGACCATAGGGCCGGGCCCCGCGCGTCAGATTGGGGATCAGCGCCAGGATACACGAAGCCGCCAGCGCGCCATCCATCTCGACGACCAGACAATGGTGCTTCGGATCGTCCAACATCTCGCGCCAGACCCGATTCAAAGTCACTGCATCGGGCGCAGGGTCGTCGGCGGCGTGCAAATAACGATAGAGCTCCAACAAAGCGGGCAACTCACCGGGCGTTATCTCACGAATGATCATGGGGCGTCACCTCCTTGTACAAACTGTGGAAATCCCCAGGTGTTTTTTGTCATCCTATCCCCTATACTTTGTTCAACCAGGGAATAAAAAAGTGTTTTTTCGTGCGGGGACCCGCACGAAAAAACACTCCTTTTTTACCCTCTGCCGCATCGGCAGACTTTCAACATTTCCCAAGGAGAAAAAAAAATGACACCGACAAGAATTGCAGAATATCAGGAAAACACGTCCCGCCAGACATATCGCTGGAAACCATGGCTATGGTTACTCGACGCGCTGGTCATTGGCGGGCTGATCGCATTTTTCATCACCGGCTGCTTCATCCACGAAATGACCGCTGCCAATCCAACCCAACTCGAAGTATCATCAACACTCAGCGCCCTGTTGGACAGGCTGTATCCCTATCACCTCGGCTATCTCTTCGCCGCACAATTCCTGCTTGCAACGACCGTGATCGTGGAGTTTCTGGAACGTATGAAAAACTGGAAACGCCGGCACAGTGTCCAGCCGCTATCCAACGGCTAATTCGCAGGCAAAACCAGCTCCACGACAATCCCTGAGCCATCGTCGCGATTGAAGGCCCGGCAAGTGCCGCCGATGCTCCACACCTGGATCGCCACCCGGGAAAGCCCCAATCCCATTCCGGCGATCTGACCGGTAGCATATTTGTCGCCCTGGTAATAGGGGAGCCACATATGCGTCAGTTGCTCCGGCGACAGCGTCAAGCCGTTGTCCTGAATGTGAAGCTGAACCTGGCGGTTCTCGATGAGCGCCGCCTGAACCCGAACGCGCGGCGCCTGTCGCGGGTGGAATTTCTTGGCATTCTCCAAAATTTCCCAGAGAATCAACTCAACCGCCGGGCGCGAGAGCGACACCATCACGCCGGCAACCGTTTCCATGTCCACCAATTGAACATCAGTGAGGGTCAGTTCCGTGGTAATCTGCGTCACGATAGCCGGCAAATTCACCAGATCAAACGCAGCTTCGCCCTGCGCCACATTGGGTGCGTCCAGATATTGAATAATGTCCTCAATCTCACTGTGCAAACGTTCGATGCCGACAAACGCATCGGAGAGAAATGCGGTCATATCCTCACGCGGCAAATTTTCCGCATTCGAGACCAGGAATTGCAGACCGCTGTACAACGGGACCAGAGGCGTGCGCAGCTTGTGCATAATCATCGAATGGAATTTATTCAACTCATCCTGCAGCGCCGTCTTCTCGGTAACATCGCGAAGCTGAATGACCCGCCGCGCCGGCTCACCCTCGGCGGCGGGCACATCGAAGACACCAACCTGCAACCAAAATGCGCGCGCTGTGGAAGTTTCCGAGCGAACAAGATAAAGTGGAGCGCGGAACGCAGCGCGCGCATTCGCCTGATCGGCGGATTGGCGTCCCCACAATGCCCACAGCGCTTTGGGTTCACAATGGTAGTATTTGCCGGCCATCTCCAAAAAGGTCTGTTTGCCCGGGTCGCCCTGCAAGCCCAGATAGAGCTGCCCCTGAGGATTGATATAAACCACCTGATCCTGCGCATCCACAATCAAATATCCATCCTGGGTCTGCTCGAACAAATAACGATAGATTTCCATCGAAGCGTGCAAACTGGCGTTGGCCTGCGCCAGCTCTGCGGTACGTTCTTCCACCCGCGATTCCAATTCCTCGTTGACCTTCTGCAAAGCCGCCTCGGCCTGTTGGCGCACCGCGATCTCATGCGACAATTGCGCATTTTGCGACTCAAGCCGGCGTTGTAAATTGTGCAAAGCCAGATGCGTCTGCACCCGCGCCAGCACCTCCATCGCCTGCGCCGGCTTGGAGATGTAGTCCACTCCGCCTACCTTGAATCCCTGAATGATGTCGCCCAAGGCGCTTTGAGCGCTCAAGAAAATCACCGGGACGTCCTGAGTCTCTTCCTTGCCTTTCAGAATCCGGCAAACCTCATACCCATCCATCTCGGGCATCCGCACGTCCAACAAAACCAGGTCCGGCGGGACATCCGCGCACATCTCCAGCGCCGTAGCCCCATCCTGGGCGGTGCGCACATCATAGCCGCGCCGCGACAACATTGCCTCCAGATACTCCAAATTACTCGGGGTATCGTCCACAATGAGAATCTTACCTGCATCTGTCACTTGAGAAGTTTCCATTCGATGGCCCTCCCTAAGAAGATAGCTTTTAGCGATCAGCTATGCCACATATTTGTAATGCAATCCGCAGAAATTATACGCAGAACAAACAGGCCTGTCAAACCGCGAAACAGCACAAATAGCATCATGTGCGCCGGCGGCAACTCGTGAGAATTGCCGCCGGCATTTAATGTGAGTCAGATCCCCTGCTTTCGCAGAGTTTATCGCCCATCAAGACTTTTCTTTCGACTTGCGTAGACCAAACCAGGTCGCGAAGCCGGCGAGGACAGATCCGGCGACGGCGAGGAGCTGACCGGGAATCTGCGCCGCACCATGCAGCGACTTCACCGCGGTCGGCGCCGTAGCGCCACTGCGTAGAACGAAAGGCGAAAAGTCGCTGACGCCGGAAACGGTGAGCGAGTAAGGCTCGGTAGCACATTGGCGACTATCGGGCGTGGTGGCGTCGTCCCACATGCTGCCATCCCAGTGATAGACGTTCAGCGCGTCACAGGTCTGTCCGGCGGGGATTTCATTGGCGCCAAAAAAGAACGTGATGCTGGCGTCGAGGCCGGAGGTAATGGTCGGAGTCACGTGATAGCGATGCGCCACAGCGTCACCCCCCACAGTGGTAGCCTGCGCCGTAGCTTCAATGTAAACCTCTGTGTCACCCAGGTTTAGGCCGTTAGCGTTGATCGCCACACGGTTCACATCATAGCCAAAGCTCACATCAGAGTTCCCGTTCACCGTCTGCGTCTCATTGTGAATGCCGTAGTTGCGATAATAGTTGAGATTGCCTTCTTCCTCCCCGATAACAGCGTCAAAATCTCCATCAGCGTCCAAATCTGCGAAGGTCGGCGTGGCGTAATCCTCTACATCCACACCGTTGAAAGGATTAGCCATACCAGTAACCTCTGTGAAATTGGGCATGCTGGCGCTCCCATCGTTACGGTAGTAAACGATCGTGCCATAATATTCCCCGACAAAAGCATCAAAATCACCGTCGCCGTCCACATCCACGAAGGTCGGGGCGCTTTCATATGCCATATCCACAGCGTGAAGGGGGTTAGCAACGCCGGTCACTTCCGTGAAACTAGGCACGCTCGCGCTCCCATCATTGCGGTAATAAGCGATAGTACCATAAGTCTCGCCAACAAAGACGTCAAAATCGTCATCACCATCCACGTCCACAAAAGCCGGTATACTGCCAAACCCCACATCCACAATGCTGAGAGGATTATCAACGCCAGTGACCTTGGCAAAATCAGGCGCACTGGCCGTCCCCTCATTGCGATAGTATTCAAGGACGCCATCGCCCTTTCCAACAAAAGCATCGAAGTCACCATCATCATCTATATCCACAAAGGTCGGCGCGGCTCCAGAAGGCGCTTGCACACCGTCGAGAGGATTCGCGGAACCAGAAACCTCTGTAAAGTCAGGCACAGCAGCACTTCCATCATTGCGATAGTAGATAATACCGCCCATGGTCTCCCCGCTAAAGACATCGAAGTCGGAATCGTCGTCTATATCCACAAAAGCCGGCTTACTATATTGCCCGACATCCAAACCATCGAAAGGAGTGATATTGGCAAAAACCGCAGTATAGTTGGGGGCGCTGGCGCTTCCATCATTACGATAATAGATGAAGTGGCCGTCACTCTCTCCTATGAAGACATCAAGATCGGAATCGCCGTCCACATCTACGAAAGCCGGCACGCTTTGAGGTCCCACGTCCACACCATCGAGGGGGTTCGCGGCGCCGGTGATCGCAGTGAAAGCGGGTACAGTGGCACTCCCGTCATTACGATAGTAGATAATAGTACCGTAAATCTCTCCAATGAAAGCATCGAAATCACCGTCGCCATCCACATCCGCGAAAGTTGGCTTGCTGAGACTAACGATGTCTACAGAGTTGAGGGGATTGGCCGCTCCCGTCACCTCCGTGAAGTTGGGCGCAACGACAGTCCCATCATTACGATAGTAAATAATGTTACCATAGCTCTCCCCGATGAAAGCATCAAAGTCGTCGTCGTCATCCACATCCACAAAAGTGGGGGCGCTGACGAATGTGTCGGCTACATTGCCGAGGGGATTAGCTGCGCCGGTCACTTCCGTGAAACTAGGCACGCTCACGTTCCCATCATTGCGGTAATAAGCGATAGTACCGTCAAACCCCCCGATGAAAACATCAAGATCGTTATCATCATCTACATCCACGAAAGCTGGAGTGCTATACTCCCCTATATCCACACCGTTGAGAGGGTTCGCGGCACCGGTCACTTCCGTGAAGCTAGGCACGCCGGGGCTGCCATCGTTGCGGTAATAGTTGAGATTGCCATCGAGCTCTCCGACGAAGGCATCGAAGTCCCCATCATTATCCAAGTCTACGAAAGTAGGCGTGCTGTGTGTTCCCACATCGGCGCTGCAGAGGGGGAGGTTCGCTATTACACGGAGGTCCTCAAAAATAGGCGCATAAGCGATTGCCGGAGCCAGGGATTGCCAGGCTAACCCACCGGCGATCAGCAACGCCGCCGCCCAACGCGCCAACGCTTGCCGCGTCTTACGTCGCCGTTGCCCATGCAAATACGTCGAGGCGTAGCGCCAACGTTGCAGGACTTCTGCCATCTGCGCCCGCACCCAGCTTAGCGGCGCACGCGATGGAAGGTGAACATCAGCCTTCATGATCGGTTTCATTGTTTTTCTCCTTAAAAATAAGCACTCACAACATCTTCCGCGATACGCGCACTTCCACCGATTTGAACACAAACGTTTGCAGGTATCGCCGAACGAAAGCCAGCATCCCGTGATTTTCCGCCGGTATCTGGCAGATGGCGTAAGGCGCCGGGCTTTCCATTTGACGGCGCAGCGCTGCGCCCAACAGCGGCAAGAGCAGGTTGGACGCACGGTGTTCCGGCGCGATGAACAGCCGGCCATACTCGATGCTATCCGGCGCTGGGCGATAGGTGATGCACCAGCCGATGACCGTCTCTCCGGCGCACAATCCCATGCTCGTCAGCGGTTCCAGGTGAGCTGCCGCATGGAAAGGGCTCAGTTCCGGCGGATACCAGCCGTCCGCCTGACGGCGCTCGATGGCGGCGCGGGACGCGCGGGATAGCTCGGCCCACGGGAACAGGTGAAAACCATCCGGCAGATCGGCGTTTTCATCGAAAAGCCACTCAGCCTGCGACAGCGCCGCCACCGCGCCCTTGTAGCGATAAAGCCGCGTCTGGGGCGGCAACCAGCCGTGCCGGGCCAGAAAATGCTCCACCACCGGAAAGGCGCGCCAGTCCTGGCTATAGACCAGGTCGAGATGCACAAAAGCCTCCTGCGCCAGCGTGGTTTCTAACTGGTGCAACAGCTGCGTCGCTACACCTTGCCGGCGATAGGGCTTGGCGACGGCGCAGGAGACGAGCTGCGCTCCGCTTCCTTCCGGCTGTGGTTCGGCCAGCGCCAGCCCGATGACTTCATTTTGTACGCTGGCAGCAGCGGCAATCAAGGTAGTCGGTAGTTTTCCGCGCCGCTCACGTTCTGCCAGCGGCGGGAAAACGAGATGAGCATAATGTTGCAGGATGGCGTCCGTGTTCAGCGCCAGGTTGGTGTGGAAAGCACACTCGAAAGCCGGAGGCCGAGGGGCGGCGAATGGAGCCCGGGCGGCGGGCGCCTGCGCCGGTGCAACGGCAACGCCTGGCTGTGACGCCAGCGGATCGCGCAGCGCCATAAAATCAATCGGAGCGACGCGCGCGTCGGGGTCGGCCTGCAACGGCTGGAAAACCGGCCCGTCGGGCCACTCGATGGCGACGAAGCGGCAAACCTCGTCCGTTTTGAAGCCCAGGGCCATCGGACGGCGCACGCCGGGCAGAACTTTCACGTCATAGAGTTCGCTCACAATGCCGGCCACATCTATCCAATGGAGGATAATGCCGCTGCGCGTGTCCACGACGATGACGCCGCAACGAGCCTCGGCGTCTTTGGCGGCCAGCGTGTCATCCAGGCTCAACCCCTCAAAAGCTTTGACGCGGCGCGGCTTGGAAAGGCCGATGATCGCGTAGTGTTTGTGGAAAGCCATGCCCCGCGCGAATCCCGGACAAAAAGCCACCGGCTCCAGCTTGCCGCTGCTCAAATCGGCGTAGCCGAAGTCGCCGCTGCCGGCGTTGACCAGCCACAGTTTGCCGTCGTGCAGCCGCGGCGAGTGCGGCATCGAAAGGCCTTCCATCACCACGGCGTTGCCCGGCACATCTAGCACCACCCCGCCGCCCGCGCGGCGCTGCCGCCACCCGGCAACGACGTCCGAGCGCGAAACGGCGGTGAGATAGCGCGGCGCGCCCGTCTCATCCACCGCCAGCCCATTGAGATGGCAGCGGTCTTCCGGGACGACGGCGCTGATGAAAGGCGGCTGCCACAGCGGCTTGAAACTGTAGCGGTCGCTGAGCGCCGCCAGACAGCTGTAGAGCGTGTTGACAAACAGCAGCTGCCCGTCCGGGCCGAGCGTCACATCGTGCACGTCCACGTCGCCGGTCGTGAAGCTGCGACGCGGTACGTAAAGCGCATCGTAGCCCTCGTGGGCGACGCCGGGCGGCAGGGTGTTGTCCAACTGCCAGATTTGATAGCGGCAACCTACGTAGAGACGGTCGGGCAACACGCACAGCCCCATCGGGCGATCGAAAAGCCGCTCAAAAGTCGAAAGGTCGCCGTTTTCCTTCAAACCTAGCAGAAACAGGCGGTTGGTCTGATACGTGGTGAATGCCAGGCTGATCTGCTCCTCAGCGAGCCAGTCCAGGAAATGATTGGAACAGGTGATTTCAATAGGCGGCGCAGCCGGAGTTGTCACTGAGTTTCCTCCATACCAAAGAATCCACCCATCATAAAAACAATTGGCAAAATGGCAAGACGGTGTCAATCTGGGGGTGGGAGTTTGGGGGCGGG
>DAOUFX010000529.1:0-7933 GCA_034429675.1 Anaerolineae bacterium | reverse complement strand
CCCAACCCCCACTTCTCCCCTTTTTATTGACAGAAGGCAGAAATGAAAGTTCACGTAGTTCTTCCTACTTATAATGAGAAAGAAAACATTGAAGCTATGCTCACCCAGTTGCTGGCCCTTCCTTTGGACCTGGAGGTGATTGTTGTAGATGATAATTCCCCCGATCGTACCGGCGACATCGCGGATCGGATGGCGGCAGAAGCGTCTGGCAGGATTCACGTTGTCCATCGCGCCGGAAAATTGGGATTGGGCACAGCCTATATCGCCGGTTTCCACCGGGCAATGGAAGATTATAGCGATGCTGTGGTCACGATGGACGCCGACTTTTCTCATCCACCGGAAAAGATTCCAGAGATGGTCGCAAAGATGCAATCGGGTTATGATCTGGTGATTGGCAGTCGTTATGTTCCCGGCGGCAAGGCGGTGGAGTGCACTCTGCCCCGCAGGTTTCTCAGCCGGGTCAGCAACCTCATCGCCAGCACATTGTTGGGACTGCCGGCCAGGGATGCTACCGCCGGTTTCCGTTGTTATCGCCGGGCGGTGTTGGAGTCCATCGAACTGGATCAGATCCGCTCCAACGGTTATTCCTTTTTGACAGAAATGTTGTACAAGGTGCGTCACAAGAATTGGAAGATCGCCGAGGTGCCGATCGTTTTTCATAATCGCCGCCAGGGTGTATCGAAAATCTCGCGTAATGAAATTCTGAAAGCGATTTATACGGTTTTCAGACTTTTCAAAGATCGCCTTTTAGGCCGGCCCGCATGAATTCGTCGTCTTCTCCTTTTCCCTCGCGGCTGCCGCCGGAGCATATCCGTTGTAATTTGTGTGGGGCAGATGATTCTCGTTTGTACCTTGCCTCCACGTTGCATCCAGAGCATCAGAGCAATTGGGACGCTTACACCTGTACCAGCGGCGGTTACGGTTACCACGGCCCCATTGTGCGCTGCAACCATTGCGGTTTGGTGTATGCTTCTCCACGGCGCAACGGCGGCGACGTGCTGGAGATTTATGAAGCGGTTGAAGACCCACTTTACCAGGAAGAACGTCAGGGGCGTATTCTAACCTTTGAACACCACCTGAGACCTTTGGAAAAATTTACCGGCCCGGCCCGGCAACGTCGGCTTCTGGACGTCGGCGCGTACATCGGTGTGTTCGTTGAGATTGCGCGTCGCCACGGTTGGGATGCATCCGGCGTCGAACCTAGCGCGTGGGCCGTGGCTCAAGCTCAGGCGCTGGGACTTCCGGTGCAACTGGGAACGCTGGAAAATGCAAATTTTCCTGCGGGCCATTTCCAGGTGGTCACGATGTGGGACGTCATCGAACACCTGACCGACCCCTTCAGTACATTGGAGGCGGCGTGGCGCGTCCTTGAGCCCGGCGGGACGTTGGTCGTGCATACGATGGACACTGATAGCCTGTTTTCGCACCTGATGGGCAAACGCTGGCCATGGTATATGGAAATGCACCTCTTCTACTTTTCGCGACGGACAATGACGCAGATGCTGCAAAAGGCCGGGTTTGAGGTGATGTGGATGGGAGCGCAAGGGCGCTATTTACAGAGTGGGTACCTGGCAAGCCGGTTGACGGCGCTGGCGCCCTGGTTGGGCCGACCTTTAGAGGCATTGCTCACGCTATGCCGTTTGCGACAGTGGCCATTGCGTATCAATTTGGGCGATCTTGTGACGACTTATGCCCGGAAGCCGCAACGCGGCTGATTTTGCTATTTTGAACGGTCAGGCGATGTCGAGAGACTTCACGGAAATGTCGGCGCAAATTTTGTTAATCGGCGGCGATGCAGCGTGGGTGGATCGCCTTGTCGTCTGTTTGCAAGAAACTGCCTACTCTGTGGATGTGTTTCAGGAAAGCCTTGAAGCGCTTTCTTCCCGGGTGATTGGCACTTACGCGCTTGTGCTGGTCAATCAGGAGCGCGTTGGCGATGATCTTTGCCCCATTTTTCGGATATTGCTTTCTCAACAAGCGTCTCCGCCTCTTTTGGCGTTGATCTGTCAGGGGGACGAATCGCACGCGGTGGTGGTGTTACAGGCAGGCGCGGACGATTTCCTGATTAAAGACCAGAGCGAAGTTTACTTCAATTTGCTCCCCCATGTCATTGCCCGTGATGTGCAGGTTTATGACCTGATGCAGAAAAATCGCCGGGCCATTGCCACATTGCAAAAGGATGGGGTGCGCTATCGCACCGAACGCGAACGAACTGAGATTGCATTGTCCCGGCGTGAGCGATTCCAGACGTTGCTGAATGAAATTACGCGCACTGCCCTGGAAACGCTGAACTCTCCCACGATGTTGAAAATGTTGTCGGAACGTTTGCCGTCAGCTTTGGGAGCCGACGGTTGCTATTTTGCGCTGTGGGACGAGCAGCGCCAGCGCCCTTACTTTCCGGCGTCCGAGGCCGGTACTGTGTGGCGCACTCCATCTGAGGCGTTGTTGGTTGAACCGGATGCGGCGCCTTTGACCAAGTCCGCGCTGAGTGTGAAATGCCCGGTCATCGTCGAGGACGTGTTGGCCACGCCGTACATCAGCCAGCCTTTGGCGACGCGCCTGCCGGCCCGCTCATTGTTGGTTTTGCCATTGATTGCCGGGGAGCAGCGATTGGGCGCCGTTTCGCTGGGGTATGCCGAGCCACATCTGTTTACACCGGAGGAATTGGAGCAAGGTGAGCAGGTGGCGCAACAGATTGCTTTGGCGATCGCCAAGGCGCGTTTGTTTGAGGAGACCGCGCTACGTTACCGCGAAGCCGAGACTCTGCGCGTCGCCAGCGCCGCTGTGACCGAAATCCTGAGCCTGGATGAAACGCTCAATCGTATCCTGGAGCAGTTGGAACGGGTGGTCTCCTTCAATAGCGCCTCCATCCAAATGTTGCGGTTGCGTGAGGATGAACCCGGCGGGTATCTTGAAATTGTCAGTGCGCGTGGCTATGCCGAGCAATTGAGTGTTGGATATCGTTTTCCTGTGCCCGGCACGTATCCGCATTCCCAGGTCGTGGAGATGTGCCAACCGTTGATTCACGAGCGAACGTCCCCAGGAGCGTTGCAATCGGGCGCCGGGGACTGGCTGGGGGCGCCGCTCCTTGTTCATGAAGAATTGATCGGTTTGTTGGTTCTGGACAGCGCCGATTCAGACCATTTCGACTCTCATCATGTCCGTCTGGTGATGCCATTTGCGCAACAGGCGGCCGTTGCCATCGCCAACGCGCGTCTGGTAGAAACCTTGCGCAGGCGTAGCTCAGCATTGGAGATGCGCAATGAGGAACTGGACGCCTTCGCTCATACGGTCGCCCACGATTTGAAGGGGCCTTTGAGTTCGCTGGTCGGGTACGGGGGATTTCTTGAGGAGAACTTCATGGAAATGCCGGGCGACGAAATCCGGCGGTTGCTGCACACGATCTCCAAAAGCGGGCGCAAGCTGGATAACATCATAGATGAACTGCTTTTGCTCACCACGGTGCGTAAGGGTGATGTGAAGATGCAGCCTTTAGACATGACCGAGATTGTTGCCGAGGCGCAACGCCGTGTCAGGGATATGGTTGAAGAGTATCGGGCCGAGATTGTCATTCCGCTCTCCTGGCCGACGGCCCTCGGTCACGGCCCCTGGGTCGAGGAGATTTGGACCAACTACCTCAGCAATGCGATCAAATATGGTGGCTCTCCTGCGCGCGTCGAGCTCGGCGCTATGCCTTTGCGCCGCCAGGTCGCCGGTGGGCATGCGATGATTTGCTTTTGGTGTCGCGACAACGGCGCCGGGTTGACGATCGAGGAACAAGAGCGATTGTTTACGCTTTTTACCCGTCTGGACACCATTCGCGCCAAAGGTCACGGGCTGGGATTGTCTATTGTGCGTCGTATTGCCGAAAGATTAGGGGGCACCGTGGGTGTGGAAAGCGAGGCCGGCCGGGGAAGCACCTTCTGGTTTACCTTGCCGGTGGTCTGAGGAAAGTGATCGTGTTTGTAGAAGGCGCCCGGAACTTCCCCGCTTTCAATTCTCATCCTGGAATTTGGCGCTTTCCGGTTTGAAAACATACAAACTGGGAGAGAAAGCATCGGGATCAAAGGAATCTCCCTGATAGCTGCCAAAGTGTCCCACGCACGCAAACCCGCTCCGTGTGTGTAAGATGTCGTAGACCTGCGCCCGCAACGGATAAAGCGGCAATGCCTCTTCAAAAACGATCCGCCCTTGCACTTCCAGGCGTGTATGAAACGACACCTGCGCTTCTGAGATCGTGCTGTATCGCCGCCGGAAGACGATTCCTTCCTCTGTTTCGATGACCGGAAAGCTGACCTCCGTTTGAGCCAACACGTAGTCCCAATTCATCACCTGCAAAATCCAGACCCCTTCGGGGCGCAGTAACCGGCGCACGACGCCTACGAATGTTGCAAACTGGGATTGGGTCAGGTGCGCTGCCGTATTGCCGATGCAGAAGATGGCATCGTAGGTTCCGGCACCTTTCGCAGCGGCGCCCAATTGAGCGATATCGCGCATATCCATACAGTGAAAGTGTGCCTGGGGATAATGGGCCCGCGCCTTTTCGATCATGGCCGCATCCAGGTCAACGCCGACGACATCGAAGCCATCGTCGGCCAACCGCCCGCAGTAATGGCCGGGACCGCATCCCACATCCAGGCAGCGCGGATGATCGGGCGTCAGGTAGCGGCGAAGAAACGCATAAACCGTTTCGCTGAAGGGGAAAATGGCTTCATAATACGGCGCGAAATCCGCATAGAAAGTCGTCATCTTTATCCTCCTTTTTGCAGGTTAGGGTCTAAGTAATAGCGGCCCAACTCTTCCAAAGACACAGCGTTTTCCGGTTGGGGATCCAGAAAATAGGGATGTAGAGGAAGTCGCAAGGGTCGGCGTCTCGGCGGCGCGGTTACCAGCGCCTCCAACCGGGCCAGATACCTGCGCGCTGTGCGTTCCCAGGTGTACCGTTCGAGCACTCGCTGCCGCCCACGCTGCACAAATTCGGCCCAGGTTGTTGGATGGTCAAGCAATCGGCGGATGCCGCACGCGATGTCGGCGGGGTCGGCGGGATCTACCAGCACGCCATAGTCAACCTTTCCCTCGCGCAGACTTTCGACGGCGCCGCCGTTTTGTGTCACGACGACCGGCAGTCCGGCGGCCGCCGCTTCCAACGGAGCCAGGCCAAAGGGTTCGTAGTGCGCGGTAAGCGCAAAGACTGAGCCGGGGCGTTGCGCAAAAAAACGATAGGCCGCCGCCAGCGCCGTCTGGTTGCGCAGCGACACGAAGCCGAGTTTTCCCCACAAATTCTGAGCGTCCACCACGGCGCGAATTTGCGCCAGCACTGCTTTCTCCTCGTCGCCCACATCTGCGTCGACGCGCAGCGGATCGTTCAATCCTGTCGCGCTGATGATGAGGTTGGCGCGCCGTTGTAACTCAGGCGTCTGGGCAAAAGCCTGCACCAACGCCAGGTGATTTTTCTTGGCATCCAGGCGGCTGGAGGCGATGATAACGGGCAAATCGCGGCGCCCTTCGGCCAAGTCGCGCGCCAGCGTTGTTTGGAGGTAGCGCTGGACAGCGTCTTCGTCTGCGGCGCGCGCCTCGCGGTCAAAAATGCCCAGATTGACGCCGGGCGGGATGACGGCAAAGCGGCTATCATCGCCAACTTCTACCGCCCCGGCATAGGCGCGGTGAGCGTATTGCTCGAAGCGCTCCTGCTGAGTGCTGGTGATGTTGACGGCGGAGCGGTTCATGCTCAGACGCTCGGCCACAATGCGCTGCGCGAACGCATAGCGCGCGTTGAAGGCGGACAAAGTATCCACCGTCACACCCAGCTTGTCCATTTTCTGCGCGCCCAGCGAGTGAGCGGTAAACGTGAAGGGTATTCCGGTTTGCTCTTCGAGAAGCGTCGCGCTCAACCCGCCGTCGCCGTAGTGCGCGGTAAAGACAGCGGGCAGCCGGCCTTCTTCCCGATAAAACCGAATGATATTGGGCGTCCAATCGCGCACCAGATGCGGCCAAAGCGATTCCTTACACAAGAACTTCTCCGGTCCTGCCGGCAACCGCACGATATGCACATTGGGGGCGCTGGGGTAATGCGCAAACTTTTCCGAGAATTCCGGCCAGACCGGATCCTTGATTTGTCTGGTCAAAATATCCACCCGGCACCCCAAGCCACCCAACGCCAGGGCCACCTGTTTGACATAGACCAGTTGCCCGCCAAAGTCCGGGTGTTGCGTCAGGTGGCTGTCCGTGCTATCGAAGTTGCCTTGCGGATTTAGAAACGCAACGTGCATAGCGCCGTCTATTTGCGCTCGCGCGTGAACAGATCCTTGAGGAAATCTAACAAATTCTCCTGCTTGTAATCGCGAAATTCACCGGCATCCAGGAAGACGCCATTGCACGACGGGCAACTTTCGTACCAAAGGTGATGTTGTTTGGCATCCACCATCCGCGTCAGCGCCACCTGGCAGACCGGGCAGCGGACCACGCCCGTTTCGGTATGGGCGCTTTCGGAAGGAGTTTCATCGTCAATGACCTCGGCGCCTTCAATTTTTTTGAGTTGTTCCCTCTCGAAGCGATCAAACCAAAGCCCATGACAGCCGGTACAGCGCTCTACCTCAATGGTTTGATAGGTGACTTTTTCCATCGGTGCATGGCATTTTGGACATTCCATCATTTCTCTCCTGAATTTCTGTGGGGTTGTGCAGACTTTTCGATGGTATCCCAAAACAGCGGCGTTGTCAATGGCTTGACAACGGTTTCGAAAAGCGTTATAATCTTCATTAGAACAATTGTTCTAATGGGGCGGAAGGATGTGTGAGATGTCAAATACAGTTCGTCCATATTTAGAATATCAGGCAGATCGGGTTGAGGCGGTGCTGGCCGCGCATCATGCGCCGGGCCGCGTGACCGGCGGCACCATTGGCCCGCGCCTGATCCGGTTTTTCTTGAACCCGGCGCCGCATACGCGCTTTGCTTCCATCAAACGTCTGGCCGACGATCTGGCATTGGCGATGCAGATTTCTTCGTTGAGCATTGATCGCCGCAAAGAAGGGATCGTTCTGGAATTCTCCAACCCCGACCCGCGCCCTGTCACATTGTTGACGCTTTTGCCTGAAGTGATGCCTTTGCCGGCTTCTACGCTGATTCTGGGGTTGGTTGATGATGGCACACCGCTTTTGGCGCGGCTTTCTTCCCCTTTGGTTTCGCATATTTTGATTTCGGGCACAACCGGTTCTGGGAAATCGGCTTTGCTGCGCACCATGGCCGGTTCACTGGTTTTGGGCCATCGTCCTGACGTGCTGCGAATGCTCTGCCTCGATCCAAAATCGCGCACTTTTCAGGCGTTGGCCGGCGCTCCGCATCTGGCGCGCAAACCGGTGACCAACGTCAACGAGATGTTGGAGGCGCTGCGCTCGCTGGTGCGCATTATGGAAGCGCGCGATCGGCGCGGCGAAACCCCGGATGCGGCTCAAGGCGGCGCCACTCCGCGAATTGTGGTGTTCATTGACGAACTGGCCGACCTGGTGATGCAAGGCGGATTAGCCGTGACCGAACTCCTCACCCGCTTGCTTCAGCGCGGGCGCGAGGCAGGAATTCATGTGATTGCCGCAACCCAACGCCCCTCGGCTGCAGTGCTTTCAAGCCTGATGCGGGCCAATTTCCCGTTGCGGTTGGTGGGCAAAGTTGTTTCGGCGGAAGATGCGCGGATCGCAACCGGGCGTGGCGGCACCAATGCTCATTTGCTCAATGGCTGTGGCGATTTCCTGGCCGTGAGCGGCGGCGATTTGCCGGTTCGCTTTCAGGTGGCCTATGTTGACGAGAAAGACCTGCAACAGCAGATTGGCGCAGCGCGTCCTTCTTGTCACATGCTGCCCGGTGCGCAAAAATTTTATGAACCGCTGGTCTCATCTCAATAAAAGGGAGAGAAGTGGGGGTTTGGGGGCGGGCACAGCCC
>DAOUFX010000528.1:0-5633 GCA_034429675.1 Anaerolineae bacterium | reverse complement strand
CGCGAAAACCCTTCCTTTCTTTTGATTCTTGGCCTGCAAGGCCATGATTTTCATCCAACGGCTAGAATTTCTATCTGCTCTACCCGCAGCCACGCCATGCGCCGTTCCTGCTCTCGCCGCACGCGGAAGGTGGCGGGCGCCCACTGCGGCGGAGTCTTCAACCCCGCAACGTTTTTGGCCATGGCCCAGCTCTCGCCGTCCCAGAGGTAGTAGGCCCCGCGCCCCCAGCCGGGAAGGCGCACGGCCAGGACATCCACGCTGCGCTCGGCGATGTGCACGGCGCGCAGCGGAACTGACGGCGGGCCCTGGGACGCCAGCTCCGGCAGCCAGCCGCGCAACGCGCTCCACGGGTACCCCACGATGCGTTGCTCCCACAGCCAGCGCTGGCGCCAGCTCTCGGCGATGACCGGTTCGCGCACGAAGTTGAACGTCATCTGGCGCGCCCGGTCGTTCCCTGCGACGCCGGCCTCGGCCAGCAGCGCCGCGCGGTTTTCGCCCAGACCGTCCAGCGCCCCGCCCTGGATCAGGTGCTCGATTTCCTTGTTTTGCAGCGGCGCCCGTTCCAACAGATCGCGCAGATCGACAAACGGCGCCCGGCGGCGCTCGGCCACCAGCCGCGCCGCCGCCTGCTTGCGCAGATCGCGGATCAGATTCAGCCCCAGCCAGATGACCGGCTGTTCCGCTTCCCAGGCCAGGCTCACGCGGCCCAGGCTGTGGTTGACGTGCGGCAGGCGCAGTCCGATGCCCAGGCGTTGCGCCTCGGCCATGTACACTGCCGGGTGGTGATAGCCGCCCCAGTCCCGCAGCCGCGCCGCGAAGAACGCCGCGGGGTAGTGGGTTTTCAGGTACGCCGAGCGATAACTCACGTCGGCGTAGGCCGTGGCGTGGCCCTGGTTGAAGCCGTAGCCGGAGAACGCCGCGACCTGTTCCCACAGCGTGTGCGCCTGATCCGCCGTGAACCCGGGGCCGTCCGGCGCGGGGCGGCGGCAGCCCTCCTCGAACGCGGTCTGCATCCGCGCCATTTCCGTGGGATTCATCTTGCTCATGCCGCGGCGCAGATAGCCGGCCTGTTCCCAACTCAGCCCGGCGATTTCGACGGCGATGCGCAGAATTTGCTCCTGGTAGATCAGGACGCCCTGGGTGTGAGCCAGGATCGGGACGAGGGCCGGGTGCATGTAGGCGACTTCCAGCTCGCCGCGATAGCGTCGCACGAAGGCGTCGGCCATCCCGCCCATGGCCGGGCCGGGTTTGAAGAAGGCGTTGGCGACGGCCAGATCGCGTATGGTGTGCGCGTTGAGCTGGCGCAGTGTGCGGCGCGCCCCTTCCGACTCGCACTGGAAGATGCCGATGGTTTCGGCGCGGGCCAGCAGCGCGCCGGTTTCCGCGTCGTCCAGGGGAATGCTGTCCACGCGAAAGCCGGGGTCGGCGTCGCGGCGCACCAGGTCGGCGGCGTCCGCCAGCACCGTCAGCGCGCGGATGCCGAGTAGGTCCAGTTTGGGCAAGCCCACCGCTTCGACGTCGTTGTGATCGAACTGGGTGATGAGAAAGCCCTTGGGCGCCCACTGCACCGGCAGCGTGTCGGCGAGCGGGCCGGGGGTGATGATCACGCCGCCCGGGTGGATGCTCAGGTGGTGCGGCGCGTTGACGACGCCTATCGCCGCAGCGACGATGGCGCGCAGGTCGGGATCGTCCAACGTCTCCAGCAGCTTGCCCAGGTGATCTTCGTCGCGGCGGCGGGGATGCCAGCCGTGCGGCAGCGTGCGCAGCAGCTCGGCGATGCGGCTTTCGTCGAGGCCGAGCGCCTTGGCCGTCTCGCGCAGCGCCGAGCGCGGCTGCAGCGTGCTGATCGTGGCGACGAGCGCCACGCGGTCGGCGCCGTACCTCTCGCGCACGTAGGCCAGCACCAGGTCGCGACGGCGGCTGCAAAAGTCCAGGTCAATGTCCGGCGGATCGCGCCGCCCCGGATTGAGGAAGCGCTCGAAGAGCAGGTCGTGCTCCAGCGGATCCACCGTCGTGATGCCCAGACAGTACGCCGTCAGCGAATTCGCCACGCTGCCGCGCGTGCTTACGGGGATGTCGTGGCTGCGGGCGTGGCGCACGATGTCGGCGACGATGAGGAAGAGTGGGGCGTAGCCGTGGTGGGTGATGGCGGCCAGTTCCCGCGCCAGGCGTTCTTTGCCCTTGAAGGGGAAATGGGACACGGATTCTACGGATTGGACGGATTTTTTCTTATCCGTAGAATCCGTGTCATCCGTGTCCGAATTCCTGGCAGGGTAGCGCTGCGCCAACCCGGCGTAGGCCTGTTCGGTGAGCGCGTCGTCGGGGGTCTGGCCGGCGGGCAAATCGAGGGTGGGCCAGAGGAGCCGCCCGTCGGGCAGCGCCGGTTCGCAGCGGGCGGCCAGCTCGGCGGTGCGGGCGACGGCGCCGGGGAAACCGGCGAAGCGTTCGCGGATCTCGGCCGGGCGCAGCCAGTGGACGCCGATGCGCGGGTCGCCGCCGTCCGGCAGGGCGCCGGGCGGGACTTCGTCCAGCGGGCAGTTGCGGGCGATGGCGGTCAGCAGCCGCAGCCGGGCGCGATCTTCGATCTCCAGGCAGTAGACGGGCTGGACGGCCACGGTGGGCAGTCCCAGCTCGATTCCCAGCGATTCTGCGGCGTGCGCGAGCGCAACGTCGCCGGCCGAGTGCAGCTCCAGCGCCAGGTAAGCGCGTCCGGGGAATGCGCCGGCCAGCCTCTCGGCGACGGCGCGGGCCAGCGCCGGTTCGCCGGCGTGCAGGCAGCGGGCGACCCAACCGCGCCGGCCCCCGTCGAAGCAGAGCAGGCCTTCGTGATGTGCCCGCAAGTCGTCGAAGGTCAGGCCGCGCGCGCAGGCGGCTTCGCGGTCGGCGTTGCGTTGCAAGTGCGACGAGAGCCGGCACAGCGAGCGGTATCCCGCCGGGCCGGTCGCCAGCAGCACGACCTCACCCGGCGCGTCGAACTCCGGGCGCGCGGCCAGTTCCGCCGGCCAGGCGAGGCGCGCCGCCATGCCCAGGATCGGCGTGACGCCGGCGGCGCGGCAGGCGCGGTCGAAGGCCACCGCGCCGTAGAGCGCGTGCGTGTCGGTGAGCGCCAGGTGCGTGCAGCCTTCGGCGGCGGCGCGGCGCGCCAACTCCTCCGGCGACGCGGTCGCGCCCAGGAGTGTGAAATGCGAGTGTGTGTGCAGGTGGGTGAATGGGTTCATGCGAATCAGCGAATAATGAATGGCGGGTGAGCGAGTGAGCGGGTGAGCGGGTGAGCGAGTGAGCGGGTCGGCGGGTGAGTGAATTGCCGGTTGCCATCCATGAATGGAACACGAATATCTGGTGCGGAAACCGGGATTTTAGCAAGGCGCTGGCTCTATAGGGTGTCTGTGCCATCGAAGACTACCGTATAGCGCAGGCGCGATGCAAAAATCCCGGCTTTCTGTATTATTGTGCGCACTTACGAGTGAGCGAGAAGCCTATGCTCTAACTGTACAGGCATCTTTCCCAGCGTTGCGCCGAAGAACCGGCTGAAGCCGGTGAGTACAATCGCGTAAGTACACTCCGACTTTAGTCGGTCTGCTTGCGCCAGATGACGGCTGTATAGTTACTACTCATTACTCATTTTCAACACCAGGGGCAGCAAGATTTGTTTTATTGCGATTTCGTAGGCGCCAAGGTCCACGGCGCTGCCGGCGATGCGCGGGTTGCCGTCCAGGTCGGTGGCGACGGTAACGCTGAGACTGTTGCCGGCGTTGATAGCCGGGGATGTGAGTCGCAAACGGTAGTCGCCGGTGGTAGTCGGTGCGGCTGTGGCCGTGATGGGTGCAACGAATTGCGGGTCAACGTTGATATTGCCGGTGCCGGTATAAACGCCGCCGGGCCATTGGATGTCGCTGAAGATAATGGTGGACGTTTCTATGTTGCATATTTGCTTGCGTTGCGGATCCGCCGAGCTTTCGTTACCCCAGACGATAGAGTTGACCAGAGTAGCCGACCCGCTCAGCCCGCCACAACTCATGGAGGCCAAATTGCCGCTGAAAGTAACATTGATCAACATCGCGGTACCATTGGAAGACATTCCCCCGCCGATATACCCCACGTTGCCGTGAAAAGCAACGTTCATCAATAGGACGTTACCGCTGCCGTAATTTGACATTCCGCCCGCCCCGTTAGTAAGGCCACTGTTGCCGGTGAAGGTGACGTTGGTCAGTGTTGCGTCAGAGCCGTTGCTTATTCCACCACCATTCATCGCGGTCCAGTTTTCTTTGAAGACAACATCGTTTAGCGTGAGCGTACCACTGTATTCGTTTCTTATTCCGGCGCCACCGCCACGCCCCCCCATATTACTGCTGAAGGTTCCGCTTGTCACAGTGACATGTCCGGTATTATACATCCCACCGCCCATTTGAGCGCCATTGCCGTTGAAGGTAACCGCGCTTAGTATAACATGACTGTCCTGTGCGTTGTACATTCCACCACCTGAAAGGCCGCCAAGATTTTCTTCAAAAGTGCTGTTGGCCGATATTACATTGCTTCCTTCCTCATTATACATGCCTCCGCCTGAATAGCTTCCCGTATTGTGGCTGAAGAGAACATCCATCAACACAGTGTTGCTGCTGTTGTGGTTGTACATTCCCCCGCCGGAAAGAGCCCAGTTGCCCTCAAAGGTGATGTTGGACAACGAGACATTGCCGTAGTTGTCCATTCCGCCGCCTGCGGAGAGCATCTCGCTCTTGTCGTTTCCGGCAGTGATGGTGAATCCATCTAGCCGCGCAGTTTCCACCGACGTGGTTTCTGTTACGTCTCTATTTGTAATCACATGGTAGGTATTGTTGCCCACCATATTGTCTGTGTCGGTGACCACTCCATGGGCGTCGGTCAGGTCGTTCCCGTCAATGTCGCCGCTGAGAACGGTGATGTGGGTGGCCGGGTCGCGCCGGCTGAACGTACTTTCGGTTCCGGCGAATCCGCCGTAGAGCGCCAATCCCGGTTGTATGGCAAAGGTCGTGGTCACAGAGTCATTCATTTGCCCCATGCCCAAATCGGGATAGTAGATGCCCTCAGCGATCCAAATTTCGTGAGCGGTGGCCGTTGTCGCTGCCAATGCGTCCTGTACATTCGTGTAAGCTGTCGTCCAGCTCAGGCCGTCGTGAATGGGCCCGGCTGCATCCACGTCCACGCAGATAATGCCGCCTCCACAGGCCAATGCAGCCTGTGGAGCGGTCAACGCCAATGCGATCAGCGCCATGCAAATGAGCAGATATTTCAGAAAATGTTTGTCGGTCATGGTTTTACTCCTCTTTTAGAATTATGAAATGGTATGGGAATGCGAATCGGTGGATGCCGGCCACGAATAGGATGTGAATCGGTGGAGCGGCCGTACAACCACGAATATTTTTATCATAGCCTCACAATGCCTCTAAAAATCCAACTGGTAAGATTCCTGGAATTTTTCCAATCGTGCTTCCAAAAAGTTTTTTTAACAGTTTGCTTTGTGGTTGATATTCGATTTTGGATTTCCAATCGCTCTTGCCATGGGCGCATTTCAAGATGGGGGAAAATCCGTATTTTCGTAGAGACGCAAAATTTTGCGTCTTCTTCTGTACGGAGACCGTGCCCCGAAATCAAAATGC
>DAOUFX010000527.1:0-10501 GCA_034429675.1 Anaerolineae bacterium | reverse complement strand
GCAGCCCGCAACAACCCCCTCTTTTATCTCTTCCTCCTTTATCATACAACCTTGGTGGATAAATGGAGGGTTGAAGTATATTTGCGGTTTTCCGTTTCCCTGTTACCTTTAGCGAAACCCACGCGACATATAGGCCGTGATCCGAACAGCGCTGTAAGGAGAGTACAACGTGCAATCTTACCAAACCTTGGACGATAGCCGGCTTGCCGAACTGGCTCAGGATGATGCGGATGCGTTCGACGCGCTTTACCGCCGTCACGTCACCGCGATCTACCGCTATTGCTATGGCCGCGTCGAAAACGAACCCGACGCCGAGGACCTGACCGCGCAGGTGTTCCTGGCGGCATTGGAATCACTGCGCCGTTATCGCGGGCGGGGCAGCTTTCCGGCGTGGCTCTTCGGCATTGCCCGCAACAAATGCAACGACTTCTATCGCACCGTCTATCACGAGCCGAAAAAGGTGAGCACTTCCGCAGAATCGTCGGATTCCCACGACCTCAGCGAAACGTTGGCCGACACGCACGCGGAAGACCCGGAGGAATCGCTGATCCTCGCCGGCATCCTGGGGTGCGTGGAACGTATGGTTGCCTATCTCTCGGCCGACCGCCTGGAAGCGCTGCGTCTGCGCTACTGGGGCGGGCTCAGTATGGCCGAAATCGCTAACGTGATGCGGCGCACCGAAGCTGCCGCAAAAATGTTAGTCTCGCGTGCAATCTCAGACCTGAGAGAAAGGTGTGTGATACAATGAATATAAAGGAAGAAGGTAGCAAAGAGAAGGAAGAAAGAGAAAATGGATCAGCGGATCAGCGGATCAGCGAAGGGGAGGCCCACGGCTCTCCCATCCAAAATCTAAAATCCGAAATCCAAAATCCGGACGATCTTGTGGATAAAGCGTTACGCCACAAGGTCGCCAAAATCAACCCCACCCCCTCGTTCGTGAACCGGCTGGCGGCGCAACTGCGGGCCGCGTATGCCGCCCGGACGGCGCGCAGCGGGATGAAAATCCCGATCTGGGGCTGGTTGAGCGCCGCAGTGGCCGTCTTGTTGGTCGTGACGCTGATCGTTCAGTCGTTATTGCCACACAGCAGCGTCCCCGTCGCCCCTACCGGTGAAGGCACGCCCCTGGCAATCCTGGGAACGCGAGAAACAGACACGGGGACGGAGATCGCCTCGGACGCAAACACGCCGGCTCCGACCGCAAACAACACGACCCCGGTTCCACCCCCTACCCCTGAACCCAGACCGGACTTCGCCGAATCCCTGCCGCCGGCGGTGGTGACGGCCATTCCCCGCTCCGGCGCGGAAGTGAACACGCAGGCCGGCGTGCTGATCCGCTTCAGCCGCCCGATGGATCGCGCCAGCGTCGAGCAAGCCATGCAGGTGCGCGCAGAGGGCGCGGAGCCGTTGGCAGGCGACTTCACCTGGGAAGACGATCAGGTGGTGACGTTCAAGCCCAAAGGACTGGCGTCCGGCGTGCGCTACAACGTCTCCATCGGCGCGGCGGCCCGCGCGAACAACGGCCTGCCGCTCAATAACGAGCTGGCTTTCGCCTTCAGCACCGTCGGCCCGTTGACGGTGACGCACGTCAGTCCGGCCAACGGCGCCGCCGAGTTGCGCGGCGACACGCCCATCATCATCGCTTTCAACTACCCCATCGTCCCCATCAACTGCTCCGGCCAGGTGGCCGAGACCGGCGGCGAATGTCCGGCGTTGGCGCTCGACATTCAACCCGCCGTCGTCGGCCAGGGGATGTGGGTCAACACCAGCGTCTACCGCTTCGACCCGTTACCCTCCTGGGATAGCGGTGTGACGTACAGTGTCACCGCGCCGACGGGCATCGCCGGCGTGGACGGGGCAGAGTTGGCCGCGCAGGTGAGCTTTGGTTTCAGCACAGCGGCGCCAGAAATCCAGAGAATCCTGGTAGACGATGTCAACGGAACCGTCCCCCTGGAGACCGGTGTGCGCGTCAAGTTCAACACGCCGATGGAGCATACATCCTCCGAGGCGGCTTTCACCCTCACAGATTCGCAAGGCAATGTCGTTCCCGGAGCATTTACCTGGGAAGATGATGGCATGACCATGGTTTTCACGCCCACCCACTATCTGGCGATAGAAACCCGTTACACGGCGCTGATGGACAAAAGCGCAACGACGGTGAGCGGCGTATCGCCAGAGTTTGAGGCCCAGATTGACTTCACCACCACCCCACCCATCCAGGTAAACGCGATCACGTCCGACTCTGGCGACGACCAGCTGGCGTACTACGCCGGCCTGCAAGTAAGATTCAGCGGCATGGTGGATCCCCAAAGCCTGTCCGACCACATCCAGATCACCCACAACGGCGAGTTGGTAGACGATGTGACTGTATCTTGGGAAGACTACGATGTGAAGTGGCCCTTTGCCTTTGTCCATTGGGAGAAATCTGCCGGCGCCGAATACTGCCTCCACGTCCTGCCCGGCGTCAGCGACCGCTACGGCAATATGATTTCCGAAGAGGTCACAAAGTGCTTCGTCACCACCGATATCCCCCCCATATTCGGCCCGATGAAGCGGTATGATTCCACTACCCTGGATGCGGCTGAGGCGGCCCGTCTGTACTTTATGGCGGTAAACGTCCCCCAAACCACCCTGCGTCTCTCCAACACCGCACCCCAGGATTTCACAAAGTATGCGGATACCACCTCAATCCCCGGCACATCGCGTGAATGGACGCTCTACCCCAACAGTGAGCGTAACCAAAGCCAACTTGTCGCCGTGGATCTGAACAATGTCGCCCCGCTGCCCACCGGCCTCTACCTGCTCACCTGGACAATACCGGGATCGGAGTCATGGGAAACGCCGTCCACACGCTTTGCGGTGGTAGATCGCCACCTCACGCTCAAGATGAGCGATGATGAAGTCCTGATCTGGGTAACCGATCTGCGAAGCGGGACGCCGATCGCCGGTGCAGACGTATATCTGATTGATGATCAGGGCAACCGGCTTGGACAGAGCATCACCGATGGTGACGGCATCGCCCGCTTCCCCATTGCGGAACGGGCAGACCGTTGGCCCAACTGCCTGGCCATCTCCGGTGTAGCGGGGCAGCCCGGTTTCGGCGTCGCCCGCAGCGATTGGAATATGAACGCCTCGCCGTGGGAATTCAACATCTCCTATAACTTCGACGCAACATCGGAATACGCGGGATACATCCAAACCGATCGCCCCATCTACCGCCCCGGCCAGGAGCTATATTTCCACGGCATCCTCCGCAACGCCGACGATGGACAATACAGCCTCCCTCCCTCCGACCTGAAACTTAGCGTACGATTGTATCTTGGTGACTACTCCGTGCCGGAAATCATCCTCACCCCCTCGCCACTGGGAACAGTTGACGGCAGTTTCCATATACCTGACGATGCGCCACTCGGCTCATATTCAATCATCATGGATGTGGTCAGGGAACAAGAAGACTACAATAGCTGGTCTGCGAACTTTTCCGTCGCCGCCTATCGCAAACCGGAATTTGAAGTGACCGTGACCCCGGAACAGGATCACGTAATCGGCGGCGCGACGCTGCGCGCGCTTGTCGAGGCGCGTTACTACGCCGGCAGCGCCGTGAGCAACGCCCGCATTCACTGGCGGGTGCTGGCAAAGCCCTACCTGTTCTCCCCATCCGTTGACGCTAATGTCACCGGTTGGTGGAGTTGGAACCTCGACATCCCCGGTTGGGATTTCTGGCTCGATCCGGAGGTCATCACCGAAGGCGACGCCGTCACCGATGCCGCCGGCAAGGCGTTGCTGGAGTTGCCAGCTAACTTGAATCCTCTGGCAAATCAGAAAACCGTCGGGCCGCAAAACTGGGAAGTGGAAGCGACCGTCACCGATGAGAGCAACTTTGCTATCACAGGACGCGGCAACGCCACCGTCCATGCAGGGCGTTTCTACGTAGGTCTCAAACCGCGTGATTGGGTGGTCGGCGCCGGTTCACCGGCTACGGTAGATGTGCTCACCCTGGACTGGCACTCGCAACCGGTTCCCAACCAGCCGGTTACGCTTAAACTGGCCCAACGCAGCTGGAGTTACGCCCAACCCAAAATACCATACGGGGAAGGCGAATGGACCTACACAGACACCGTCGTCGCCACGCAAACGGTGACAACGGACAACGCCGGCAAAGCCGAGGCAACATTCATCCCCAACACCAGCGGCTCCTACGTAATCCTTGCCGATGGCATAGATGCCAATGGTCACAGCAATCACGGCGAGACAGGGCTATGGGTCGGCGGCAATGAAATCGCGGAGTGGAAACTGCCCGAAAATCAGGTCACGCCCATCGCCGACGCCCAGTCTTATCGCTCCGGTGACACGGCAAAGATTCTGTTACCCACCCCCTTTGCCGCGCCTTACGAGGTGTTGATGACGGTGGAACGCGAAAACTTTATGGAAGTGCGCCGTTTCACAGCAACCGAGACTAACCCGCTCATTGAAGTCCCGATCACAGACGCCCACGTCCCCAACATCATTGTATCGTTCGTAGCGGTGAAGGGGGTTGATCCAACCAAAGAAGGGAGCACGCCGGATATCCGCATCGGGATGGTTGAACTGGAAGTCGAACCGGTCAAACAACAACTCACCATCCAGATCACGCCCGACTGCCCTGACGCCGCAGTCTCACAATCCCTTACTCCCCCGATTTCCTGCGCCTACATGCCCGGAGATGCGGCCAACCTGACCATCCGCGCAACGGACTACACCGGCGCGCCGGTGGACGCAGAAGTGACCCTGGCCGTCGTGGATAAAGCCGTGCTGGCGCTGGCCTACGATACAACACGGACGCTTATGGACGCGTTCTACTCGCCGCACCCACTGCGCATCACCACCGGCGATGGGTTGATGGTGCTGAACAACCGCTTCGCCTCAGACATGGAGAAATTGCAAGAGGAACTCGAACGTACTATGAGAGAACGCCTGGCCGGCGGTATGGGCGGCGGGGGCCGCACGGACATCAGCGAGCTTGATGTGCGCCAGGACTTCCCCGACACGGCGCTATGGGAAGCAACCCTGCGCACCGGAGCCTCCGGCGAAACCACCGTCACCCTGAAATTGCCCGACAGCCTCACCACCTGGGTCGCCGACGCCCGCGCCGTCACCGCCGACACCCGCGTGGGGCAGACTAAGGCCGAATTCGTCGTCACCAAACCGCTGATCGTGCGCCCGGTCACGCCGCGCTTCTTCACCGACGGCGACCGGTCGGAAGTGGCCGCCATCGTCCAGAACAACACCGGCGCGGATTTGGAAGTGACAGTGCGATTGGAGACAAATCTGCAAATCGCAAATCAGCAAATGGCCGAGCAGCGGGTCAGCGTGTCGGCGGGCGGACGGGTACGGGTGAGCTGGCCGGTCGAGGTCAGCGACGTCGGAGCGGACTTCGCCGAGCTGACCTTCGTCGCCGAGGGCGGCGGCTACCGCGACGCGGCGCGTCCCAGCGTCGGGCGCGAGTCCGACCACGCGCTGCCCATCTACCGCTACGAATCGCCGGACGTGATGCGCGCCGCCGGCGCGCTCACCGCTGCCGGCAACCGGGTCGAAGCCATCATCGTGCCGCCGGACGCCGGGCCGGATTCGACGCTCACCGTGCGTATGTCGCCCTCGCTGGCTGCGGGAATGACGGGCGGGCTGACCTACCTGGAACACTTCGAGTACGAGTGCAACGAGCAGTTGGTCAGCCGCTTCCTGCCCAACGTCGTCACCTACCGCGCGCTGCGCGACCTGGGCCAGAACGATCCCGCGTTGGAAGCCAAACTGCAAGCGTTGGTTGACGCAGCGCTCACGAAGCTCTACGCCCGCCAACACCCTGATGGCGGCTGGGGTTGGTGGGAAGAAGCCGAAAGCAAACCGCAAACCACAGCCTACGCCGCGCTGGGAATGGCGCAGGCGCAACGCGCCGGGTTCCCGGTGGACACAGACCGTTTGAACCCGGCCCTGGATTACCTCGACCGGATCCTCAACGGGCGACTGCCCCTGGACGAACCGGTGCTGACCGACGTCTTCGCGCTCTACGTCCTGGCCGAAGCCGGGCGCCCCCTGCCCGAAGGCGTAGACGCGGCGCTCTTTGAAAACCGCGCCGGGCTGGATGTAACCGGGCGGGCGTATCTGACGCTGGCCCTGGGCGTTGTGAAAAGCGACGACCCGCGCGTGACGACGTTGCTCGAAGAACTGCGCGCCGACGCCGTCCTCAGCGCCTCCACGGCCCACTGGGAGCAGACCGACAGCGAATACTGGGTCACCTGGACGCGGGCGACCGCCATGGTCGTGGACACCCTGGCCCGCTTCGCGCCCGACGACCCGCTCCTGCCGCAAGCGGTACGCTGGCTGATGACCGCCCGCCAGACGGATCACTGGGCCACCACACAGGAAACGTCGTGGTCCATCCTGGCGCTCACCGACACGATGGTCGCCACCGGCGAACTCAACGCCGACTACGCCTGGGGCGTCGCCCTCAACACGGCGGCGGTGGCGCAAGGGCAGGCGTCGCCGGAGACGCTGCGCCAGACCGTCGAGCGCGTCATCCCGGTGGGCGAGATGCTGCGCGAGTGGCCCAACGCCCTGGAAATCTCACGCGGTGAAGGAAACGGCGCGCTCTACTACACCGCCGATCTGGCCGTCTACCTGCCGGTAGACCAGCTGGAAGCGGAAAGCGACGGGTTCACGGTGGATCGCCAATACTGCGTGGCGGTGCGCACCGCCGACAACCTGCCCTCGTGGTATGGCAGCCCGGTGGACTTCGGCGAATGCAAGCCGGTCACTTCAGCGCAGCCGGGCGATCTGGTGGAAGTGCGCCTGACCCTGACCGTCCCGCACTATCGCGATTACGTCCAACTCGAGGATGCCTATCCCGCCGGCATGGAACCGGTAGATGCGACGCTCAGCACCGAACAAAACGACCTGGCGCCGGAAGCCGGCGTATCAGAAGTCGGCATGCCGGGAGCCGATGACGTCAGCATTATGTACCCGTGGTGGTGGAAAACCTTCGACCACGAAGAGCTGCGCGACGAGCGCGCCGTCTTCTTCGCGACCAACCTCGCGCCGGGCGTCTACCAGGCGCGCTACTACCTGCGCGCCGCCATCCCCGGCGCCTACAACGTGCTTCCCGCCGTCGCCAACGAAATGTACGCCCCCGACGTGCGCGGGCGCAGCGACGGCGCGGTGTTTGTGATCGAGCCGTGAGCTGATCAAAGTCAACCAACGGTAAAAAACAAATGGGGCCTGCACAATGCAGGCCCCACTTCGTGTAGAGACGCAAAATTTTGCGTCTTCTTCTGCGCGGAGAGAGACGCAGAATGTTGCGTCTCTACGAAAGTACAGATTTTGCCCCCATCTTGAAATGCATCCTCCCCTTGACGCCGCTGGCGTTTTGAAGACTAATCTGCTACAATCACTCCCGGCAACTTAAGAAATTGTTCTAACGGAGGTAAAGGATTGCACACAACCAACCTGCTGCGCGGCGACAAGGTGCGGCTTACCACGCTGAGCGAAGACGATCTGCCGACGCTGGCCGCCTGGTACGAGGACGCCGAATTTGCGCGGCTGATAGACGCCGTTCCCGCGCTCCCCAAAGCGCTCCCCGACTGGCGCGAATGGCTGAATGAAAGCCGCAAGGCTCACAATGGCTATGTTCTCGCCATCCGCCGCCTGGAAGACAACGTGCTCATCGGCTACCTCGAAATTGACGACATCCTCTGGACGCACGGCACGGCCTGGCTGGGCATCGGCATCGGCGACCGCGCGCACTGGGGTCAGGGCTACGGCAGCGAGGCGTTGCAGCTCGCGCTGAAATTCGCCTTCCACGAGCTGAACCTCTACCGCGTTCAGGCCACCGTCTTCGATTACAACCCGCGTTCTCAGACTATGTTTAAAAAGGCCGGATTCCAGCAGGAAGGCTCTTTCCGCGACTTCCTCAACCGTGATGGACAGCGCCACGATATGCTGTTGTACGGGCTGCTGCGACACGAGTGGGAAGCGACCTTGGTGTCGGAAAAATCGAGTTGAGTTGAAAAGATACTCCCGAACTTTTTGAGAGATGACGACTGCAAAGTTACGAAGACTCTAACCAATTGTGGAGGGTTCGTTCAATGGGAATAATCGGAGCTGCATTTGTAAATTACTTGTTAGAAATTCCACTTCTTGTAGTTTGGGGCGTGGGATGTGCTCTGGCAATCAGAAATTGGGACACACACCCCAAAGCGGCGCGTCTCACCCTCGTTGCACTGGGGATCATCATCATCCAAAGCCTGATCGGTGTTGCGCTTAACACCTGGCTGCCAGCGTACTTGCTCTCTCGCGGCATGTCGGCGGCGCGAATGGGAATCGTACTGAGCATCAGAGGGGGAGTAGGAACTATTATCGCCGCCATTGCCTGGGGCTTGCTGATCGCTGCCATCTTCACCGGACGGGCGCAAAGCGAGGGAACCGAATGACGACCCAAATTCTAACGGCTGAAACCGCCGCAGGCCGCGACGCCATCGTCGAGGTGATGGCGCATTCCTATCAGACCGACGTTGACAGTTTCCCTCCCGAATGGGCAATGGCGCGCGTCGTGGACGGCGTCCCCGTCTCCTACATTCTGGTCGAGCCGGACCACCTGATGCAATTCCCCAAAGGCAATCTGCACTACGGCTTCATCTGCGATGTCGCCACCCGCGAAGACCGGCGCGGCGAAGGGCATTTCCGCAAGCTGATGGAATTCACGTTCGACCGGCTGCGCGCCGCCGGCATCCCGCTGGTCGCGACCCACGGGCGCTGCCAGCTCTACCGCCGGTTCGATTTCACGGTGTTCACCCATCACTGCGGCCTCCTGATCACACCGGAACAAATCACGCGCCATCTGGGAGCCGGGGAGGTGGAGGAAGCCGCAGAATATCTGGAAATTGAAACCAGAGGAATTCTCGACGATGTGCTTCTGGTCACGGGGGTCAAGGTCGGCCCGGATTCGACAGAGTTGATAGGCGATCCGGCAGACGCAATCCTGGCCCTGCAATCCGCCGCCGTTCTGGCGCGCGAACGCGACAAAGCGCGCATTCTGTTTGAATACCCCCCCGCGCCGAGTTACGGTTCGCGCTACCCGATCTACGACACACTGGAAAACCCACTGGCCGCGGTGGGGTGCACGTGCGGCGGTCAGGTTCTCATCCAGGGCGCCGACCCGGAAAGCGGGCACATTCCCGACGCCGATTGGATCAAAATCCTCGATCTCACCGCTTTCTTGCACAAGACCATCCTCTGTCTGGAAATTCCCCTGGATGTATCGCTGTGCGCGACCTTCGCGACGGACGCCGGCGAGGCCACGTTAATCTGCGCGCCGGGCACGCTGGCCGTCGTGCCGGGGCCCATCGCCGGCGCCGTGACGGTGCGCTGGCCGGCCGCAGCGCTGGCGCAACTGGCGACCGGCTACCAATCCGCCGCCGCTCTCGACGCTCGCTACGCCTCCCACCTGGACGCCGACACCCTCAATGCCCTCCACGGGCTCTTCCCGCCGGTCTGGCGTCTCAGCCGCAACGAAAGCTGGGTGTATCAATCGTAACAAATCGAGTATAATACCTTCACAAACCCAATAGCCAGGGGAGCCTGGGAGCAGGCTGAGAGGGCGTCCTGATGTTTCACCGACACACCGGCGCCGACCCTATACCTGATCTGGATTATGCCAGCGGAGGGAGGCCCGTATCACAAAAATGATCCCCGCCAACCCTCCCCTGGGCCGGCGGGGATTTTTGTTTAAACGGTGGTTTCGCGGACGAGCAGACTCGCCCGCGAAACCGCCCCATTGACCTGGATTTATGCAAATTGTTATTTTTGCCAACGGTGTTATGCAAGACCCGGCGACGGCAGCGAGAAGTTGGGTTCGCCCCGGCGACCTGATCGTGGCCGCGGATGGGGGCATGCGACACGTCCTGGCCGCCGGATTGCTGCCGGATCACGTCATCGGCGATCTGGACTCGGCGCCGCCGGAGATGCGCGCGCCACTGGAGAGCCGTGGGACGCGCTTTCACGCCCATCCACCGGCCAAGGACGAAACCGATCTGGAGTTGGCGCTGCTGTGGGCTGCCGGAACGGCGCGCAGCGCGCCGGCGTCCGGCGCGATCGCCGTCCTGGGGGCGCTCGGGGGACGGCCCGACCAGGAGTTGGCGAACCTGTTGCTATTGGCGCTGCCGCAGCTCGCCGGGCTGGACGTGGTCATCGCCGACGATCCGTGGACCGTGCGGCTGCTGCGCGGCGGCGAAACCCGGCAATGGCCGGGGCGTCCCGGCGACACACTCTCGCTGCTTCCGCTGGGCGGTCCCGCCGCAGGTGTGACTACCGCCGGCCTGGCTTATCCCCTGCGCCGCGAGACGCTAAATTTCGGACCGGCGCGCGGCGTCAGCAACGCATTCGTCGCCGAAAATGCCGCCGTGACCCTGAACCGGGGACTGCTGTGGGTTTTTCACAAAACAGAGAAGCCATAAGAGAGAAAATGGTAAGTGTT
>DAOUFX010000526.1:0-3455 GCA_034429675.1 Anaerolineae bacterium | reverse complement strand
CGCTCTTTTTTATTTTAAAGCCGCGTTTACTCCCCCCATCCCCCCCCAAAAAAAAATGGCGTTTCGAATACCTGCTTCGAGTTGTAATTACACAACTTACTAAAAATTCACCTAAAGTTCAGGGGGCCTGGCGCGCACAGCATACCCCATACCAGCACGACCCGTAATGCATTTTGTTTAAACGGGTGGAAATTTGATATATTTTTATCTTCCGCTATACTTAACTTCGGCAATGATTTTATACGATTGCAGGATCAGGCGGAGGAGAAATGACAATTCAATATCACATTGACAAGATGGCGAAGGTGGTATATGTCAATTTCATCGGCAAGGTCGAGGATCAAACAATGATGCAGAACTTAGCACAGATCTTTGCCGATCCCGGTTTCGAAGTGGGAATGGATATTCTGTGTGATTATCGTGAGGTTTCCCAATTCGAGGTCAGTAGCCTGGGCATGCGGGGGAGCGCCGGCTTGATGACCCGCATCGAAGGCGCCGGCGTCCCCTGGAAAATGGCCATGGTAGCCCCCCAAGATGTGGTGTACGGGATGGCGCGAATGTACCAGGCGTTTCGCGCCGGATCGCCTGAAAATGTGATGGTTTTCCGTGAAGTTCTCGAAGCCCGCCATTGGCTGGGACTGCCGGATGAAGATGAAAAGAAGTAGTACGCAGATTCCAATCCCCCTATCGCTCTTTTCCACTTTGTCAGGAGAAAATTTTGTCGCCAACATTGATCTTGCCACTCAACACAGAAGCCGCCACGCTGAATCTGGTCGGCGGCAAAGGGTTAAACCTGGCTCGAATCGCGCGGGCCGGATTCCCCGTGCCGGACGGATTCCTGGTAACGACAGAAGCCTATACCGCCTATCTGACGGCCAATGCGCTCGCCGCGACCGTCGCGGCGCAAGCTGAGGCTGCCAATCCGGCCGATCCGGACAATTTAGAAGCGGCAGCGGCAGCGATTCGCGCCCGATTCACCACCGAGACACTGCCGCCGGCGCTCGCCGAAGTGCTGGGGGCGGCTTATCTGGCCCTGGGTAGCCCGCCGGTAGCCGTGCGTTCCTCCGCCACCGCCGAAGACTTGCCGGACTTATCCTTTGCCGGGCAACAGGAAACCTATCTGAACGTAATCGGGGCGCCGGCGCTGCTGAAGGCGGTGGTCGCCTGTTGGAGCAGCCTGTGGACGGCGCGCGCCATCGGTTATCGCGCCCGCAACGGCGTCGGACAACGAGAGCTGACTCTGGCCGTGGTGGTTCAACGCATGATCAACAGCGAGGCTGCAGGCGTGCTTTTCACGGCCAACCCACTCACCGGATCGCGCGCCGAGACGGTTATTGACGCGACGCTGGGGCTTGGCGAGGCGCTGGTATCGGGGCTCATCGAACCGGATCAATACCGCGTCAATGTCGCGCAGCGCCGTATCCTGGATAAGCAACTGGGCGCCAAAGCCTTGTCCATCCGTCCCCAAGCAGGCGGAGGCACAGTCACAGAATCCGCCGCAGCAGCCACACAACAAGCGCTGCCGGACGCGGCCATTCTCGAACTGGCGGCGCTTGGACAGCAAGTAACACAGAGCTACGGCGCGCCCCAGGACATTGAATGGGCATGGGCCAACGAAAAACTTTACTTACTCCAAACGCGCGCGATCACTGCGCTGTATCCCTTGCCGGATGACTTGCCGGAGACGCCATTGGCAGTGCTGCTCTCGTTCGGCGCGGTCCAGGGAATGCTCGACCCACTCACACCGCTTGGACAAGACACTCTCAAAAACATTGCTGCATTCGCCGCGCGACGTTTTGGCATTCCGGCCACTTACAAAACCCAGAACGCGCTGTTGACCGCCGGGGAACGCCTGTACATCAATTTCACCGGCGTCGTCCACAGTCGCTTCGGGCGCAAAGCCTGGCAGGGCGCATTAGATTCCATCGAACCGGGCGGCAATCAGGCGATAGAGAGCATCTGGAGCGAACCGACCTTCAACGCGCCGGGCAGGATTAGATTGCGCACATTGTGGCAACTCGCGCGATTCTTCGTGCCCATCGCCGTGCGGGTTTTGGCCAACTGGGCGAACCCTGAAAAAGCACGGGATCGCATCTACCGGGCCGAAAATGCCGCCCTGGAAGCGCTCGCCGCCCACGCCGCTGCCGCTACCACATTGACCGAACAGTTGGCTCTACTTCAGGACGATGAACCACAACTCTTCACCGGTATCCAGAGCTTCCTGCTGCCTGCCGCCGTCTGCGGCATCAGCGTCTTTCAGATTTTGCAGATAATGGCCGCCAAACTTCCCGGCAAACCGTCGGCCCTGGAAGTTGCGCGTGGGTTGCCGCACAACGTCACCACCGAAATGGATCTGGCGCTGTGGGCATGCGCCCAAACCATCCGCAGTTCACCGGAAGCAGTGAGCCACTTTGCAGCAACGGACGCCGCCGGGCTCGCCGCCGACTGGAAAGCGCGACGGTTGCCCGAACCGGCGCAAGGCGCCGTGGATGCCTTCATGCAACGGTACGGAATGCGTGGGCTGGCCGAAATTGACATGGGGCGCCCACGCTGGCGCGAGGATGCCGCACCGGTGTTCCACGCGTTACAAAGCTACCTGCAAATCACCGCGCCGGAGCAGGCTCCTGACGCCATCTTCGCCAGAGGCGCCGTCGCCGCCGAGGCAACACTAAATGCCCTGATCGCGACGGCGCGGCGCACACGCGGCGGCGCTTTGCGGGCGCAACTTATGCGCTTCTTCGGAACGCGGGTGCGCGAGCTCACCGGACTGCGCGAAAATCCAAAGTTTTTTGCCATCCGCATGATGGGAATCCATCGCGCCGGGTTGCTACGCGTCGGCGCCGACATGGTCAAAGCGGGAACGCTGACACAAGCGGACGATCTATTCTACCTGCATCTGGATGAATTGAACGCATTGGCGAAAGGAGAACCCCGTGATTGGAAAGCCGTGGTTGCAGAGAACCGGGCGGCTTACCAACGCGAAATGCGGCGGCAGTCTCCGCGACTGCTGCTTGGCGATGGCCGCGCTTTCTATGCCGGCCTGGGCGCTCAAACCGGCGCCAACGAACTACACGGCAGCCCGGTCTCGCCCGGCGTCGTGGAGAATGTCGTTCACGTCATCCTGGACCCTCGCGGAGCGCGACTTGAACCGGGCGAAATCCTCGTCTGTCCCGGCACCGATCCTTCGTGGACGCCGCTGTTTCTCACGGCTGGCGGCCTGATAATGGAAGTGGGTGGCATGATGACGCACGGCGCAGTCGTCGCCCGTGAATACGGCATCCCGGCCGTGGTAAGCGTCCATGAAGCGACGACACGCCTCAAAACCGGGCAGCGCGTCCGGGTAGATGGCGCAACCGGGCGCATTATCGTCATCAACGGGAACAACTAGCCAACACCGACAAGCTGCCGCGACAATCAAGAGTCGCGGCAGCTTGTTATGTACCGTTGACTCTTTC
>DAOUFX010000525.1:0-7361 GCA_034429675.1 Anaerolineae bacterium | reverse complement strand
CACGAGCGGGTACCCCCGCTCGCGCAAAAACCCCCTTTTTATCTCTTCCATTGAGTCATGATTCCTCGAAAAATAGTTGAAAGTTGAAGGTTGAAGGCTGAAAACTCGCTTGTTTTATCGCAGCACGAGCGGCAGGTACACACGGATGCCGGTTGGCGTCACGGCGACGGTGTCGGACAGCCAGGCGGTGTCGTCCAGCATGGCGCTGAGGGTGACGGTGTACCGGATGCCGTTGGTCAGGTTGGTGAGGGTGTAGGCGCGGGTGGGGCTGAGGATGGCGGTGATGGGCAGGTAGGCGCTGCCGGGGTTCTGGTAGGCGATGGCCCAGGTGGTGGTCGCCGGCATGGTGACGTTGACCGTCCAGTCCAGGCGGATGGCCCGGTCGCCCGCTATCCCTTGCAACTCCAGCGATGGCGTGAACCGGTATGGCCCAAGATCCCATGCGCCCGCGACAGGCCGGCTGTTTCCGTCCATATCGGCGTAGAAATTGTATGAGGGGAATAGCGTTTGCAGTCCGTACGCCTGGATGATGTCGTCGGCCGAGACGCCGGCGTCCCTGGCCGGGCTGCCCGGTTTGAGGTGGAAATCAAGGGCGGCGTAGTCTGCAAACAAATCCGCCTTGTTCACCTCCCGCCCGTCTATTTCGGTGGGATTCAGATCCGGCTGGTCCCAGGCAAACGTGGTGTACAGATTGTGCGTGGATTCGAGGCTACCGCCATCTCCGACCAGCCGCCCGCCATCCACAATGTTGTTGCGGAATACTTTATTCCCCGCGGTGCGGAAATAGGCGGCGCCTTCGGTGTCGGCGCCCAGAATCAGGTTGTTGAAGGCGAGGTGATACCCCGTGCCCATTGACCACGAGGCAATGATGCGCGTAGAGTCGCCGCTGTACAGAATGTTGTTGTAGAGCACCAGATTGCCCATCGTGTTGAAGGTCAGGGGAACGTTTCTCTCGATGGCGATGATATTGCCGGCCACCAGAACGTCGTTGCAGCCGTCGTAGATGGCCATGCCGTTGCCGTGCGTGCCCAGGAACCCGCCGATCCGGTTCCCGACGATTTCCATGTGCTCGTTGACGTCAAAGGAAACGTTGGTCCCCTCGTGGTTCCTGACGACGTTGTCCTTGACGACGAGGTGGGTATGCCTCATACCCTCCAGCCCGGCGCCGAAGTTAGTGTCTACCGTATTCCCCTCAATCAGATCGTCCACGCCTTGATAAATTGTAATGCCATCGCCGTAGTTGTGGTGGATGTTACAATGCTTGACCTGAAATCCACTGTGCTCAAAGCCGTAGGGAATGACGACGCCCCCGTTTCGAGTCCAGTTGCCGCTGAAGCCCCGGATTTCAAATCCATCAATGGTCACGTAGCTCCCGAAAGTTTGCCGTGGGAAAAACCCCATTTGCTCGTGGTTGATTCTGATTTTGTCCGCGAGGTCGCTCGTGTTGCGCGGCCAGATGTAGAGCCAGTAATGACCGTCCCCATCCGGTTGGGGCGTGTAGAAGTACTCGCCGGGCTGGTCGAGCAGGTGCGGGTGGTTGTAAATGGAGTAGGCGTCCGGGTTGGTGAAACCGCTGACGCTCAGGGGTGCGGAGAGGGGCGCATCAAAAGTAATGCTGTGCTGCGACTGGTTGGATGCGGTAATCACGCGGGATTGGATGTTGTTATTTTCCGCGTGCACCCACACCCAGACGGACGCGCCGGCCCAATAGTTGTCGGGCTGGGTCAGGTGAGCGGAGTCAATCAGATAGTCGGTCAGGCCAACGGATTCTTCTTCGATGGGGATGTAGCGCTTCTGATTCTGGATGATCATAGATTGATCGGGGTCCTGGGCCGGCAGCATGAATTCGCCGTTCTCGTACAGCACCACGAGGTGCTCCACGTTGGGGCTTTGGGATTCGGGGAGCGCATCAACCGCTGTCCGGTAGATGGCCGCATAATGCGGGTTGACTTCACCCTGAACCGTCAGGTAGGGGTCGTCTCCGCTGCACTGCGCCCAACCGGTCACCGCCTGGCTCCCTTCCAGAATCGGGGTTTCGCCGGGGTAGTTCTGGATGACGATGCGATTTCCGGCTTCGCCGTTGACCCGGATATCCACCTGTTCGTGGTAGAGGCCGCCCCGCACCTGAACGGTGTCTCCGGGCAGGGCCGCGTTCACGCCCTCTTCGATGCTGGTATAGGCGTTGCCATCGCTGCCGGAGCAATCGCGGTTGGCGACGGAGTAAGTTCCGCCGGTGCAGTTATTGGCCAGCGAACCGTCCACGTAGATGACGGCGGCGGCGACGGCGGCAGGAATTTCCGGGGCAGACGCGCCTGGCGCGAGCCAAAGGCTGCCGCCGGGGGCGTCGCGCAAGACCAGCGGCAGATAGAGCGCGTGGCCGGACGGCCGGGACAGCGCGATGATCTCGCTGGCCTGCGGCCCCAGCGTCACCTGAAACTGCGCCGCGCCCGCCCCCACGGCATAGTGCGCGCCGGAGAGCAGCGCGACGCCGGTGAGCGCTGAGTCGGGCAGATGCAGCGCGTCCGCTTGCAGCGTCACGGTCACGGCGGCGGCGGCGTCGGTGGTGTTGCGCAGCGTGAAGTGCAGGTTGGGCCACGCTCCGAAGCGTTCGATGTAGACTTGCGCATCCGAGGTTGTGGCGTAGGTCAGCGGTTGCCAGCCGGCCGTGTTCAGACGGCGAATCAAGGGGATGTAGCGCTGGAACAACGGGCGGTCGCGGTTGTACAGGGCGGGGTCGTCCCAGTAGCGGTTGGTGGCGGCATTGGCGCTGAACATGCTGGGGTAGATGCCGTAGAACAGGCACACCTGGAAGTAGCGCTCGACCAGGGCGTGGCTCAGGTTGGCAAAGTCCGTGTTCATCAAAAACCCGTAGGGCCGTTGGTAGGAGAGCGCGCGATAGTAGTTCATCCGCGCGTCGGTTGGCGGGGTAAAACTGCCGGTGTAGAGCCAATTGGTTTCCTGGCCCATGAAATCGAAGAGATCGCCGCCCCACGGCATATCGAGCAGGATGCCGTTGGCCATCGTGTATTTGCCGAAGCGTTGGTGGACGTCCTGCGTCAACCAGCGCGCGAACTCGGTGGTGGCAAAGACTTCGGGGATGCCTACCTGCAAATCGCCGGTGCGGAAGGTCAACGGCGTGTCCGTCGCTGCAAAATGCGTCGCGCGGAAATCCATGTCGGTGGCGCGGGCCAGATAGCTGTCAATATATTCGCCGTCGAGTCCGGGCGTGCTGGTGTAGGCTGCTTGCGTCGTCGCATTCCAATCCAGGCGCCCCTGGTTGAGCGGGTAGGCGGCGTCGGCGATGTCGGGGTCGGGGTTGAGCGTGAAGACGGCGCAGCCGCCCACGCCGTCGCACCACGGTTCGACGGACGATTCGTAACGATAGCGCCCGTTCTCGTCGAAAAAGCCCGAACTCAGCGTCGCTTCGGCTTGCCGGCGTTGCGCGGTTGACCCGTGTTGGTGTTGATCGTGGAGGTAGGTCATCACCTGATCGTAGTCGTTCACGTCAACGCTCGTCGTGGTGATCGGCAGCCAGTGCGACCACGGTTCGGAGACGTAGCGGAAAGAGAGGATGCCCGCGTCGTCGTCAGAGGCGACGTAGCTCAGGCCGCCGATTTCGTGGACCTTGATGCCGAAGTCGTTGACGTCTGTGATCGGCGCGACGTCGGAGAAGGCGACCCAGATGCCCTCTTGCTCCGGCGGAATGCGGCGCGCGAAGGCCTGGGGGAACCGGTCGTAGTAGCCTTGCGCGGCGGCGCGGAATCCGCCGCCGGCTTCGGTGCGGTAGAGGATCAGGTCCACCCACGCCCGGTTGGGGAATTGGTTCGTCAGCGGCGACAGGCCCAGATCGAAGGCAGCGTAGAATTGGTGCGTGGCCGGGTTGTAGATCAGCCGGAACGCGCGCGGGCTATCGAGCGGCGTTCCCAACGCCAGGCCGCCGTCCGGCCCGCTCAAACTGGCCCACGGGTATTTGCTGAGATGGCCGTTTGCGCCCAGACCGTGGTACCCGTTGAAGTTGGCGAACTCGTTTGCGCCGTTGATGGCGCGACCGGTGCGAATATCGTCGCCCCAGGTCCAGTTCGTGGCGCTGACGGGCAGCGCAAAGTAGAGGGTGAGCGCGCGGGTGAGCGCGTCCGTGCCGGTCAGTTCGGCGTGAATGGTGATGCGGTCGGCGGCGGCGGTATAGACGGCGCCGAAGTCCAGCGACAGCGCCGGCAGTGCGCCGGCCTGGACGAGCGTGCGCCCGTCCGGGTTGACGCTCCCGCCGACGTGATAGTAATCGCTCTGGGCGGCGACGTCGCGCACGAAGAAGCCGCTCATGTAGGCGCGCGCCGCGTCCTGGACGGGCGCGCCGGCCAGGCTCACCGCGGTCACCGCGCCGCCGTCGGCGGCCAGGGTCAGGCTTAGCCCGTCGTCCGTCGCCAGCGACAGCCCCGGACCGCCGTAGGGCAGGGGATCCGGCGCCATCGTTGCGACGTGGACGCCGTCCAGGTAGGCAATCTCGGCGTGTACCGGGCGGATGCTCAGGTCATCGAACCAGGCTGTGCCCACGTGCGTGTTGCGCAACAAGACATAGACGTTGATGGACTTGATCGGTTTGGCCGGCGCGATGAATTTTTCGCGAAATTGCCAATCGTGCGCGCCGACGTCGAAGGCGATGGATTGCCCGTGCAGGGGGGTTTCATCCACGTAGTAGATGTCCAGGTAGACGCTGTAGTGGGCGTCTGTCTCGCCGCTCATACCGTCGGTTCTGCTCCAGCCGCTGAGATAAATCGGCATGGTTTGGGTCTGGTTGAGCGTGATGACCTGGTACGCCCCGTGCGATTCGCCGTCGGCGGCGGCGGTGAGGCGCAGCGCCCGCCCGCCGCCGCGTCCGCCCGTCGCGTCTATCGCGTAGCCGGACATGTAGGCGTTCCAGGCCGTGGCCGTGATGGCCGAACCGGACTCGAAGCCGGGGTTGGGCAGCAGGTTGGCGTCCATGGGCAGCGTGTTGGTCGCGGGGGTGAAGACGCGCCAGGGAGCGGCAGCCAGCGCGGGCGCGGCTGCGCCGGCTTGCAAGACGCCCATCTGCGGCGCGATGACGACGAGCGCCAGCAAGACACCGGCGGGCAGGAGACAGAGCGTGAATTTGAGAAGATTTGATGGTTTCATTGAATGGTTTCCTTTGGTTGAAATTAACTGGCTCAAGTTTTGCCACCTAACATCTCAAATGGGCTTGTAGTAACGGCTTCAGCCGTTTCCTAAGGCGTAGAACGACTAAAGTCGTCACTATAAACTTCAGGCGGCAACTTGCGTTATTTTGTTAATTTTCATTCGTGATGACTTACACTGCGTTGTAACTGTAAAACACCGTGCGCACCTCTGGGCGATCGGTGGCCAGCGCGGCGGCGTAGCCGTCTCCGGCGTCGAAGGACTGGGCATACCAGCCAGCGGGGATTTCCAGCCGTGGGGTCAGGCCGACGCCGGCGGCTTTGAGGACGGCCTCTTTGGCCGTCCAGCGCGCGAAGAACCACCGGCGGCGTTGCTCCGGGGCGAGCGCGCGCATGGCGGCAACCTCTTCCGCATTGAAGAAGTGCGTCGTGATGGATTCAATGTCAACGTCGCGCGCCATGAATTCCAGATCAATCCCCACCGGACCGTGCAGGGTGAAGGCGTAGAGGGCCAGTTGGTGGGAATGGGCCATGTTGAACTGTAGCCCCGCCGCGTCGAGGGCGGGTTTGCCGTGAGCGCCGTATTGGAAACGGACGGCGCGGGGCGCGACGCCGGTGTAGCGCCCGATCAGGAGGCGCAGGATGCCGTGCGAAGCGATGTACTGCTGCCGGGGCGGTGCGACGAGGAAGCGCGCCGCGCGCGCCTGTTCGGCGGCGGAGAGCAATTGGTGGAGCGCCGCCATGGTTGCGGCGGGCAGCGCCAGCCCGGCGCGCCAGACGTGAACTGCGCCGGGCGTCAGGGTTGGCGCGTCGGGGGCGGGTTCCCACGCAGCGCGGGCGCCGGCAGCGGCCGTCATTCGGCTTTGCGCGCCCTCGTCCACCATTGCGTTGCGATCGCTCCAAGAACGACCACGGCAACGGCGGCGATAATTCCCCAGGGCAAGCCGCCGGCGCCGGCCGGCGTGGCGGCGGGCGTCGCCGTCCCGCCGGAGACGGTCGGCGCAATCTCAGGCTGAGGAGTAGCCGTAGGCGCGCGCGCCGCGCCCTTTTCTAGCGTCAGGCTGCCATCCTCCGAAAGGGGGTTCCGCAGCGGGTATTGTTCGTTGCTGTCCTGCCAGGTAATGCGCATCACGTCGGTCGCATCATTCAAGGCGACCTCGTAAATGTCCGCATCGCCGTCGCGGTCGGAGTGAAAGTGAACGTGCGTCCCGTCGTCGCCCCAGTTGGGCGCTTCGTCGTTGGCCGGGTGGCGCGTCAGGCGGGTGAGGGTTTTGGCGGCCACGTTGTAGGCGTAGATTTCCCAGTTCACGTCGCGGTTGGACTGGAAGGCGATCCATTGCCCGTCGGGCGACCAGACCGGCAGGACGTTGTCCCAGGCGTTGGCGGTGATGGGAATTTCGCGGTTGGTCGCCAAATCGAGCAGGTACAAATCCCAGTTTTTGTCGCGGTTGGAGACGTAGACCAGCATGTCCCCGTTGGGCGACCAGGACGGGTCAACTTCGTCGGCGTCGCCGGTGGTGCGGCGGGTTTCGGCGCTGCCGTCGGCGGCGATCGTGTAGATGTCCCAGTTGCCGTTGCGATCCGACTGGAAGGCCAGCATTGCGCCGTCGGGCGACCAGGCGGGGTCGGCGTCGTTGCGCGGGTGGTCGGTCAGGGCGATGGGCCCGGTGAGCGTGAGCGATTGCGTGTGCAGCAGGTAGATGTCGGCGTTGCCGGCACGGTCGGACTGGAAGGCCAGCAGGTGGGAGCCGCAAACCGGCGACCAGACCGGGTCGGTGTCCTGGGCGTCGTCCACGGTGCGGCGCGTCTGCTGCCCCCCGTCGGGAAGCATCGTGTAGATTTCCCAATTGCCGTCGCGCTCGCTCTGGAACGCGATCATTTGCTTGTCGGCCGAAACTGCCGCCCCGATGTCGCGTCCGGCGCTGTGGGTCATATTGGCCACGTCCTCGCCCGGCCCCGGTTGATAGGCGATATCCCAGTTGCCGTCCGCGTCGCTGAGGAAAAGCAGCGGTAGCTGGCCGGGACAGACAGGCGCGGGCATCGGCGTCGGGCGCGGGGTGGCGGTGGGGCTGGGAGTAGCGGTGGGGGTGAGCGTGAGCGTGGCGGTAAGCGCGACGGTAGGCGTTGGCATTACCGTTGGTGTCGCGGTCGGTGTGGCCGTGGGCGTCGCCGTGGGGGTATGAGTGGGCGTGTTGGTCGGTGTGGCCGTGG
>DAOUFX010000524.1:0-3943 GCA_034429675.1 Anaerolineae bacterium | reverse complement strand
CACCCTCAGCAACTTGCGCCGGAAAATAGGCGCGGAACACCTGCGCACTCTCCACAAACGCGGCTATCGCCTGGCGTAAAGGAGAAAGGATGAGTTTTTCCTTCTGCCTTCTGCCCTTCCCCGGTTAGAGTCGTTTTCACCATTTTTTCCGAATTTTTTCTGAATTTTTCGGCGATTGTTGCCCATAATGAGAACTGTGGCGGATATTGACTATAAGGAAGCGCCACAAAAGAACATTTTCGTTCGAACAATTCCTTTACACCACACAATGTTACAGCAACTACGCTGATCTATTAAGTTAACCGCAATACAAAGAGGAAAAATGAACGTCAACTATTCTTCAAAACTAAATCGCAAAATTGTCGCGACAGTAATTCTTTTACTCATGACACTGAGTATGGCCTACACGCCAAAAACAACAGCATTATCGCAATTACAAACTCAGTGCGATACAACCGGGCCACTCAACGATGCCGATCCCAATGAATCCGCCGGTGTTGCCGACATATATTGGGGAGGGGTAGAATTCATGCGACTGGGTAATTGGGAAGAAGCTCAAATATGGTTTGCCAAAGGTATCTCACAATACCCAAAAAGCCGACACCTGCATGAAGGAATGACGCAAGTACTTTGGTTCTTGGCAACAAAAGAACCAGCAAATGCGGCAGCGCTAGAAGACGCCGCCTACGAAATAGTACAAACAGTAAAAATCGGCCTCGATTTTGGCAAAGTGCGGCATACTTGGTTATTGGCCCAGACATTGGGACGAACAGGCGACATTGATACCCTGGACAGTATTTTTAAACAAGCCATAGCAATTGATCCCACATTTGAAACCTACTTACATTACGCGATCGGGCTGAGTATCCTGGAAGACCCGAGAGCCGAAACTATGTATCAACAAGCCCTCATCTTGCAACCCAAAGACAACATAGATGCATTGGCAAGCTATGGGGAATGGCTTCTTGATCACAAAAATGAAGACCAAGTTTTAACATTGCTCCCGGCCAACAGTCATATCGAGTATCTGCATTTCTTGCGCGGTGTAGCTTTAGAGAGACTGGGAAGATTGAATGATGCCCGACTCGAGTATGCTCAATTTGCTGCTTTCAGCAACGACTTTCCGGCGCCGGGTCGTTATCAAATACCCGATAGCAGGGCCCAGAGCGATATCAAATTTGAAGGGGGTATTGCCACTACAGCTACAAACGGACAAGGGCAAATTGGACTCTCAACGCTCATCTATGGTGAAGCCAACGGCGAATCCAGCGGCAGCCAACGCGCTATGGGCTGGGTAGTACGTAACCGAGTCCTGCGAGGATCTGTCGGTGGGTGCCCTTATGTTACCAACAACGGATCAACCTTAGCCGACAAATACAAATCTGTTATGTGTCAATCAGGACAATTCTATGGCATGTGTTCAGCCTGGTGTAATGACCCCACGATCACATCTTGCGCCCGCAGTACGACAACCGATCACAATGCATATGATGTATGGTACGGATATGCACCAGACCCAGTGAAGTCTGGAGGGTATTGCCCCAACGGATACCAGATAAGTACCTGTCCTGATGGCGTTTGCGATCCATGTCAAAGTGTAACCCACTGTTGGGGATCAACCTCTGGATACAGCACACAAGGCGGCCTTTTCAACATTGGCACAAGTGGCTCATGTTCGGCACACTCGTGCGCCCCTACATCCAGAAACAAGGTGTGTGGTAATGGAGGATTAGACAATTGTTTTTACACAAATCCATAACACTTACAGAACGAGTATGCGCGCTCACCGCAATAGGTTAATCCTCCCAAAGCGAGAATGCCATGGCAAAATTATTTTTTGGTATTTTGATGATACTCTGGATGCTTACCGCATGTCAAAGAGCTATACCACATCCCGCTGCTGCGGTTGCGGACGCGCCAACGCCAACAAATTCCGCTGACGCTGCAACAATACTGACCACACCAGTATTAGCGCTCACTCATGACATCACTTCACATCCTCAACTGTTGGTCGAACTCCCCACACTCAACGGAATGCTCTGGCAAATAAACCGTTTTGCCTGGTCGCCGTCTGGAGATGCGATCGCTTACATTGAAACAGACAGAGCGCTGGACGCTCTCACCGGAACGCTACAAGTAAGTGCTGCCCCCGGTTTCGCCGCGCCACAGGCCCTGGCCTCAAACGCAATAGGCGACCCGACATGGTCCCCGGATGGGGCGCAAATCGCATTTGTGGCTTTGCGCCCCAACGATGCATTAGGCACAGTCATGATCGTGAACGCCAACGGGTCTGACCTACGCGATGCGCTCCCGAGAGATACGGCGAGCACAGATCCAGGCATGGGTTATAAAAGTATTGAAGCATGGCCGGATGAGAACAACCTCGTCATTGTCACGAATTGCGGCAGTGGATGTCTTCATCCCATGACATTGCGTCTCGACCGGACGATGTTGACCCCCTTGCTGGTATCAAATCAGCAAGGAATGCGCTACAACTGGAGCCCCGACCGCAAGTTCGTCGTTGTTGCCAACGGCGCGCGGCCACAAATTGGGATCATCGCAGTTGGCAGCGAAGAAGTCACCTGGATCCATGACGCAGCCTCAGATTGGACATTCTTTGCGGATTGGGCCCCCGACAGTTCCCAGTTCCTGTTTCTAAAACAGACTGAAAATGCCGCAGGAATGTCTGAGTTGTGGATGTGGGATATCGCCGCCAGCCAGGGGAGGCTATTGTTACCCGGAGTTCTGAGCGCGCAATGGGCCCCTCAAGGGGGTGAAATTGCCTTCGTGACGTTGGGGCAGCCGTACTTTAACCCGAATGGCGCGACCGGCGCGGTCTGGGAAGGCGTAACCGCCACTCAGCAAGGGCCCAACCCATTAGGAATAGGCTTCTACCAACTTGAGCGAAAAATCGGCGCGTATCTGCCGATCGGCGAAGCCGCCTTCGGATACAATAACGTAATGGAGACGTCAATCGCTTTTGCGCCGGTATGGAGCGCTGACGGGAAACACCTGGCATACCTCGACGCAACGCGACAGGCGTGGATTGTTTGCATAGAAGATCGAACCTATTACCAGGTCTACACACAAAATCTACCAGCAGACGAAGTGAAATGGTCGCCCGATGGTGAAAAACTGGCAATAAGAACCGGCGAGCGTTTACTGATTTTTTCCGTTCAAACTCCCTGAATTGCCTCTCTCACAAAACCGGTTAGAATAACCGGCATTGCGAAAGGGGCGGCCTGTGGAAATCTCTCCTGCTCAAATCCTGATCGTTGACGACGAACCGGACATTGTGCGCATCTACTGCGATGCGCTGCGCTACGCCGGATACGCCGTGCTGGCGGCATGCGACGGTGGCGCAGCGCTGGCGCTGGCCTACGACTCCTCCCCTGACGTGATCCTGTTGGATGTCGTGCTCCCCGGAGCATCGGGACTGGAATGGTTGCCCCGGTTCAAGGCGCAGTATCCGGAAACGCCGGTCATCATGCTCACCGTTCTGGACGAGGCCGCTCCGGCGGATCAGGCCGCCCGCGACGGCGCTTTCGCCTACCTGGTCAAGCCGGTTCCCCTCGACAAATTCCTTGGCGGCGTGAGTCAAGCCTGCACAGCGCGGCAAACTCGCGCTCAACGATGCTTCGGCAACCTGCGCCTGGACTTGCGCGCCCAACAAGCCTTCCTGGACGAAAACCCCCTCAACCTGACTTTGACCGAACGACGCCTGCTAACCTGCCTGGCGCACTGCCCCGAAGGCGCAACCTACGCCGATCTGTGGCAAGCCGCCTGGGACCACGCCACCTCGCCCGATCTTTCCCTGATTCAACGCACCCTCAGCAACTTGCGCCGGAAAATAGGCGCGGAACACCTGCGCACTCTCCACAAACGCGGCTATCGCCTGGCGTAAAGGAGAAAGGATGAGTTTTTCCTTCTGCCTTCTGCCCTT
>DAOUFX010000523.1:0-5166 GCA_034429675.1 Anaerolineae bacterium | reverse complement strand
TGGGGGCGGGCAATGCCCGCACCCAAGCCACCCACTTCTCCCCTCTTTCCTTGAAAAGATGCCATCACAAAGGATCGAAAAATGGCAAAGCAAGCACAAGAGTTAGTCAATGAAGGAGTGACGGAAGCGCGCCACGGCGACAAGAAACACGCGCAATGGTGCTTCAATCAGGTGGCGGCGGACAAAGAGGCAAGAGACGAGTACCGGGCCATTGCTCACTTCTGGCTGGCGCAGTTCGCGACGGACGCCGCCGAGAAACGCTCGCACCTGGAGGCAGCGCTGGCATTCAACCCACAAAACGTCCAGACGCGGCAGATGTTGGCGGAGCTGGACGGCAAGTTCGACCCGGACAAGAAGATCAACGCCGATACCTTCGAGCAACCGGACGCACAGCAACCGCTGCACGCGCGGCGGTTCGTCTGCCCCCAGTGCGGCGGGCGCATGCAATTTGCAGCGCAGACCAATCGCCTCGCCTGCGATTACTGCGGACACCAGACCACCGTGCTGCGGGCGATGCAAAGCGGCATGAACATCGAAGAGCAAGACTTCACCGTGGGTCTGGCCACCGCCGATGGGCACACGAAAAGCGGCGACGCGCCGCAAGTTCTGACCTGCCAGGGCTGCCAGGCGACGCTGGTCAGCCTGCAACAACAGAGCCTGACCTGTCCCCATTGCGGCTCGCACCACGTCATCGCGGCGCAATCGCAAAACCTGCCCGCGCCGCAGGTGATGATCTTCTTCGGCGTTTCGCAAGAGGACGCCCGGAAAAAGCTGCAAATCTGGGTAGACGACCATGTCATCGGCCAGCAGTACCAGACCGGCGACGTACGCGGCGTCTACCTCCCGGCGTGGACCTTCGACGTCGTCACCGAAAAACCGTGGCGGGTGATGCAGGCCAACGTCCTGCCGTCCTCCAAGCTGGTCACAAGCGTGCAAACCTACGAAGGGCGCGACTCCGCTTTCCAGGACGACGTCGTGGTTCCGGCAACGCACCGGCTGCCCTACAAACTGCTGCCGGCCTACGAAAGCTTCGACCTGGACGCGCTCACGCCCTACGACGACGCCTGCCTGGCGAGCTACCCGGCGGCGCTGCACGCCATCACCCTGGCGGACGCCTCGCTGGTCGCGCGTCAAAAAGCCTACCGCATCGCCGAAAGACAAACGACCAGCGCGCAGGCCCCCGGCAACATGGGCGCCAGAGAAGTCGCGCCGCCCAAAGTGTCGGTGCTGTCCTACAAACTGGTCCTCCTCCCTTTCTGGATCGGCAGCTATCGCTACAAAGACAAATCCTATAATGCCGTCGTCAACGGCCAAAATGGTAAAGTGCAAGGTGAAACCCCGCCCGGCCTCCTTGAAAAAGCCCTGGGCAAGGTTCTCTAAATCATGAATCATGAATCACGATTTCCACGCGCATATTCATGATTCATGATTCGCTATTCGCTATTCGCTATTCGCTCCAGCCCCAGCTCCCGGTGCAGCGCCCGCACCGTGTCCGCCATCTGATCTTCGGGAATGCAAAAGGAGACGTTGTACTCGGTGGCAGCCTGGGCGACGGCGATAACGCGCGTGCCGTGCTGCCCCAGCGCGGCAAAAGCGTGTGAGACGATGCCCCGGTCGTTCCAGCCCGGCACCCCCACCACCGACACGGTTGCCACTTTCTCCTTGACCCCCAGCGTGAAATTGTCGGCGGGAATGGCGGCGAATTCCCGTTGCAGCACCTTGATCGCGTGGGCCTGATCCGGTTCGTTCAGCACCAGATTGAGCGCATGCTCCGAGAACGACTGCGAGAACATCGGCACGTCCACGCCGGCGGCGCCGAGGCATTGCAGCGCGCGCGCCGTGAGCGCCGGCGTCCAGGCGTCGTCACGGCTGCCGACGGCGATCAACGTCAGGCCGGTGGTCGAGATGATGGCGGGCAACCGTTCGCGGTCGGGGCGCGGCGATTTGACCACCCGTGTGCCGGGGTGCTGCGAATTGAAGCTGTTGCGCAATCGCAGCGGGATGCCGTTGGCGACGACCGGGCCGACAGTCTTGGGGTGCAACACGTCCGCGCCATAGTACGCCAGATCCGCCGCCTCGCCGTATGAAAGCTCCGGCAGCGTGCGCGCCTGCGGCACCAGATTGGGATCGGCGGTGAGAATGCCGTCCACGTCGCTCCAGATCCACACCTCGTCGGCATCCAGCCCGGCAGCGACGATGGCCGCCGTGAAGTCGCTGCCGCCGCGCCCGAGGGTCGTCGTCACCCCCGCCTCCGTCGCCGCGATGTAACCGGTGATCACCGGGATGACGTTGCGTTCCACCAGCGGGCGGATGCGCGCCTGCAAACGCTCGCGGGTGGGCGCGAGCAGCGGGTGCGCCGCGCCGAAAGCCTCGTCGGTGACGATCAGCTCGGTGGCGCTGACCGCTTCGGCGCGCGCGCCGCGTTCGCGCAGCACCGCCGCCAGAATGTGCGCCGAGAGCTGCTCGCCGAACGAGGCCACCGCGTCCAATCCGCGCACCGTCACCTCGCCCAGCACGGCGATACTGCGATAGAGCCGCTCCAGCTCGTGCAGGCGATCCTCCACCAGCCCGCCGACCTCCAGGCGCTCGCGGCTGCGGGTAAGCAATGCGTCCACCACCTGCAGATGCCGCGCCAGCAAGCCGGCCTTGATCTCGCGATAGACCGTATCGCGCCCCTCGGCGGCGGCGCGCGCCCCGGCGATCAACTGGCTCGTCACCTTGCTCATCGCCGAGACCACCACCACCGGCGAATGCTGCGCCGCCAGCAAAATCTCCGCCGCCGCCGCAAATCGCTCCGCGCTGCCCACAGACGTGCCGCCGAATTTGTGAACAATCAACATATCGTCTACTTTTCCAACGCCTGCGCCAGATCCGCAACAATATCGTCCGCATCCTCGATACCGATGGCGTAGCGCACCAGGCTGTCGCTGACGCCGGCAGCAGCGCGCTCGGCGGGATCCAGCGAGATCAAGAGCGCCTGCTGCTGCACGATCCCCTCGACGCCGCCGAGGGTCGGGCCGATGTAGGGCAATGCGAGGCGATCCACAAAGCGGCTGGTCGCCTCTCTGCCGCCGGCGACCTCGAAGCTGACCACGCCGCCGAAGCCGGTCATCGTGCGCCGCGCAATCGCGTAGTCGGGATGGCTCGGCAGGCCGGGGTAGTAGACGCGCGCGATGGCCGGGTGGCCTTCGAGGAACTGCGCCACGCGCAGCGCGTTCTCGTTCTGGCGCTCGACGCGCAAGGACAGCGTCTTGAGCCCGCGCAGCAGCAGATATGCGTCGTTCGGCCCGCCGATGCCGCCCAGCAGCCCGCGGGTATACTCCATCTCGTTGATCAGCGCGTGCGATCCCACCACCACCCCGGCCAGCAAATCGTTGTGCCCGCCCAGATACTTGGTGGCGCTGTGAACGACCAGATCAATGCCCAGAGCCAGCGGGCGCAGATTGAGCGGGGTAGCGAAGGTACTGTCCACCACCGTGCGCACATTGTGCTCGCGGGCCACCTCGGCCAGGCGCGCCAGATCGGCCACGCGCAGGTACGGATTGGTGGGCGTCTCGACGAAGATAACGCGAGTGTTGGAGCGGATGGCCTCCGCGATAGCGTCCTGCTCGTCCACGGAAACCAGCGTCACCGTGACGCCCCAGCGCTGCAAAAACTTCTCGGCGAACTCGCGAGTGCGCCGGTACGCCTCGCGGAAGAAAATCACGTGATCGCCGGCCGAAAGCAATGTCAGCAGCGCGCTGGTGATAGCGTTCATCCCGGATGCAAAGAGCACCGCGCGGTCGCCCCCCTCGAGCGCCGCGATCTTGGCCTCGGCGGCGGCCAGCGTGGGATTGCTGTACCGCCCATACTCGTCACGCAGCGACAAATCGCCGCCGGCGGCGCGCTCCGTCGTGCGCTCGGCCTTGCGCTCCATAAACGCCAATACCTCGGCGGTGTCGGCGAACGTATACGTCGAGGTCTGATAAATGGGCGTGGTCAGCGCGCCGAACGGCTTGCGCCGCTCCTCCCCTGCGTGAACAACTTGTGTGGATGTATGCTGTGACATTTCAATCTCCTTATTCCCAGGCAACAAAAAAGCCTCCTCAGCAGGTATCCTGGCTGAGGAGGCTTTTAATAGCATCTCTCACGATGGTCTCATCTTCCAGAACCCTGTGCGGGTCTGCCGGAATTGGCACCATAGCACGCGCCGCGCGCGGAGCCTGGTTGCCGAGGTTTCACAGGGCCGGTCCCTCCACCTCTCTGGATAAGAGTTTACTCTTTGAAATTAAAGTGCGACTGGGGGCGATTGTAGCATAAGCGGGGAAAGTGTCAACCTGGTCACTTACAGGCGCCCCGTACCGGCCCCAGTTGGATATGCCGGCAATTCGCGCATCTACCAGAAACCGTCAACGACCCGGTTTTCTCATCAGCTCCCATACCGGAAGGTCTGTTTTAGGGACAATTTGTTTCTGAACAAGCTCAAAACCGAATTTCTCATACATACTGAGGTTAGATTCGGTCTGCGTTTCCAGATAGATGTAAACGCCCGCCTGTTCGCTCTTTTCAATAACAGCGCGCAACAATTTCCCACCCAATCCTTTTCCCTGGAGTTCCGGCGCCACACAAAGCGTGTGAAGATAAAAATAGGACTTCCCCTTCATATTCTTGACGCGATCCACATCCATCGCGTCGAGGGCAGGCATCACCTTGATCACATTGCCGATACCGACTTTAAGGATGGCCGCCAGCATGCCGCTCGCCACCATACGCCCAAACGTCATATCGGCAAAGTCGCTGTGAACCCAGGCAGCAACGCCCTCAAGCGATGCGGAAGGCGCATAGACCTCACCGTACTTGAAACAATAGCGAATCAGCGACTCAAATATGTTGTATGTCTGTTCAGGCCTGGCGTTCTTTCCAAAAAGCGCGCCCCAGAAAGGATCCGTGCGAAAAGCAGCGGCGGCAACAGACACAGCCGTGGGAATGTCCTTCTTCTGCAATTTGTACAAGGATTCGTTTTGCTCTGACATGACGATCGTTCTCTCCCTCGTTTTCTGAATTCCTGGCGGCTGATTATACTTCACAAAGCGGGCGGGGCAAAGTTTACGGTTTACTAACCGGGGCGGCGCATTTCGAGATGGGGGAAAATCCGTGTTTTCGTAGAGACGCAAAATTTTGCGTCTT
>DAOUFX010000522.1:0-19478 GCA_034429675.1 Anaerolineae bacterium | reverse complement strand
CACCCTCAGCAACTTGCGCCGGAAAATAGGCGCGGAACACCTGCGCACTCTCCACAAACGCGGCTATCGCCTGGCGTAAAGGAGAAAGGATGAGTTTTTCCTTCTGCCTTCTGCCCTTCCCCGGTTAGAGTTGTTTTTACCGTTTTTTCCGAATTTTTTCTGAATTTTTCGGCGATTGTTGCTTATAATGAAAGTTATCAAAAATGTGAAGTTCCATCCCCCAAAAATGACCCGCGAGGAGGTGAAGCAAAGCGCTATTTTATTTACACATGCAAAGGCGCCCAGTCAAACATTTCATGCAATCTACTAGAAGGTTAACAGTGAAACTATATGCCACTCGCTATACTCAAACAATCATGCTTCTCATATTCCTGGCAGCCGCAGTGCTTTTGATAGAGTCCTTTGTGATTAAGCCAGACGTTGTATTAGCCGATTCATGCACTGGTAGCTACCAAGCGCGCAATGAATGCAATGTGCCAGATGGGGCACCTACATCAGAGGGTCTCTGCCCAATTAAAAAAGTCACCTATGCAGTACTCCTAAACCCACTTCAATTTCAAAAATGGAGTGAAAGCACGTATTGGGTTTGGTGTAATCAGCTACCACCATTAGGATGTCCTGGTTTTTGCAACTAACGCAAGTCGTTAACTATAAAACTCAAGTTGCTATCTGATATCTATATGACAGCATTAGTCGTTTTGCGCTTTAAAGGACAGTTGAAGCATTATTACGAACTCCTGCTAGATGTAGGATAGCAACTTGAGTTATGGAATCAATCCTGGCACAAATTAAGTAAATCCACAGATGGAAATGGGAATAGAATCCGCAAAAATCCAGTATTCATTAGAAAGCACATAAAAAATGCACTTAAAATTTTTCTCTCGCATAATTCTATCTATGTTGGCAACAACCTTGATAGCATGCCAACCAATCGCAAAACCAACACAGTCAAATACGCCAACCACAATAATTGAAGGTGAAACAACAGCAAAGCTGACCTCAAGGGATGAAAAGCCCGTAACCATCAGATTTGCCTGCAATGCACCCACGCCAGAATATCAAGAACTCGCGGAGCAATTCCACGAAATTTATCCGAATATCCGTGTGGAGATACTGAATATTTGGGACATAGTAGATATGACCACATTTACGCCGGGCTCGCCGGAGATATGGCGCCAAATTGTATCTACAGCCGATGCAGCAGTTTGGGGAGTGGAACCAGTCATTTTCCGGCTCGGATTCGTCAAGAATCTTTCTCCCCTGCTTGATGCAGATACGAATTTCAATCGCGAAGATATAGCACCGTTTATGTGGGAACGTTTTCAATGGGATGAAAAGATATGGGCGATTCCATCTTCAGCCAGACCAACAACCATCTTCTACAACAAGGCTGCATTCGACCAAGTAGGCGTGGAATACCCTCACCCAGGTTGGACCCAAAATGATTTTCTGCAAATGGCCCAACAACTGACCCTCCGCGAAGGTGATCAAATCATGCAATACGGCTTCGTTGATTTGTGGCTATCATTCCGTTTTCTACCGATGATGAACGGGCTATTATCTGCAGATTCTTTCGTCGCGCCTCAATTGGACACGTCTGAGGTCGCCAAATCATTGCAATGGTACACAGATCTGGCGCTCGAACATGGTGTGATGCCCAATCCGATAACCTTATCCAAGAGTGAGTTACCTACTTATGAAGCTATGAACGCATTGATTACCAGCGGCCAGGTTGCAATGTGGACGGATAAATTGAGCAACAAAGAATCAAGAATGACAGGGGACATAGCGCCAGGAGATGAATTGGATGTAGGCATCGCTCCCTTCCCCTTAGGCGAACACAATGCCAATCTTTTTTCAATTGAAGGATATTTCATCAGCAACGGAACACGCTATCCGCAAGAGTGCTGGGAATGGATCAAGTTTTTGACAGAGCATCCAATATATTCACAAGATACATCCCAAACAGCGATTCCTGCACGGAGATCGGTGGCAGATCAGAGCGGATACTGGCTGCGGTGGACTGAAACGGAAACGGAGGCGCTGCATTTTATGCTCGAACATCCACTTGCAGAACCCAGAGGGAGCGCCATCAATGGACTTCAAGAAGCCGTCAACGCCATCTGGCGCGGGCAACCGATTGAGACAGCGCTTGCCGAAGCCCAAAAAACAGCCCAAGAAATGTATGTGAATCAGATGGCTCTCTCCCCGCGTGAGATCGTCATTGAATATCCGGCATCTTCCACAGACGAACGCGAGATCATCACATTCGCCTCATTTGGTCTCGACCATTCGATCTATTACGACCTTGCCGACGCCTTCAACACACAACAGAGCGTCATCCGGGTCAGCGTAGTCTCGCCGCAAGACGCCGCGTCCGCCGATTGCTACGTCGGCGCCGCCGATGTAGCACAGCAAGGCAATGCGCTGGATCTGCAACCCTTCGTGGAGAGCGCCGCCGGCCTCAACCTCGCCGACTTCGCCTTCGTGGATGATTTCCGCGTCCAGGGAGACCTGTACGGCCTGCCCGCCTACGGCGTCGCGACCGCGCTCTTCTACAACCCCGCGCTCTTTGACGCCGCCGGGCTGCCCTACCCCGCCCCCGGCTGGACATTGGACGATTTCCTGCGCGCGGCCCAAGCCCTGAGTCACGGCGCGGGCGAGGCGCGGCAATACGGCTTCGCATCCCTTTCGGGCGACGCCGCCGAACTGCCGCTGTTCGCCGCCCTGCAAGGCGTGGCGCTGTGGTCGGACGACGGCCAACCGCGCTTCGATACGCCCGAAGCCGTCGCCGCCGTCGCCTGGTACGCCGACCTGGCGCTCAAACACCAGGTCGCGCCGCAGTCCGAGAACCTGCCGGAGATCATCCCCGCAGACATGCAGCAACGCCGGCAACTCATCCAAAGCGGGCGCGTTGCGATGTGGACCGGCCTTCTCGGCCTGGGCCAGGCGCCTCTTTCCCTTGCAACCGGTAACGCCGGAATCGCACCCCTGCCCGGCGGGTACGCGCGGACGTTCCCCATCGGCCTCTTCATCGCCCGCGACGCGGCTAACCCCGACGCCTGCTGGCAATGGCTCGCCTTCACCGCCGCCAACGCGCCTTTCGCGCCCGAACTAGGCCTCCCGTCCTACCGCCCGGCGACGCAGGATGCTGCCGCGCTCGCGCCCTATCGCCCGCTGCTGGACGCATCCCCGCTCGCCTTCGCGACGGGAGACGACAACCAACAACGCGCCCTGCTGGAAGCCCTGGCCCAAATCTACGCCGGCTCAAGCCCGCAGGCTGCGCTCGCTGAAGCGCAACAGAAAGCGCAACCATAGTTGCCTCTCTCACAAAACCGGCTAGAATAACCGGCATTGCGAAAGAGGCGGCCTGTGGAAATCTCTCCTGCTCGAATCCTGATCGTTGACGACGAACCGGACATCGCGTGCGTCTACGGCGACGCGCTGCGCTACGCCGGATACGCCGTACTGTCGGCCTGCGACGGCGTATCCGCGCTGACGTTGGCCCACAACTATCCCCCCGATGTGATCCTGTTGGACGTCGTGCTCCCCGGAGCATCGGGACTGGAATGGTTGCCCCGGTTCAAGGCGCTCTGTCCGGAAACTCCGGTCATCATGCTCACCATTCTGGATGAGGCCGCTCCGGCGGATCAAGCCGCCCGCGACGGCGCTTTCGCCTACCTGGTCAAGCCGGTTCCCCTCGACAAATTCCTTGGCGCCGTGAGTCAAGCCTGCACAGCGCGGCGAACTCGCGTTCAACGATGCTTCGGTAACCTGCGCCTGGACCTGCGCGCCCACCAAGCCTTCCTGAACGAAAACCCCCTCGACCTGACCTTGACCGAACGACGCCTGTTAACCTGCCTGGCGCGCCGCCCCGAAGGCGCGACCCACACCGAGCTGTGGCAAGCCGCCTGGAACCACCCCACCCCGCTCGATCTTTCCCTGATTCAACGCACCCTCAGCAACCTGCGCCGGAAAGTGGGCGCGGAACACCTGCGCACCCTCCGCGGGCGCGGCTATCGCCTGGCGTAAAGGATGAAGGAGAAGGGATAATTTCTGCCTTCTGCCCTCCCCGGTTAGAGTTGTTTTTACCATTTTTTCCGAATTTTTTCTGAATTTTCCGGCGATTGTTGCTTATAATGGAAATAGACAAGCCGCCGATAAAATCGGCAAGTATTCACTCCAGGAGGGATCGCATGTTGAAAAGAAAAGTATTCGGGTTGATGTTGTTAGCTATCTTATTAACTGCCGGGAGCAATATGGCGACAGCCGCAGAATTGCCGCCTACCAAACAAGAAATAACCATCATCACCAACACCGTCACGTATCAAGCGTCGGGGGAACCCATCATTAATGCAGTTTTGCCAGGACCTGGAAGCCAATATGCTATACAAACCGTCAACCTCGCCTACTACATATCCGGCGGTGAGCACGTCAACGCCGGCAGCAAACTGGAATTGTTTGGTTATCCCACTGTTGGGGACACAATGGCCATCCTCTGGCGCGAAACTACAGGCGGGCTGTGGGAATCCCCTTCTTGTGCGACTACTTGGGGCAGCTCTTGCGAACGATGGACAGGATATCAAACCGGCAATGGTGAAACTTGGTGGGCGACGAGTTCCGCAAATATATACTGGGGCAGCAGTTCAATCATAGATAACCAGGTAAGTATAACGCAATCATTCTAACGCCCCATTCAACTGAATTACAAAGGGTACCCGTCAAAGTTTCGCAAAACGTCATCGCATAAGACTCAGGGCTAAAGCTGCAAGGCTAAACACACGAGGCCCTTCGGACCGGGAATGCGACTAGCAGCGATCCAATGCCGAAAAATCACGGGACCCAATTACAAAACGCCCTACATCCCAAGAAACCCGAGGGGAAAGCACTCCTCGGGTTCTCGTTGATTTCGGAGGATCGTCAATGACTAAAATCTCTCGCCTAACCTCTCTGTGTATACTTTGTTTTTTATTTTTGCCGGCCTGTGCCACACATTTTTCACAGCTCAGTTTCCAGAAAACACAATCAACAGATGACACTATCAGCATCATCAGCCTGGACCACCAATCCATTAAAGACCAGATGTTCGGGATTGCAGGAACAGAAAATAATTGGCAGGAAATGCTAAGTTTTTTAGAGAAAACCGAGGGGAGTGGCGCTTGGATTACAATCTCACACATTGAGTCTCTCGATTTGTATGAAGAACCTTATAGTACAAATCCGAATCGCCTCCCTCCTCAGCGATCCACGACGGCGCGGTCCCTGATTTGCAATCGCTATTTTAAACCGCATAGTCTGCGTATTATTTTTATGATAGACTACCAACAAGTTCCGGTGGTCAGCAACGGACAAAGTAAGAAACTCTACTACGATTTGCCGGTGCTACAGCCGAAGGAAGAATTTGCCCTGGAATACATAATTCCTCCTCTCTCCGCAGGTTTGCATCACTTCACAATCCTCTTAATCACCGATCCGGAAAGCGAAAGCGATGATTTGTTTTATCGCTTCCAACAGCAGCTTTCCTTTGGCGAACAGCGTTACAGTTTATGGGTGGGGGTACAAGAACTCGATCAAGCTGACAATCTTCTCGGAACTGTTGATCCGCCATCTGCGCCAGTACATTATAGCCGCGCTCTACAACTACCCAGATTCCTCGATCCTACTACTACGCCGGAAGAACGCTCTCCCATCCATCGGTTGCAACTCAAAGCAGGCACAGTACACAAAATGGATTTGACCCTCACTGCCCCACAACCTGAAGAAAATTCAACCTCTCTTGGACAAACATTCCCCGTTCTCATTGGCGTCTTTTGGAATGACGAAATGCGTGAAATCGCCGAGTATCATGTCCCTATTCTCGAAGAAAGCGAACACGAAATCACGCTCCCGATTCATGTCCCCGAGCAACCCGGGGCGCAACAAATGATGGTGGTTGTTTTCGGCGCGCCCTACAACCGCGAATTTGATAACCAGGGGCAACGTATCCTCTATCCCAAAACCGGATTCACCCAACGCATTCTCGTCGAGATTACACCTTAAACTGCCGCATCAAGCATAAAGATACCAACAACGCGCCCTGCTGGAAGCCCTGGCCCAAATCTACGCCGGATCAAGCCCGCAGGCCGCCCTCGCCGAGGCGCAGCAGAAAGCGCAACCATAGTTGCCTCTCTCACAAAACCGGCTAGAATAACCGGCATTGCGAAAGGGGCGGCCTGTGGAAATCTCTCCTGCTCGAATCCTGATCGTTGACGACGAACCGGACATCGCGCGCATCCCAGAAGGCGCGACCTACGCCGATCTGTGGCAAGCCGCCTGGAACCACGATATATTTCAGGAGAACAACCATGAATTTGCGAAGCAATCGTTACACAATCAAGACTACGACCATCACCAACCCAATGGTTTCCAAAATGCTGTTCTTGATCGTACTCCTCCTATCAAGCGCATGCCAACCACAAACCAAGCAGACTTCGCGTGAGGTCGCCAACGACACAGCCGACCCGGCACCAACATCCACCGGCAGTGAAACTGCGGGCGAGCTTTACTTCATCTGCAACGAAGGAAACATAGCCGCCTACGAATCTCTCGCCGAGGAATTTCACACCGTTTACCCCAACATCCGGGTACACGTTCGTGCAATCGAACCATTTTTGGAACAGGCAGGTATCGCAACCGATCCACTAAAGCGCTGGGCGCCGATGCTCACCGAGGCCGACGTCGTCGGATGGTCTATGGAACCGGAACTGTCGCGTCTGGGCCTGGTCAGGGACTTGACCCCCTTCATGGAAGCCGACCATCTCTTCGACCGGAGCGACTTTTACCCATTCATGCTCGAACACTACCAATGGGACAACAGCTTGTGGGCTTTGCCGGCCTGGGCTATCCCGGAAGTCATTTTCTATAACAAGGACGTATTCGATCGGGCCGGCCTGAGCTACCCGCAACCCGGATGGGATCAGGAAGCGTTCTGGCAAACGGTCGCGCAGTTAACACAGCGCGAAGGAAACAAGATCACGCAATACGGGTATGTAGATTCCGGCCTTTTAACCTTCCTGCCCCTGATGCGCGGATTAGCGACCGGCGCCCCCTTCGAGCCGCAACAATTTGACACGCCCGAAATCGCCAACGCGCTGAACGATTACAAAGCCTACATCTCCACCTACGCGACGCCCCCCATTGAATACGATGCGGTCATCAAAAGCGGGCGCGCCGCGATGTGGGGCGGGTATTTGGTGAATTGGGAGTCCATGCGCAAATCGGGATTGCGCAATCTCGGCGTCGCCGCGTTCCCCATGGGGACGCAACCGGCCAATCTTTTCTCGTCGCCTACGGCCTACTTTATGAGCAGCGGCACACCCTATCCCCAGGAAAGCTGGCTGTGGATGAAATTCCTGACCGAACATCGTATCAACGACCGGTATGGTTCGATGAATATGGCGTTGCCTTCCCGCCGTTCGGTGACCGAGGAAAGCGGTTATTGGGCGCAATGGGCGGAAGAAGAGTCCGGTGTGATGCGTTTTATCGTAGAACATCCCATGATGGTGCCCTGGACCACCCCCTACCTGGCCCTCAAGCGGGCCGCCGACGCCGTCAGGGCCGGCAAAGCGCCGGAGGAAGCCCTGCCCGACATCCAGGAACAGGCGGCGCAGGCATATCGCCAGGCGGCCCAGCTCACCCCAATGACGCTCCCGCCGCGCGCGGAGGTGTCCGCCGACGCTATCCCCGTCATCTTCACCAGCTACGGCATAGACGACGCGTATTACCGCGCCTTAGCCGACGCCTTCAACACGCAACAAACTGCCATCCGGGTGGCGGTAACGCCCCCGCAGTCGGCGCAGGCCGCCGATTGCTACGTCGGCGACGCCGATGTAGCGCAACAGGGCAACGCGCTGAATCTGCAGCCGTTCGCGGAAAGCACCGCCGATCTCCGTCTCGCCGACTTCGCCTTCGTGGACGATTTCCGCGTCCAGGGAGACCTGTACGGCCTGCCCGCCTACGGCGTCGCGGCCGCGCTCTTCTACAACCCCGTGCTCTTCGACGCCGCCGGCCTCTCTTACCCCGCTCCCGGCTGGACGTTGGACGATTTCTTGCGCGCAGCGCAAACCTTGAGCCACGGCGCGGGCGAGGCGCGGCAATATGGCTTCGCATCCCTTTCAGGCGACGCCGCCGAACTGCCGTTGTTCGCCGCCCTGCAAGGCGTGGCGCTGTGGTCGGACGACGGCCAACCGCGCTTCGATGCCCCCGAAGCCGTCGCCGCCGTCGCCTGGTACGCCGACCTGGCCCGCAAATACCAGGTCGCGCCGCAGTCCGAGAACCTGCCGGAGATCAGCCCCGCAGACATGCAGCAACGCCGGCAACTCATCCAAAGCGGGCGCGTTGCGATGTGGACCGGCCTTCTCGGCCTGGGCCAGGCGCCTCTTTCCCTTGCAACCGGTAACGCCGGAATCGCGCCCCTACCCGGCGGGTACGCGCGGACGTTCCCCATCGGCCTCTTCATCGCCCGCGACACGGCTCACGCCGCCGCCTGTTGGCAATGGTTCGCCTTCGCCGCCGCCAACGCGCCTTTCGCGCCCGAACTGGGCCTCCCCGCCTACCGCCCGGCGACGCAGGATGCCGACGCCCTCGCGCCCTATCGCCCGTTGCTGGACGCATCCCCGCTCGCCTTCGCGACAGGAGACGACAACCAGCAACGCGCCCTGCTGGAAGCCCTGGCCCAAATCTACGCCGGGTCAAGCTCGCAGGCCGCCCTCGCCGAGGCGCAACAGAAAGCCGCCCGCCTGCCGTGAAACAAAATCAACAACAAGGATGTGTTTGTGTGAGCGACATCGCCCGCACAAACACATCTCTCCTTTAAAGTTATAATGGGGGCCATGATCACATCAAACCACCGACATTCCATCCTGAGCAATCTCTGGATTAGCGCCATCCTTTGTCTAATGGCCTGCCAGGGACCAGCCGCCAACCCGCCGCCAACCTCGCAAACGACTACGATCACGTTCGTCGCCGTCACAGCCGACCAGGGTCACTATCTCGCGCTGGCCGAGGCATTCAACGAGCAGACTCCCGGCGTCGCCGTGCGCGTGATAGAGCCGCAAACCATCTTGCCGGGGCCGGAGGAGGCCGTGTCAGAAGAGACGCAAGCCGTCATGCTCTCCCAAAAAGCCGACGTTTTTGTAATGCCCGAACTCGACGCCGCCCGGCTCAATCAGCAAACCGGAGTGCTATACGATCTGGCGCCCCTACTGGCGCGGGATGAAGCCTACACACCCGATAGCTTCTTCCCCGGATTGGCCACAAGATTCGACGACAACGGCCACATCTGGGGCATCCCGCTCGGCGTCCTCCCTCACGTGGTCTATTACAACCCCGCCGCCTTCGCTGCCGCGCAGGAGCCGTATCCTGCGCTTGACTGGACGTGGCAAGATTTCCTGGCGAAAGCGCAACGCCTGACCGCGCCCCAAGAGAATCGCTGGGGCTTTGCCGCATTCGACGGGCATCGCGGCGCCGGCGCATTGATGCTGCAAGACGGCGCGCTCCTGGTCGGGGATGACCGGCCCACGTTCAACGACCCCGCCAACGTCGCGGCGCTGGAAAAATACGTGAGCTACATCGGCAATCTCACCCCGCCTGATCCCGCCGCCATCGCCGCCGGCCAGGTTGCCATGTGGATCGAGCCATTCAAGGCGCAGTGGCCCAGCGACGTCAGTATCGCCCCGCTGCCGCAGGGAACGCCGCCGGTCGCGCTGGAAAGCGTCTCCGCCGGCTATATCAGCGCCCGCGCCGCCAACCCGCAAGCCGCCTGGCTCTGGCTGGATTTCCTGAGCCGGCAGGCGCCGCCGTCGAGCGAGTTGCCGGCGCGCCGCGCGACGTTCAACAGCGACGCCTACCGCGATGCCCTGAACGCCGGCGACGATGCCATCTATGCCCGCATCCTGGAAACGCTGCCCGAAACGCCCTGGCCCTGGCGCTACGGCTGGTTTCGCGAATCGTTTTCCTGGCTGACGCAACAGGGCATCGCTCAAATCGTCCGGGGAACGGCGGCAGGCGCCGTTCTGCAAGAGGCGCAAACGCGCGCATTGGACGGGTTGGCCCAAAGCGCATCGCTGGCGGCGCCGGATGCAGCCGTCCCTGCGGAATCTGCCCCCCTGAGCGCCGGCGCCGCCATCACCTGCCTGGTGATCAGTGACGAAGTCTTCTACAAGGATGTAGCGCAGCAGTACGCATCCGCCTCGGAGTCGCCGGTCCGCGTCATCATCCGATCGGTGCTCAGCGGCGTCGAATACCCGCCGGAAAAACGCGCCGCCGAAGCGGACGTGTTTTGGGTTTCTCCCAATTTCCGGCAAACCGAAGTACAAACATACTGGCGCAACTTACAGCCGTTGGTCGAAAGCGACAATGCGCTGGATTTGGGCGATTTCTACCCGCAGGCCCTCGCACCCTATCGCCGCCAGGGCGCGCTGTGGGGATTGCCCGTCGAAGTCAACGCCTACCTGCTCTTCTACAACCAAACGCTCTTTGACGCCGCCGGCGTCGCGTACCCGACCGCAGACTGGACCTGGGATGATCTGGCGCAAACGGCTGCGCAACTCAGTTTCGGGGAGGGCGAGCAGCGCCAATGGGGCTTCACCACGATGACTGAAGGCTGGGCCACGCTGCCCCTGATCCGGGCGTCGCAACAGGCCGGACGCGCCGCGCCGCTGGTGGACAATCCGAATGCTCCCGCCGAACCCACACTGAATAATCCCGCCGTGGTGGAAAGTGTGCGCTGGTATGCGTCACTCTCCCGGGATGACCGCCTCATGCCCTCTCCCGCGCTGCACGTCCGCGACTGGAACACCCCACTGGACCTGGTCGCCCAAGGGAAAGTGGCGCTTTGGATTGACGCCATCGGATCAAGCGGAACACCGCTCGAATTTGACGTAGGCGTCGTTCCGCTGCCCACCAGCGGGACGCCCTACACCGCCTACAGCACCCTGGGCTATGGACTGTCGGCGCAACGTGAGCAACCGCAGGAAAGCTGGCGCTGGCTGGTCTATCTGACGCGGCAGCCCGGCATCGTGCGCGGCGCGCCCGCGCGCCGGTCGTTGCTCGAACAAGCCGTGTTTCCGCTGTACCCGGATCAGACCCACGTTCAACTGAAACAAGCCCTGCAAACGACGCTGGCAACATACGCCGACAGCGACTTCGACGCCGTCCAGACCGGCGCGGACTGGTACGAAGTCGCTTACCGGCTCTACCGCCTGGCCGTGCGCGAAACGCTGGAACAGGGCAGCGACCCTGAGAAAACGCTGGGGCAAGCGCAAGAGCTTGCTACGGCCTACCTTGCCTGCCTGAGAGCCTCCAAAGGAATGGATGATGCATCCGTTCAGGCTCGCTGCGAACAAGAAGCCGGCATCCCCGAAGCGAAGGTATGGTATGAAGATTGATCGAATGTTCCGTCCGCACCCTCTTCTCCTGACACTGGCGCTGTTTCTCGCCGCCTGCGCCCCCGGCAACGGCCTGGCCCAACCGCCGGCCCCCACCCCGACGCCACTGCCGCCGGAGACGGCCATCGAACAGCCCACGTACAGCGTGCAGCGCGGCGACGTGACCCGCGAGCTGGTCTTCACGGCCCGCGTCGCGCCGGCGCAGGAGGCGCGCCTCTTCTTCCGCGCCGACGGCTATCTCAACCGGCTGGCCGTCCAACGCGGCGATGCGGTCAAGGCCGGCGACACGCTGGCCGAGCTGGCCCTCGGCGATTTGCAGCGGCAGCTCGACGCCGCCCGCCTGGATTGGGAGCAGGCGCAGATCGAAAGCACTCGCGCCATCAGCAGCGCGCAGCTCACGTTGCAAGACCGGCAGCTCGCGCTGGAACGCGCCCGCGCCAACGCGCCCGACCCCGCGCTCCTGCGCGCCGAGATTGCGCTGCAGAGCGCGCAGGAGACGCTGACCTACGCGCAGGACGAGTACAACAAGTCGCTGGACCGCTCGTGGGACTCGGAAGACCAGCGCCGGGGCTACGCCAACCAGGTCGCTCAGGCGCAGCGCGGGCTCGCAATCGCTCAGGCCGATCTCGCCGCCGCCGAGCGCGAGCGCAACTACACGCTGCGCCAACTGGCGCTGGCCGTGGCCCAGGCGGAGCTGGACGGCGAGATCGCGCTTGACGGCCCCGACCCGCGCCTGGGGCAGAAGATTCAGCAGTTGGAAGAACAGCTCGCCGAGCGCCGCCTGGTCGCGCCTTTCGACGGCGTCGCGCTGGCGCTGGCCGCTGCGCCCGGCGACCGCGTGGACGCCTACGCGCCCGTGATCACGGTGGGCGATCCCGCCGAACTGGAGTTGCGCGCCGATCTCGCCGCCGAGCAGGTCAACGAGTTGCAGGTCGGGCAGAGCGTGACGCTGCTCCCCTCAGGCGCCGGCGCGCAGCCGTTCACCGGCAGCATCCGCCAACTCCCCTACGGCTGGGGCGGCGACGCCGAAGAGAACGACCGCGCCACGCACATCGCGCCCGGCCCGCAAGCCCCCGCGCTCACCCTCGGCGCGCTGCTCCAGGCCACGGTGATCCTGGAACAGCACAGCGACGCGCTCTGGCTGCCCCCGGCGGCGATCCAGGAGTTCCGCGGGCGCAGTTTCGTCTTCGTCCAGGACCCCGACGGCGCCCAACGCCGCGTGGACGTGACCCTCGGCATCGAAAGCGAAACCCGCGTCGAAATCCTCGCCGGCCTGGAGGAGGGGCAGGTGGTGGTGGTCCCGTGAGGGAGCGGAGAAGCGGGTGAGCGAATCAGCGGGGGAAGTGAATTACGAATTACGAATTACGAATTACGAATTACGAATTACGAATTACGAATTACGAATTACGGGCAACTACACAATCGTCATTTCGAGCGAAGCGAGAAATCTCCGCCCTGATGAAGTGAACAAAATAACCCGGTAATGGCTGGCCGCCGTTCGTCCGGCGATAAATCGCCGTTCTACAAGCCCACGCCCCGTAAACGGGGCTTCCGGAAGCCCGCTTCAGCGGGCGTGATTCCGTAGCGCGGGCGTTGACGCCCGCGTATGGGCGGCGAACCCAATCCCAAATTAAAATGTGAACCTTCATTACAGCAGAGACCCTTCACTACGTTCAAGGTGACGTCAAATCCCATACCCAATTGCGTATGACGACGATCCTATTTCACGTTTCACGCATCACGTTTCACGACCGGTGACTAACCAATGACAAACAACACGCCTCCCATCCAAAATCCAAAATCCAAAATCCAAAATTCCCTCCCCCTCCCCCTCAAACGCCTGCTCAGCCACCCCGGCCTGACGCTGGCGCTGGCCGCCGGGCTGCTGGTGGCCGTGGCGCTGGCGACAGCCGTACCGCTCTACGCCGGCGCGGTGAGCTATCGCTTGCTGGCGGAGCAGCTCGCGCAGGATGGACGCCCGCCGTTCGCCTTCCTCTTCCGCTATCTGGGCGACTGGCACGGCGCGCTGGAATGGGAGGACATCCAGGCCGCCGACGCCTATCTGACCGGGCAGGCGTCCGCCGATCTGGGGCTGCCGCCGGGCGCCTGCGTGCGCCACGTGCGCACCGCCAAATGGGCCTTCTACCCCGCCGCCGAGGCGAACACCTACGCAGACGTGAACGATCCGCTGGCCTGGCTGAGCCTGGGCTTCCTCGACGGCGTCGAAAACCACATCCGCATCACCGAGGGCGCGGCCCTCAGCGCCGCCCCGCCCGGCGATGCGATCCCCGCGCTGGCCGCCCGCGCGCTGGCCGACCAACTCGGCCTGCAAGTGGGCGAAACCTACCTGCTGGCCGACCCCGCCGCGCCGCAGACGCCGCTCAGGGTGCAGATCGTGGGCGTCTGGGAAGCGCGCGACGCGGACCCGGCCTACTGGCTCTACCTGCCGCGCAACTTCGCCGAGACGCTGCTGACCGGCGAGGCCGCCTTCCGCGAGCGCGTCGCGCCGCAATCGCAGCAGGAGGTGGGGCTGGCGGCGTGGTATCTGGTGGCCGACGGGGAAGGCATCGCCGGCGCTCGCGTGGGGCGGCTGCAAGAACGCATCGCGGCGCTGCGCGCCCGGCTCGACGGGCTGCTGCCCAAACTCTCGCTGGACGCCTCGCCCGAAGCCGCCTTGCAAACCTACGCCCAGGAAACCGCGCGCCTGACGGCGCTGCTCTACGCCTTCGGCAGCCCCATTTTGGGATTGCTGCTCACGTTCGTGGGGTTGGCCGCCGGGATGGCGGTGCAGCGCGAACAAGGCGAGATCGCGGCGCTGCGCAGCCGGGGCGCGCGGCGGTGGGACATCGTGGCGCTGTACGTCGAGCAATGGGGGCTGCTGGCCCTGGCCGCGTGGCTCGGCGGGGGGCCGCTGGGCGCCGCCGTCGCCGCGCTGATGACCCGCACGCGCTCGTTCCTGCGCTTCGCGCCCGCCGCCGAGGGCGTCGCCGTGCGCCTGGACGCGCCAAGCTGGGGCTTCGGCCTGATCGCGGCGGGATTGGCGCTGCTGGCCGCCGCCGTCCCGGCGTATCGCGCGGCGCGCCACACCATCGTCACCGGGCAGCGCCGCGAGGAGAAACAGCGCGCACCCTTCTGGCAACGCTATTTCCTGGACGTCGCGCTGCTGCTGCCCGCGCTCTACGGCTACATTCTGCTGCGCCGCCCGGCGCAATCGCCGCTGGGCCAGTTGGCGCAGGGCGATCTCTTCAGCAACCCGCTGCTCTTCCTCGTCCCGGCGATCTTCATCTTCGCCTGGGCCCTGATCCTGCTGCGCTGCTTCCCCCTGGCGGCCCGCGCCCTGGCGCGCCTCGCGCGCGGCGCGCGCTCACCCGTCCCGCTGCTCGTCTGCCGCGACCTGGCGGAACACGTCCGGCGCGTCTCCGGCCCGCTGCTGCTGCTCACCCTGACCACAGCGCTGGCGACGTTCTCCGCCTCGCTGGCGCTGACGCTCGACGGCGACCTGGTCGCGCGCATCTACTACCAGGTAGGCGCCGATGCGCGGCTGGCGGAGCAGGGCGAATCCGTGCAGGCAGCAGATGACGCGGCTGCGTCCGAACCGGGAACGCCCGCAGCAACCGACTGGGTCTTCCTGCCCATCGCCGAGCATCGCAGCCTGCCCGGCGTGCGCGGCGCGACGCGCGTCGGCGATTACACCGCCAGGGCCACGCTAGGCGGCAAGACGGAGACCGGGCGCTTTCTGGGGATTGACCGGCTGGACCTGCCCGGCGTGGCTTTCTTCCGCGAGGACTTCGCGACCACCTCGTTGGGCGAATTGATGAACGCCCTGGCCGCCGAGCCGCGCGGCGTGCTGGTCGAGCGCCGCTTCCTGGCGCGGCACGGGCTGAAGGCGGGCGATCCGCTGCTGCTCAGGGTGGATGTGCTGGGCGAGCCGCTGGAACTGACGTTCACCGTGGTTGGGGCGCTGGACTACTTCCCCACCCTCTACCCGGAGGACGGGCCGTTCTTCATCGGCAACCTGAGCTACCTGTTCACGCGGATGGGCGGCATGTATCCCTACGACGTGTGGCTGGCGACGGAGCCGGACAGCCTGGAGACCATCGTCGCGGCGCTCAACGAGCGCGGCGCGCCGGTGGTCGCCGCCTGGGACGCGCGGGCGCGCATCCTCGCAGCGCAGCAGCGCCCCGGACGGCAGGGGCTTTTCGGACTGCTGACCTTCGGGTTTGGCGCGGCGGCGCTGCTGACGGTGACGGGGCTGGCGCTGCACGCGCTGCTGACCTTCCGCGAGCGCCGCGTCGAGTTGGGGGTGCTGCGCGCGATTGGACTATCGGCAGGACAGATGCAGCGCTACCTGGCCGGCTCGCAGGCGTTGCTGCTGGTCCTGGGATTGGCGGCGGGGACACTCCTGGGCGCGTCCGCCGGGGAACTCTTCGTTCCCTTCCTGCAGGCGGACGCGGGGACGCATCCCCACACACCGCCCTTCATCGCGCGGATCGCCTGGAGCGAGATCGCGCTGGTCTACGCGCTCTTCGCCGCCGCCGCCCTGGCGACCATCGGCGCGACGCTGATCATCCTGCGCCGGATGCGGCTCGCTGAGGCGATCAAGCTGGGGGAGACGTTCTCGTGATCCGCTGCGAGGGATTGGTCAAGATTTACCGCGTGGCCGGGCGCGAGGTGACGGCGCTGCAAGGGCTGGAACTGCGCGTGGCGCAGGGCGAAATCCTGGGCATCGTCGGGCCGTCGGGCGCGGGCAAGAGCACGCTGCTCAACGTGTTAGGTGGGCTGGATCGCCCATCGGCGGGGGAAGCGTGGGTGAACGGGCGCAACCTGGCGGCGCTCTCCGCCAACACGCTGGATCGCTACCGGCGCGATGAGGTTGGCTTCATCTGGCAACAGCCGGGACGCAACCTGCTCGGCTATCTCACGGCGCTGGAAAACGTCATGCTGCCGCTGCGCCTGGCGCGCGTCCCCCGGCGCGAGCAGCAGGAGCGGGCCGCGCACTGGTTGGACGAAGTAGGGCTGGGGAACCGGCGCCGCCACCTCCCGGTACAACTTTCGGGCGGCGAACAACAGCGTGCGGCGCTGGCCGTGGCCCTGGCGAACCGGCCAAAATTGCTTTTGGCCGACGAGCCGACCGGCGAGCTGGACACGGTCACCGCCGGCGCCATCTACCGGCTGCTGCGGGACATGGCGCAGCAACACGGCGTCACCATCCTCATCGTCTCGCACGACACGACCATCGCCCGCCACGTAGACCGCGTCGTCAGCATCCGCGACGGCAAGACCAGCACCGAAACCGTCAAAACTGCGCCTGCAGACGCGACAGCCCATCCCGCCAATGCCGAGCCGCACTTTGCCGAATACGTCGTCGTGGATTCGGCGGGCCGGCTGCAAATCCCCCAAGACCTGCGCGAAGACTACGCCATCCGGGGCCGCGTCCGCCTGGAAAGACACCCCGACGGCATCCTCATTCAGCCGGAAGAACGGTGATGTTTTAGCTCACGCACTATTGAGTCCTTGGAGCAAAGAGCGGTATAATATTCCGCGCCTGACAAGCGCATGCGCCCGACCTCTACCGCTCTATTTTTCAAAGGCCATGCGCCAGCAGGGCGCATTTTAATTTCGGGGCAGAGAAGAACGTAGAGACGCAAAATGTTGCGTCTTCTTCTGCGCGGAGAGAGACGCAAAATGTTGCGTCTCTACGAAAGTACAGATTTTGCCCCCATCTTGAAATGCACCTCGCCAGCACAGTCACTTGTAAGTGGAAGGAGTCTTGCTGGCCCGGCGACGGGTGATGCGCGACGTTAGACTGCTACTTATCAAACAATACGGGAGAACGGCAATGCAACAAACCAACCCTTTGAAAGAAGCTATTTTTTTCTTTGCCCTTACCTTGGGGTTATCCTATTTCGTGTTTTGGGGGCCGCTGGCGTTATCGCAAACCCCGGCCATTAGTTTTGTGGATGGCACGACCGGCCCAGTCTGGGCCATTGTCCTGTTCGTGACAGGCGGGTTTGTCCCTTCTCTTGTAGCAGTCTTCTTGACCTGGAAATGGGAAGGAACGCATGGCTTACGCCGATTGGGAGCCCGTATCATTCAGTTTAAAATCGGATGGCGTGGCTATCTGGCCGCGGTGGTCATAGTGATCCTGGGCACCCTGGGACAGCTTGTGATCATCCGCCTGTTGGGGCAAACGTTTGACTTGACCTTATTTGTGGCGCAACTTGGGAGCCTCCTCCCATTGATTATTCTTGGCCCGCTGTCAGAAGAAATCGGTTGGCGCGGTTATGCGCTAGACCGGCTGCAGACAAAGTGGAATGCGCTGGTCTCGTCGGTCATTGTCGGCGTGGGATGGGGCTTATGGCACTGGCCGCTCTTTCACTTGATAGGGACATCGCAACATGAGTTAGGGATTCCTTTTCTTGGATTTGTGTGTGGGGTCACGGCGCTATCGGTCTTGTTTACCTGGCTTCATAACAACACGGGCGGGAGCATTTGGACGGCTATTTTCTTCCACTGGATATACACCTATACAGCCCAGGTCATTGCCAGTGGGGTATCGCGCTCTCCCGCGTACAACTGGTTGGAATATAGTCCCTACGTCATCATAGCAGTGATCATCGTTGCACTATGGAAGCCCAAAACCTTGACATGGGCAAAGAGAATATGACGGTAAGAGAAGGCCGTTGTGGAAAGCGCACAATCTGAAAAGTCGAATTTTAAAACGATCATGCCGTATCTCTTTCTGCTCTGGATCGGCGATATTGTCTTGACGTTTGCGGTCAAATGGGTGTTCACCGGGCATCTTTCTACCGGTGCAAGCGACACAACGTTGCTATCCCACCAAATCAGAATGGGCATCCGGATCGTGATCGCGTTTGTCATGTCGGGGGCATTGTTTACCTTTGTCAAGTGCGGCACGACGAAAGACCTCGTGTTGACGGGTGCGCTGGGGGAAGACGCAATATCTTGCGTCTGTACGGGAATAATATCCCTTCCTTCAGAAACGTTGGCGGGCAGCGTTTCAACGAGAATAATGCGCCACAACCTCTGTGGCTAATTGCAATACCCTGATCCGCAACTCTTCAGGGGCAATGACATCCACGGATGCACCCATTCCTAATATATAGGTTTGGGCCTCTTCAATCCTTTCAAAGGTATACTCTACGATTCGCCAACCTTGCGAGTCGGGCCGGGCTTGTTCAATAAGCGACTGCACACCTTTTCCCAAAATATAAGGCAAAACTGGAACCAGGTCTGGCCCAATGCGCAAGGTCACCGGATATTTTGGCAAGCTGGTCTTATAGCTGGTCATCCAACCTGCCCAGAAGTCAGCCAGATCAAAATCTTGGGGGCGGGTAAAACGGGTTTGGGTCATTTGAACAGCTTCCATTCGCGATACCCGATACACGCGCATCCCATGTTCGGCGGCAGCAACCAGATACCAAATACTGGCTTTGGCTACCAAGCCATAGGGCGAAATTGTCTGGTCACTCACCGCGCCGTTACGGCGGCGATAAGAAACGACTAATTGACGATCTTGCCAGACTGCCTCTTGTACAGTTTTCAGGTGCGGCGCCGGCTCGTCTGCTTGAAACCAGCTTGCCGCATCCAGGTGCAAACGTTGACGGAGGTCATTGGCATGGTTATGGTAATCATCAGCCAATGCACTGGTCAATTTAAGAATAGCGGCTTTAAGCTGCTGGCTCACGCCCAAATCTGATAGGGGGCCAGGGATGGTCAGCATAAAAAGGGCGCGGATCTCATTTTCATTCAGTCCGGTAAGCGTAGTGCGATAGCTGTCCAGCAAAGCGTATCCGCCGCCAGGCCCTCCATTGGCGTAGACCGGCACGCCAGCAACACTCAAGGCATCAATATCGCGATAAATGGTCCGTTTTGATACCTCCAGTTCGTTGGCTAATTCTTCCGCCGTCATTTGTCTTCGGTTTTGTAACAACATCATCAACGAGAGAAGCCGGTCTGCTCGCATAATTCCCACCACATTCAAAGTATCTTCTCAAAAATCTGGGGGTGAGGGTTTGGGGGCGGGTTGCG
>DAOUFX010000521.1:0-5928 GCA_034429675.1 Anaerolineae bacterium | reverse complement strand
GAGACGCAAAATTTTGCGTCTTCTTCTGCGGGGGAAAGAGACGCAAAATTTTGCGTCTCTACTTTGGCGGTGGCTTATAGATGAATGGCGTTTGTCATCCGATGTTTGCGAACTGTTGACTTGTCAACAGTTACGAGTACAATCCCCCATATTGGCGGGAATCATGACCGTTGAAAAAGGAGAATTTCAAATGTCTGAACCAAGTCGCATGCCTAACTATGATGTCCGCAACGATGGCAGCGGACCTTATGCGGTTTTCTACTGCGAAGCGTGTAACCGCGAGTATCGCAGCCAGCCGGAAGTGGTGGCGACGGTTGCCCAGGATCTTGGCCGGCAGGCTCTCGGTGGGTTGTTGCGCAAAGTCCCACTGGTCGGTGGGGCGCTGTCTACCAACGTCGCCGGGGAAGATCCGCGATATGTGCATACGCTGACGCCGCAGCAGTTGGAGAAGGCCTGGGGCCAGGTCAAGGCGCGCTTCCGCGAGTGCCCCACCTGTTCCCGGATCGTCTGCCTCTCCGATTATGACGAGCAGAGCGGATACTGCAACGAACATACCCCGCGCAGCAACGAGATCGCCGAAGCCCGGGCCGAGCAGGCCGGCTCCGCGCTCAAGGGCTTTGCCAGCGCGCTGGGCCTGGGCGAGGTCTTCAAGCAGGTGGGCGAGACGGTGAAAACGGCGGGCGAGACGGTGAAGACGGCGCGCGAAAGCGCGGCGCGTTGCCCCAACGACGGCACGCTGGCCGCGCCCGGCACGAAGTTCTGCCCGCAGTGCGGCGCTCAGATGATCCAACCTGTGGCCGACAACTGCCCCAAGTGCGGCAAGCCCGTGATGGGCGCTAAGTTCTGCCCCGAATGTGGGGCGAAGATTGAGCGCACTCCCGCCGGCGTCTGCCCGCAGTGCGGCGCCGAGGCCAAAGGCGCCAAATTCTGCCCCGAATGCGGGACCAAAATCCCCGCATAAGCAACTTCTGTCCATCGAAAGAACCCTTCCGTGCTTATTCCATCCACGGAAGGGTTTGTTGTTTGTGAGCGGCGGTCGAAATCGCGATGCGATGGCAGAGGTCAAAAGGAAGGTATTTTTTTGCACACGGTACCCCGTGTGCAAAAACACCCCCTTTCCCCTGGCCGGCGAAGGCAACTCCGGACTTTCGACTTTTTAACTTTTAACTTTTGACTTTCGACTATTTTCTAAGGAGACTCATGGACACGTTACACTGGTGGCAAAAAGCCGTTTTCTATCAAATCTACCCGCGTAGTTTCGCGGACGGCAACGGCGATGGCATCGGCGACTTCAAGGGCATCACGGCGAAACTGGATTATCTCAAAGAGTTGGGCGTGGATGGGCTGTGGCTTTCGCCGCATTTTCCCTCGCCGCAGGCCGATTGCGGTTATGACGTTGCGGACTATGTCAACGTTGAGCCGGAGTACGGCACGCTGGATGACTTCAAGGTCTTTCTGGACGAGGCGCACAAGCGCGACATCCGGGTCATCCTGGACATGGTCTTCAATCACACCTCGGATCGTCACGCCTGGTTTGCGGAATCGCGTTCTTCCTGCGACAATCCGAAGCACGACTGGTACGTCTGGCGCGACGGGCGCATCGGCCCCGACGGGGAGCGCCTTCCGCCGAACAACTGGGAATCCGCGTTCACCGGCTCGGCGTGGGAGTATGTTGAGGCGCGGGATCAGTATTACTACCACTACTTCCTCAAAGAGCAGCCCGACCTGAACTGGCGCAATCCGCAGGTGCGCGCGGCAATGTGGGACGCCGTGCGTTTCTGGCTGGATATGGGCGTGGATGGTTTCCGCCTCGACGCGATCGGCACCATCTTCGAGCACCCCGACATGCCCGACCACACGGCTACGATGACGTTGGTTCAGCTTTTTGAGGCGTGGGAGAAGGCTGTGACGCCTGAGGAACACGAGGCATTACAGGAACAGTGGAAGCTTTTGTTTGAGAATCAGGTTGAGCAGCCCGGGATGCACGAACTGATGCAGGAATTACGCACGGTCGTGAACGCCTATCCCGACGCGGTGTTGGTGGGCGAGACGGACGACGTCGCCTATTACGGCGACGGCCAAAACGAGCTGCACCTCGTGTTCAATTTCCCCCTGATGAACACCGATCATCTGACCCCGACGCACGCCCGCGAGAATCAGCAGGAGCGGCAGGAGCTGTCGCCCGCCGGCGCCTGGCCCTGCAATACGCTCGGCAATCACGACAACTCGCGCGTGTGGACCCGCTACGCCGACGGAGAGCACGACCGCGAATTGGCGCAGGTTTCTCTGGCGCTGCTTCTCACGCTGCGCGGGACTCCCTTCCTTTATAATGGTGAAGAAATCGGCATGACCGATCTGATTCTGGACGACCTCGACCAGATTCGCGACGTGGTGGCCCTGCGCCAGTATGCGTTGGCTGTGGCGCACGGTATGCCGCCGGAGAAAGCCTCGGAGATGGTGCGCCGGAGCTCGCGCGATCGTTGCCGCACGCCGCTGCAATGGGACAACGCGCCCCAGGGCGGATTCTGCCCGGCGGGGGTTGCGCCCTGGCTGCCGGTGAATCCCAACTACGCCCAGGGCGTCAATGCGGCGGAGCAGATGGCCGATCCCGGCTCGCTGTGGCATTTTTACAAGCGCATATTGGCGCTGCGCCGCCGGACCCCGGCGCTCATCGCCGGCGACTACACGCCGCTGCTGGCGGATGTCGCGGATTGCCTGTGCTTCCTGCGGACGCTGCCTGCCGAGAACGGTTCCCCGGCGCAGACCTGCCTGGTCGTGCTCAACTTCTCGGCTCAGGCGCAGACGTTGGCGTTTGACGAATTGCCGCCCGCGCGCCGCTTGCTCTTCTCCAGCGTCAACCGCGCCCAACCTGGCGACCTGTCCGCCCTGACCGTTGCGCCCTACGAAATCTACATCGCCGAACTATAGGTCAGGAAAGGAATTGGGGAATTCGGTGATTAAGGGATTGGGGGGGGGCCCAGGTTTGCCAATCCCTCAATTCCCCAATCCCATAATCCCTCAATCACATTTTCAGGAGTACACTCGTGTCAAACAACATCTTCCAAGGCAAACTGGTGCGATTGCGCGGCGTCGAACCGCAGGACGCCGACGTGTTTTTTCAGTGGGGCGGCGATACCGACATGGCCCGCTTCTCGGACTATGTCCGCTTTCCCGGCTCGTTGGAGTCTACGCGCAAGCATTTCGAACGGATGGCGACGCCCGATTCGGGCAGCGATCTCTTTGACTTCGTCATCGAAAATACCGACGGCGACGTGGTCGGTATCATTAACTCTCACACCTGCGACCGGCGGGTGGGCTGTTTTATGTACGGCCTGGGCATCGCCGAGCCGTATCGCGGCCGGGGATACGCCACCGAGGCGGTGCTGTTGGTGCTGCGCTATTTCTTCACAGAGCTGCGCTATCAGAAGGTAACGGCGACGGTTTACAGCAACAACCCCGCCTCTCAGGCGTTGCACAAGGGTCTGGGCTTTAAGCTGGAGGGACAGGTGCGCCGCACGGTCTTCACCCTGGGACAATATTTTGACGAGCTTTTCTTTGGGATGACGGCCGAGGAATTCTACAAGCTGTACCCGGATTGGGTGCTATGACGATGAAACGGGTTTGCGTGTTTTGCGGGTCAAGCGCCGGGGCCGACCCGGCCTACCTTCGCGCGGCGACTGCTCTGGGCCGCGCTTTGGCCAAGCGTAATCTCGCGCTGGTCTACGGCGGGGCCAGCGTCGGGATGATGGGCGCGCTGGCGGCGGCGGTTTTGCAGGCCGGCGGCGACGTCACCGGCGTCATCCCGCGCGATCTGGCCGACAAGGAGGTCGCGCTGACCAGCCTGCCTGACCTGCGGGTGGTGGATTCGATGCACGCGCGCAAGGCGCTGATGGCCGAGCTGGCGGACGGGTTCGTGGCGCTGCCCGGCGGCTTCGGAACGTTCGAGGAGTTCTTCGAGGTGCTCACCTGGGCGCAGCTCGACTTGCATCACAAGCCTTGCGGTCTGCTGAACGTCGGCGGCTACTACGACCGGCTGGTGGATTTCCTGGATCACGCGGCGGCGCAGCGCTTCGTGCTGCCGGCGCACCGCGACATGGTCATCATCGAAGAAAACCCCGGCGTGCTGCTGGATCGCTTCGCCGTCTACGCGGCGCCGCAGGTGGACAAGGCGGCGTGGATTTTGGGGTTGAAAAAGCAGGGATTGGGGGAATAGGGGAATAGGGGAATAGCGTGTTTAGTCGCCCCAATTCCCAATTCCCTCAATCCCTAATCCCTATCCCTAATCCCTAATCCCTCAATTCCTAATTCTGCGCAACGATCCGCGGCGAATGCGCCCCGCAGCTTTCGGGGTCCGGCGTCTCCACCACCTCGGCGGGCAGGTAGAAACCGAATTCGCGCAGCATGTCTAGTTTGGGCAGCACGTTGTGTTCCATGTCCACGTGGAAGAAGCCGGGGAAGATGTCGGGATTCTGCGTGATGAGATCGAAGTACCGCCCGTAGGGCTCCGGCAATTCGACGTTGCTGCCGCGCACGATCTCGTGCCCGGTGAAGACGAACTCCGGCAGCAGGTACGGGCAAAATTCGAGGCGGGTGTCGGGCGGCAGCGTCTCGTAGATTTCTGTCTGCGGCAGCAGCGAGAGCAGGCTGGGCAGGATGCGCGCCCCCATCATTCTGAACGTCACCATCTGGAACAAGGATTGGCTGAAGTCTTCCAGCGTCTCGAACGGGAATCCCCACACGTAAAACGTGTCCACCCGTGGGAAGATTTCGACGGCTTTGGGGATGAGGTCGAGGACTTCGGCGGCGGTGAATCCTTTTTTGATCAGCTTCAGGATTCTGTCCGAGCCTGACTCGATCCCGAAACGCAGCTCCACGCAGCCGCAGTCGGCCATGGCCTGCATCATCTCCACGTCGGTCAGGTTGACGCGCCCAAACGCTTTCCACTTGATGGCCAACCCCGACTTTTCCAGCTCGCGGCAGAAGGCCATCACGTGCGGCTTGCCGGAGACGAAAAATTCGTCCTGAAACAAGAAGAGCTTGACGCCGGCTTCTTCGTGCAGCACCTTCATCTCGGCGACGATGTTCTCCGGGCTGCGTGAGTAGCTCTCGTGATTCCACACCGGCGCCACCGAGCAGAACGTGCAGAGGTAGGGGCAGCCCCGGCTGGTCATCAGGCCGTAGCCCGCGTAGCGCATCAAGTCCACTTTGTGGAAGGCGGGGAAGGGGATGCTGTTCAGATCCTGGACGCGCGCGCCGTCGGCGTTGTGGTGGACGGCGTCGCCGGCGCGATACGAAATTCCCCGCACCTGCGACAAATCCCTGCCGTTGTTGAGCGTGTGGAGCAGCGCCGGCCCGGTCATTTCGCCCTCGCCGCGCGCGATGACGTCAATCCACGGGAAGCGCCGTAAAACTTTATCCTCCACGGCTTTCGTCCCCACGCCGCCGAGCACGATCAGGCGATCCGGGTAGCGCTCTTTGAGCGCTTTGGCGGCCAGCAGCGTGAACGGCAACAGGTTTGCCATACACGAAAGCCCGATCACCGGGGCCGGATCGCGCACAAAATCCAGGAACGTGTCCAGCTCGAAGGGATCGCCGCCGTCGCACGTCTGGTAGTCGCGGAAGTCCACCGCGAACCCGGCGTCTTCCAGCGCGCGCGTCAGGTAGAGGCAGCCCAGCGGGACGTGCAGCTCGCGTTCGACTTCCGCGCCGTAGCGCAGAAAGAGCATGTTTAGATTGACCAGCGTGATGTCGGACGGCATCTAGGCGCCTCCTCGCGGTTTGCGTTGCCAGGGCAGGGTGGGGCGGATGCCGCGCGTGACTTGCTCCTCCGGTCTGGCGGGGTCGTTTGTTTCCGGGCAATCTTGAGAGGTCGTGTCGGGCGTTTTGGGCGGAGCGTCGGGGCGGCTGCCGGTGGGGGCGGGAGGTGTG
>DAOUFX010000520.1:0-10847 GCA_034429675.1 Anaerolineae bacterium | reverse complement strand
CGCCCCGCCCCACCCGTACGCCGCCTGCGAGCAGGCGTTCATTCCCGCCGCCGTCCTCCAGCGCACCAACACCGGCGATTTTCGCCAGGTCGTGGTCGTCTTCGTCAAACTGATGGGGATCGAGACCAGCCAGGATTTGGCGATCTTCATGCAATCGGTGTTCACGCTCCAACAACAGCTGGGCGGATACCTCAACCTGGTGGATTTTGGCGACAAGGGCTGCATGATCCTGTTGTGCTGGGGGATGCCCGTCGGTTACGAAGACGACGTGGAACGCGCGCTCAATTTCGTGTTGGAACTCAGCACGCAAACGCCCGGCACCTTTCGCGCCGGCATCACCTACCACCCGTTGTTCACCGGCCTGGCCGGCTCCACCGAGCGCGGCGCTTTCACCTGCTACGGCGACGGCGTCAACCTGGCCGCGCGGCTGATGATGGCGGCGCCCTGGGGGACGATCTGGCTGGACGAAGAAGCCGCCCGGCGCGCCGAACGCCGCTTCGTGATCGCTCCGGCCGGCAGCCACACCTTCAAGGGCTTCGACCAACCCAAAGCCGTCTACGCGCTGGTGGAACGGCACGCGCCCGGCTCCCAACTTTACCGGGGGTCCCTCATCGGGCGGGAAGCCGAGCTGGCGCGCCTGCGGGCGTTTGTGCAGCCGCTCCTGGACGCGCCAGGCGGCGGCTGCGCCGGCATGCTGGTCGTCGAAGGGGAAGCCGGCCTGGGCAAGAGCCGGCTCGTGGCGGAATTTCTCCAACAGCTCGCGTCCGCCCCCGGCGCGGTTCCACAATGCTGCTTCTGCCAGACCGACCAGACTTTGCGCGAGCCGCTGAATCCCTTCCGCTACTGGCTGCGGAGCTATTTCGAACAATCGCTGGCGCAGTCCGAGGCCCACAACAAGCGCAGCTTCAACCGCAAGCTGGATCAACTGATCGCTGCCGTGACGGACCAGACCGTGGGCGCGGAGCTCAACCGCACCCGGTCGCTGCTGGGCGCGCTGGTGGATCTGCACTGGGAGAGTTCGCTCTACACGCAACTCGATCCCCAGGGCCGGTACGAACTGACCCTCACCGCGATCAAGACTCTGATCCAGGCCGAAGCGGCGCGCCAGCCGGTCGTTCTCATCCTGGAGGACGTCCAATGGCTGGACGACGTATCGGCGGCGTTCGTCACCCGGCTGGCGCGCGCGCTGGCAGAGTATCCGCTGGCCTTCCTCGTCACCACGCGCCCGGCAGACGACGCCGGCCCGGCGCTGGCGGACGTGCCGCACGAGCGGCTGAATCTGGCGTTCATGTCAGACGCGGGCATCCTCCAACTGGCCGCCGAATTGTTGGGGAACCCGGTCGCCGCCAACCTGGCAAACGTATTGGTGGAACGCTCCGAGGGCAACCCCTTCTTCGTGGAACAAATCCTGCTGTACCTGCAAGAAGCCGGGGCCATCGAACTACGCGATGCGCGCTGGCACATCGTGGAGACGCTGCGGGACGCCCTGCTGCCGCCGGATGTACGGGCCATCTTCACGGCCCGGCTGGACCGGCTGACGCAGGACGTGCGCGAGGTCGTGCAGACAGCGGCCATCCTGGGGCGGGAGTTCGAAGTGCGCGCCCTGGTGCAGATGTTGTCCGACGATGAAAACCTGGGGGAAAAGATCACAGCCGCGGAGGAAGCCGCCATCTGGGCCGCGTTGAGTCAAATCCGCTACATCTTCAAACACGCGCTGCTGCGCGACGCGGCCTACAAGATGCAGCTCCGCGCGCGCCGCTCCCGGCTGCATCACATCGCAGCCCGCGCCTTGGAAACGCTTTACGGCGATAACCTGGCGCCGCACTACGGCAAGCTGGCGCATCACTACGAAGCCGCGTACCAACAGGGAATAGCCGAGGCGCAGCCGCAAGCATTGGACTACCTGCAAAAGGCCGCGCAACAGGCCGCCGCAGCCTACGAAAACGCCGCTGCGGTGGATTACTACGGTCGAGCGTTGGCGATCACGCCGGACGCCGAAAACGAGCGGCGCTTCGCGCTGCTACTGGCCCGCGAGGAAATTTGCCATTTGCAGGGGGCACGGCAACTCCAGGCGCAAGATTTGGCGGCGATGGCCGGATTGGGAGAGAAATTTCGGGAATCCGGCAAACAGGCGCAGGTCGCCGCGCGCCAGGCCCGCTACGCCTTTGCTACCGGCGATTACACGCAAGCCATCGCAATGGCGCAGAAGACAGTCGCGCTGGCTCAGACCGCGCGCGATCCGGCCAGCGAGGCGGCCGGGTACGTCTGGTGGGCCAGCGCCCTGGAACGTTCCGGGGACGAGGCGGCGGCGCGCGCGCAATACCGGCTGGCGTTAAACCTGGCGCGCGCCGTTGGAGATCGGCGCGGCGAGGGGGATGCACTGCGTGGGATGGGCATCACCGCCTGGCGACAATCGCATCTATCCGAAGCACAGGCGCATTACCAACAATCGTTGATCCTCTCACAAGCCCTGGCGGACCGGCGCGGCGAGGCGGCCACGCTCAACAATCTGGGATTGGTTTTAAGCGAGATGGGCGAATACGCGCAAGCGCAACAATACTATGCCGACGCCCTCGCCATCCGTCGCGAGATCGGCGACCGGGCCGGCGAGGGGTCCACGCTCAACAATCTGGGCTTGCTGCTGCAAACGCTGGGCAGCTACGCCGCAGCGCGCGCGCACCTCGAACAATCGCTGGCGATCTGGCGCGAGATCGCCTCGCGTCCGGGCGAGGCCGTCACACTGGACAACCTCGGCTTCGTGACCACGCGGTTGGGCGAGTACGCTGCCGCGCAGCGCTATCTCAACGCGGCGTTGGCCCTGGAGCGGACGTTGGGGGCGCGCAAGGCCGAGGGCTGGACGCTCAACAACCTCGGTGGGCTCTATCTGGCGTCAGGCGACTACGCCCAGGCCGAATCGCATTTTCAGGAGGCGCTTGCCCTGCGCCGCGCCGCCAATCAGACGCAATACATAGCAGAAGACCTGGCCGGGCTGGCGCACGTCGCGCTGACGCAAGGCAATCTGCCGCAAGCGTCGGCCTGGGTGGCAGAGCTGTGGCCCATCCTCGAAGAAAACCCCACGCTGGAAGGGGCCGAACATCCACAGCAGGCGTTGGTGGCGTGCTGCCGCGTCCTGCGCGCCGCCGGCGACGAGCGCGCCGCGCCGCTGCTCGCCGCGCTGCACAGCCAGATGCAGGAACGCGCCGCCAAAATCACTGACGAGGGCCTGCGCCGGTCATTCCTGGAGAACGTGCCGGAACACCGGGAGCTGGCGCGACAGTTCGCCGGGCAGCCCCCGGAACTGCCGCCGGCGCCCGAACCGGAAAGCGCCGCCGCCGCGCCGGACAGCGAGCCGGCTCCCGAACCCCCGGCTGAGGCACCGCATTCTGAGGCGCCTCAAAATGCGCCCGAACCGCCGTCCGTCACCCTCCCCAAGCCATTGCGGATTCCACTGGAGGGGATTGCCGGCGCGCCGCCCATCGTCATCGTCATCGAGAACCTCACCATCAACGTCCAGAACGGAGCCGGCGTCGTCGTGGGCGACGATCTGGCGGAAGTGCTGCGACGGTTTCTGGAACCGTACATAGAGCGAAAGACGGATACTTCACATGAGGATGCGTCATGACTATGCCCATGATGCCCGTAGATATTGACCGTCGCCTGAGGGCGGCTCTCCTACACACCGGCGTTCTTGAGAATAACGACACGTTCTGCGCTATCTTTGAGAATTCCAGCATCGCGTATCTGCGCTATTTCGTTGCCGCATTACCCACAGCGATAACCCGCTTACGTATCATTGTCGCCACCTTTCCGGCGCAAGCCGACGAACACGGTGAAAACGCGCTGGTTGTTTTCCTACGCGCCCTGCTCGGCCAATCTTCCACGCCGCTTGACGCCGAGTCCCGCCAGGAGATATCCGAGCTGCTCTCCCAACTTGAATCCATCTATCCGCCCCCACCCCAGGCCACGACGGCTGACAACAAAGAGCCCGAAACCCAAACTGCGCCGGCTTTCCCAGAGCATCTCAAAGATCGTCTGCGCCCGCTGCTCGAATACAGCCGCGTTTTCAACGACGAGAAAACCATCGGCGCCATCTTTGCCGATCCGCGCATTGCCCCCTGGCGCAGACACATCCTGGCCCGGATCAACCCCTTCGCCCGCATCCATACCCTCCTCAACGACCTCTCCACCCAGACCGATGCCCAGGGTGAGAATGTCATCACCCTCTTCCTGCGCGTGCTCCTGGAGCAATCACGGGTTCCTCTCAGCGACAACACCCGCCGCCGGCTCGGCGCCATACTCGCCGAAATTGAATCGGAAAAGACGGCCCCTGCCGGCAATGCCACGACCGACACAAAACGCGCCGCCCAGGACCCCCCACCGGCGCCGTTAAGGCCCACGGACAGCGCTGCCGCCCAACCCGCCGGCGCCCCTGTCAAAACGGCATTGCCGCGCACAGCGCCGGTAAATCCGCAGGCGATATTCGAAGCAGGCCCAGAAGACGCCGCGCTATGGATCAGACGCGGATTTGCCCACTATCAACTCGGCGACCTTGCGACCGCATGCGCCGATTACACCCATGCGCTGATACTTGACCCGTACAACGCGATAACCTGGGCTAACCGTGGCGTGATCTATTCCAAACGGGGTAAGTTCGCTGCGGCGCTGAAAGATTTCGAGCGCGCCCTGGAACTCGACCCGGCAGTCCTGGCCAATCCCGTATCGGACAATTGTCTCAGAGAAAGTCTCCAAGACCTGGAAGACCGCTTGAGCAGTCTTCCCGATCATCCGCAGGCGCGCGCCATTCTCACGTTGCTGCAAGACCATTTGAACACGGAAACAGGCCGGCTATTATAGATTCTGACTCCCACGCAGGCGTCACCGGCGCGCCACAGGGCCACACCCGCAGATGAAAATTCGCTTTGGAAACCACCCGCAACGGGGATTTGAAAGGATACAGAGATGACCAGAAAGCTCGAATTGCCCCAACGTCGTTCTCAACCACCTGTCGCCCGGCCCACCAGCTACCCTACGCCGGAAGAACGACGGCGTATCATCGCGCGCCGCGAGGAACTCCTGAAGAAGGTCATCGCCGCCGCCGTCGTGGGGCCAATTGATCGCGCAACGATTAACCGGCTCATTGCGCGATATGGCGCAGCTGAAGTGGAAATTGTCACCGCGAAATTAAAGGGGCCACACGGGCCGTTCATCAACGAGAGCCCCCGCTACTACCGGGAATATCGTCAGATATTTGCCCGTTTTGGCGGCGACCACCCGTTCCTGAACAAAAAAGATTACGAACGATTGATGGGCGAATTCACCCGCCTGCTGGCAAGGCGCGAGTTCGATTCCAATTCCCGGCAAGCGCCCGGCGCGCGTGAGACGGCATTGCATGACTTGTTGTTGAGAGACGCGCTGATGTGGCCCGACCTCACGCCGCCCGCGACGCCGCCGCGCGCGCCCGATCACGTCGCCCCGCCCGCCGGCCAGTATGCCGATCCGGCGCAAAAGCTGCTGACGTGGGGGCCGGACCTGGACGAGGAACGCTGCGCCGATTGCACGCGCTACGCTGCCTGGCGGCGCGCCGCGCCCGATTTGGAGCGCATGGTTTTGGATCCTGGCCTGTTGAACGGGTGGCCGGCCGAGAACGCCAGTTGGGCGCCCCTCCACGCCCTGGAAATCTTGGGCTACCCGGGCGCAGCCGCCGGTCCGGCGCTGTTTGCGCTCTTGGACTGCGAGAACGACTGGTTGTCCGACCGGTTGCCGAAGATTTGGGGGCGAATGGGCCGGGGAATGGAAGCAATCCTGTGGGCTTACCTGGACGACCGGCAGCAACCATCGCCAAAACGCGAAGTGTCCATCGCCGGCCTGCAGGCCATCGCCGACCAATATCCGGTGCGCCGTCCCCCCATTGTCCAGGGATTGATCGCGCGGCTGCAAGCCGCGCCGGTGGATGACCAAAGGATCAATGCTTACCTGGTGCATACACTCGACGACATGCACGCCCACGAAGCGCACGAGGCGATCATGGCCGCCTTCGAAGCCGGGAAAGTGGACACCAGGATCATCACTCCGGGGGACATAGAATGATAGTAGGCGTTTGCGTTTCGCATCGGTATGTTCGCCGCTCACGCGCGGGCGTCAACGCCCGCGCTACGGAGCCACGCCCGCTAAAGCGGGCTTCCGGAAGCCCCGTTTACGGGGCGTGATCCCGTCGCCCGGCGGTTGACCGCCGGGCGAATGACGCGGGCGACTTGGGCTTTGCGAAACGCAAACGCCCTCCCCCTCCCCCCGCCCGCCGGTTGCGCTTTGAGCCGCCCTGGCTTATACTAAAACCGTTAAAAAATAGAACACCCCCTCAAAAACGGAGACTCGCCCATGCCCGAATACCCACGCGAAGACCGCGACTTGAAACCGGCGCACCTCCAGGCGCTCGCCGGGAACGACGCGCTGGCGGAGTTGTTTGTCTATCTGGGATACCCCGCCGAGACGCGCCTGCCGATGACGCCCGAAGCGCTGGGCCTCGGCGACGATCTCCGCCGCGCACTGACCCGCGTCGAGCGCCTGGCCAGCGTGGACGATGGCGCGCTGCTGCTGGAGGTATATCTCTTCGAGCTGAAGTCCATCACCGCTTTGCGCGCGCGCGAGCTGGCCCACGCTTTCCGCGACCGCGTCGGCGATTTCTTGCTGGTGCTCACGACGCCGCAGTACGAGCAGCTCGATTTTGCGCTGTTGGAACGCGAGGCGCCCGGTTTGCTGAGCGCCGCCGGCGCCGTCCGCAGCCCGGCGGTGCGCCTGCGAACGCTCACGGTGGAGCGCGCCAGGCCCGACGCGGTGGCTCTGCGCGTCCTGCGCCGCTTTACGCTGACCGAGCGCGACGCCGCCGGGAACCCCGACGCCGGCGCGCAGTACGACAAGCTGCGCAGCGCCTTCACGGTGGCCGAGTGGTCCGAGCCGTTCTTCAACAACCGCGCGCTCTTCTCCGATTATTATCTCAACGAGCGCCTGCCCGATCTGCCGGAGTGGAACGCCGAGGAGCGCAATCGCGCCTTCCGCGAGGTGCGCAAGACGTTCGCCGAGACGCGCCGCCGCCTGGCGGAGTCGCCGGCAGACGGGCGCGACGCGCTGATCCGCCCGCTGCTGGCGCTGCTGGGCTTCCGCGTGGAACCCGGCGACGGCGCCCCCGATTTCCGCTTGTACGCGGGCGCAGCGCCGGAAAAAACGCCCGTCGCCTTCGCCCTGGCCTACCCCTGGAACCGCTACCTCGACGGCAAGGACGAGAACCGCGACCCGGCGCGCCCCAACGAGAACCCCGGCGCGCAGGTGGTCGCGCTGCTCGAAAACGCCGCGGCGCCCTGGGGCATCGTGACCAACGGCAAGGTCTGGCGGCTGTACAGCGCCCGCGCCCATTCGCGCGCCACCAACTACTACGAGATTGACCTCGAAGAGGCCCTCGCCTCGCCCGAACCCGGTCTGGCGTTCCGCTACTTCTACCTGTTCTTCCGCGCCGCGGCCTTTGCGCCCGGCGCCGGCGCGACGCGCGCGCCGGCGTTCCTGGACCGGCTGGTGGAGGAAAGCGCCGCCTACGCCCGCCAATTGGGCGAACGGCTGAAGGAGCGCGTCTTCGAGGAGATTTTCCCGCACTTCGCCGCCGGGTTCGTCAACGGGATGGGCGGCGCCGAAGCGCTGCTGGCGCTGCCCGCCGCCGAGCGCGAGGCGCAGTTGCAGACGGTCTTCCTGGGAACGCTGACCTTTCTCTACCGCCTGCTCTTCTTGCTCTACGCCGAGAGCCGCGATCTGCTGCCCGCGCGCGAACAACACGGCTACCGGCAGGCCGGCCTGCAACGGCTGACCGCCGAGATCGCCAGGATCGCCGGCCCCCTCGAAGACGCCGCGCCCGCGCAGCTGGCCGCCGCCTACCGCGACGACAGTACGCAGCTCTACGCGCGCCTGAGCGCGCTCTTCGCGCTGGTAGACCGCGGCAGCCCGGCGCACAACGTCCCCGTCTACAACGGCGGCCTGTTCACGACGCAGCCCGCGCCCGGCGATATGGGCCGCGAGGCCCGCGCGGCGCGCTTCCTGCTGGCAACGGCCATCCCCGACCGCGCCCTGGCCCTGGGGCTGGACCGTCTGGCCCGCGACGTGGACGCCAAACGCGGCGACCTGGTCTGCATGGATTACAAGAGCCTGGGCGTGCGCCAGTTGGGCAGCATCTACGAGGGCCTGCTGGAGTTCAAGCTGGCCGTCGCCGCCGAGGATATGGCCGTGGTCAGGGGCAAAAAGACCGAGGAGATCGCGCCCTACGCCGAAGCCCAACGCCGCAAGCTGGCGGTGTTGAGCGAGGGGCGCGGCGCCAACGCCCGCGAGCGCGTCCTGCCGCGCGGCGCGGTCTATCTCGCCAACGACCGCCGCGAGCGCAAGGCCACCGGCTCGTACTACACGCCCGACTACATCGTGAAATACATCGTCCGGCACACGTTGGGGCCGGTGCTGGACGAGAAATTCGAGGCGCTGCGCCCCCGGCTTTACGCCGCCGAGCGCGCCTACGAAAAAACCCTGCGCCGCAAGCGCGAGATGGAGGGCGTGGCCAATCCCGACCGCCCCGCCCTGCTCCGCGCGGTCGCCGGCGACGTGTTGCGCGACCTCTTCGACGTCAAGGTGCTCGATCCGGCGATGGGCAGCGGCCACTTCCTGGTGGAGGCGGTGGACTACGTCACCGACCGCCTGGTGCGCTTCCTCGACGGCTTCCCCTGCGTCGGCGACTTCTTCGCCGGGATGCGCGCCGGCATCTTGGCGGAGATGGAGCGCCAGCAAGTGAGCGTGGACCCCGCCCGCCTCACCGACGTGACCCTGCTCAAGCGCCACGTCCTCAAGCGCTGCATCTACGGCGTGGATCTCAACCCGATGGCGGTGGAGCTGGCGAAAGTGAGCCTGTGGCTGGACTGCTTCACGCTCGGCGCGCCGCTCAGCTTCCTGGATCACCACCTGCGCTGCGGCAACAGCCTCATCGGGGCGCGGGCGCGGGACGTGGACGCGGAGTTGCGCGGCGGCGACGGGGCGCAGATCACCTTCCTCACCGGGCCGTTCGTGGGCCTGCTGCGCGCCGCCGAGATCATGCGCGGCATCGGCGCCCTCAGCGACGTGACCCTGGCCGAGGTGAAGGAGAGCGGCGCGCTCTTCAAGGAATTCGACCGCGCCGCCACCCCCTACAAACAACTGCTCGACATCTACGTCGCGCAGCACTTCGGCGTCGCGCGCGCCGCCGAATTCCTCACCCTCTACGGCGCAGACGCCCTCAAAGCCGACCCCGCCGGCCTGGGAAAACCCTACCGTGAAGTCCTGGCGCAGGCCCGCGCCCTCTACGCCGAAAAACGCTTTTTCCACTGGGACCTCGAATTCCCCGAAGTCTTCATTGACCTCGAACGCGCCGACTGGAAGGAGAACGGCGGGTTCGACGCCGTGGTGGGGAATCCGCCGTATGACGAATTATCAGAAGATTCCTTGGGAAGAATCATAGATGAACGGGATTTTCTAAAAATTGCACCGCCGTATGCTCCAGCAAAAGAATCGGGTGGACGCCTAAACTGGTATCATTTCTTCATGTTGCTTGGGATCAATGTTCTAAACAACGCAGGGCGTTGTGGATATATCGTACCTATGTCATGGCTAGGTGACAGTTTTACAAGCGGAGTGAGACATTGGTTGCTAAAAGAGCACCGGCCATTGCAAATTGATGGGTTTCCCCAAAAAGATGACCCAAAACGTCGCGTGTTTCCTGAAGCAAAACTACCCACATCGGTCTTCATCATTCAGAAGAATCGTTCTCAAGGTGACATTCTAGTCCGTATACATCCAGGACGTGATATCTTAGAAGCACCTTTCTACAATGTAGAAGTTGAGATACTACAGAAGTTTAGCCCTGACATTCTCATTATTCCTGTGGTTACACCAATTGGGTGGGAAATACTGAAGAAAACAATAACTTCTCATAAACTAGGAAGAATTGGGAAAGCAGCGGCCGAACCGACCTCAGGAGAAATCATTTTCAATGCTGCCACGCGGCAGTATTTCACTGATGATAGTTCCTTTGACCTAATTCTACGAGGGGGACACATTCAACGGTACGAATTACTAGATAAAGCCAGACAAGGAGACCCTGTCTACCTTAAAACCGCAGAATACCTTGCTAATTCACAAAGCGAGTCGAAGGCATTTGATCACCAACACCCCCGCATTGTCTACCAAGAAGGATCAGGAATTGATGCCTGGCGGCGTGTCATTCCGACCTATTTGCCAGCCGGATACATTTGCGGTCATAAAGTCTGCTACTTCGTCAATTATAAAATTGATCCGTTTGCGCTGCTTGCGATTTTTGGAAGCCGTTTAATCAACTGGCTAGTTGAATCGTTAAGCATGACTAATAGCTTGCCAGCATACCTAATCAGCAACCTACCTTTTCCTGTCTTCGCCTTCACCACCGCCCCCGCCGAGCGCGCGCGCCTGCTGGCCGCAGCGCAAGCCCTCTACGCAGAAGGGATGGAGAGCGAATTACGAATCGCGAATGGCGAATCGCGAGAGGCGAATGGCGAATTACGAATAGCGAATCGCGAATCGCGAGAGGCGAACGACGCATCACGTTTCACGTTTCACGTTTCCCGTTTCACGTTTCCCGCCCTCCACGCCTTCATCGCCGCCCGCCTCTCCGCCGACCCCGAACAATCCGACGTCGTCCACGACCTGCTGGCCTACCTGGCGCAGCAAATGATTGACCTCAACCGGCAAAAGCAAGCCGAACAACAGCGCTACCTCGCCGGCCTCGCCGCCCAACTCTGGCCCGCCCTCACCCCCGC
>DAOUFX010000519.1:0-9487 GCA_034429675.1 Anaerolineae bacterium | reverse complement strand
CGAGCCGGTACCCCGGCTCGAAAAAACACCCCCTTATATCCGGCTAACGGCTAAAAGCTAAAGGCTAAACGCTATTTCCGAAGGAGGCTTCATTGCGTACCTGGTTCCGTTCAAGATATTTCCGTCTGTTTGAAGTGTTGGTCGCCGTCTGGCTTTTGGGCGGCGCTTATTTTCACGATCTTACCAAAGTACCCTTTCACGGGGACGAAAGTCAGTGGATTTCGACCAGTTACTTTTTCGAGGCGTTTGTTGCCGGGTATCGCGGGCCGGAATGGATGCACTACGATAGCCCGTCGGACCCTGAGCAGCCGGATTCCGGCGTGCCGCAGAGTTTCGACGCGCCGGATTGGGCGCTGCGCTCGTTGGCTCAGGGGTATGCCCCTGGAATCTGGGCGGCGCACTACTGGACGCTCACCCAACCCCCGATGACGCGCTACACCATCGCGGTGGGGCGTTTGCTCGGCGGGTATGCGCCGAAGGATTTGAACGGCCCCTGGGATTTCGAGATGGACAATTTCGGGAACCAGCGCGCGGGCCGGATGCCGTCGCCGGGCTTGTTGCGCTCGGCGCGGGCGATGATGGCGTTTCTGGCGATCGTCAGTGGCTTGCTTCTATTCCTGATCGCGCGGCAGTGCGCCGGGCCGTTTGCCGGTTATACTTTTTTGGTGTTGTTTGCCAGCTCGGATTTTCTGCTGCTGCATCTGCGCCGCGCGATGAGTGAATCCCCGCTGCTCTTCTGGACTTCGCTGGCGCTGGTGTTCGGCGCGCGCGCGTTGTGGGGCCTGCGTGCGCCGGAGAAAGCGCGCGGATGGCGCTCGCCGCTGATCTGGTTGCTGCTGATGGGCGTCGCCGCCGGGCTGGCCGGCGCGGTCAAGCTCAATGCGCTGGCGCTCGGCGCAACCGGAGTCGCGCTCTGTTGCGCCATCGCCTGGAAGCGGCGCAAGGCGCCCGGCCCCTGGCCGCTGCGTTGGGGATTAGTGTTCTGGGCCGCGCCGCTTTTGCTTCTGGCGATGCTCTTCGTTTTCATCGCTGTCAATCCCTTCCTCTATCCCGCCCCGCTTCCGCGTATGATCGCTATGGCGCTGTTCCGCGGGTGGGAGATGCGCGGACAGGCGACCAACACGCAATGGCTCATCCCCAACTTCGCGGCGCGTCTGGAGATTGTGCCGTATCGCATCTTTGAAGACTACACCCTCTTGAGATTCTCGTTGCTCAACTTCATTCTGATGGGCGTCGGGGTCTATGCGCTGGCGCGTTCGGCATGGCGTTGGCTGGCGGGCCAACGCGGCGCTGCGACGATCCGTGGCGCCTCGACCGGCCTGGTGATTCTGCTCGCCGCCGCCGCCGTCGCGATCCTGCCGCTGTTCACGCCGCTGGACTGGGATCGCTACTACCTCTACCCCGTCGTTTTCATCTCCCTCTTCATCGCCGCCAGCGTCGGCCAGCTCGCCCGCTGGTTTCAGAACACGCTGGATTCCCCTGTTTAAGGAAAGGAAGGTATTTTTTGCACACGGTACCCCGTGTGCAAAAAATACCCCTCTAACTAACCTGACCGTCAGAAGCGGTACAGACTTTCGACTTTCTGACTTTTGACTTTCGACTATTTTCAAAGGAGCTTTCTATGACCAAAAATTTACGTATCGTTGTGTTGTTCGTCGGATTGCTCGCCGGATTGTTGGGCGCCGGCTTGATCGGTGCGTGGAACGGCGGCGGCGCTGATTTTGCCCTGGCGCAGTCCGCGCCGCTGTGCATCAGCCCCACGCTCAGGCTCTCGCCGGATTACACTTACGTGCTCGGTAGCGCCGGCTTCAATGGGGTGGGCGAGTCCACCAGCACGTATCGCTGGCTGGTGAACGGGACGCCGTCGGCGTCTGCGCCGGTGGGCGAGGGGCTGCTGCTGCGCTTCGACGGCAGCGTGAGCGGCGCCAACGGCGAGCTCCCCACGCTGGCCACCGCTCCGGCCTACGCCGCCGGGCGCTGGGGCAGCGCGCTGGCGCTCACGACCACCGGCCGTTTGCGCTATGCCCGCGCCGGCAATCTGTCCCTGGACGCCGGCACCATCGAGATGTGGGTGGCGCTGCGGCTGGACGGCGACGATTCCGCCTACACCCAGACCGACCAGACGTTGTTTTTGTACCGCACCGCGGACGGCGATTCGCTGGGGATTCGTCAGAGCAAGACCAACGGCACCCTCTACGCCGGCGGTTCGACCGGCGGCGCGTGGCAGAGCGCTTACAGCAGCAAGGCCAGCATGCGCGGCTGGAAGGCCGGCGAGTGGCATCACCTGGCGTTCACCTATTCCGACGCCGACGAGTTTATGCGTTTCTACGTGGACGGCGCGCTGGCCGCCGACACCAACGAACATCGCTACAACGCGCCGGCGGCCACGGCCGACACGTTTGCGGTCGGCGGGGACGTCTGGAGCGCCAACGCGCTCTATTTCCTGGACGAAGTGCGCTTCTCCGACTACCCCGCCGACGGCGCGGAGATCGCCGCGCGCGCCCACCGCCTCGAACCGCTGCGCGCCAACGAGCTCTGGCGCCCTACGGCAGCCCTGACCCCCGGCAGCACGGTGGTCTTCGAGTTCACGCCCTCCACGCTCACCGAAACCGGCGCCGCCTGCCAGAGCGCGCCGCTGGTCTATCCCGGCATCCCCGTGACCGATCCGCAGCCGCCCAGCACGTTGCTCCCGCCCAACTCCACTTCAATGACCCTGACGGTGCATTCGTCGTCCAACACCACCTGCGCCTACGCGCTGTCCATCGTGGACTACGCGGCGATGACGCCGTTCGACGCCGGCGCCGGGACGCTGACGCACACCACGCAAATCCACGGGCTGAACCCCGACTGCAACACGCTCAACGACGTCTACGTGCGCTGCGCCGCGCATCCCGATTACCTGATGCGCCTGCAGTATCGCGCCCTCTCCGAGGCCAACCCGCGCTTCCCGCGCACCGGCAACCTCTGGGGCTGGTGGCAGTTCGGCCCGGAGTACGATGTGGCGCGGATGTCGCGCATTGACCTGTGGTTGGGCGTGTCCGTGGCGCCGGATAAAATCCGCGAGATGCGCAGCTTCAACCCCGACATCCTGGTCCTGACTTCGATCAACGCCGTGGAAAACAACGACATCCCCACGCCCGACTACTACCTGCGCGACGTGAACGGCGAGCTGATCGAGGTCTGGCCCGGTTCGTACCGGCTTAATCTGACCAAACCCGAGGTGGCCGAATACCAGGCGCGCTACGCCTACCAGACGCTCCTGGATTCCGGGCTGATGGCCGACGGCGTCTTCTTCGACAACGTCATGACCACCCAATCCTGGCAGAATCACGACATCTACGGCAACCCCGTCGCCATTGACGCCGACGAGGACGGCGTGGCCGATGACCCCGCCGTGCTCGACGCGGCCTGGAAAGCGGGCGTTTTCCACGAGATCGAGACGTTCCGCCAGATGGCGCCCTACGCCCACGTCAACGGCCACTCGCTGAACATCTTCGAGCCGGGCATCGCCGAGCTGTTCAACGGCGTCAGCTACGGGTTCCAGACGGCCAACGTGCTCGAAGGCGAATCCTCCTTTGCCTCGTTGTGGGAAAAATACCACGCCTGGTACACCGACGCCCGCCCGCCGGTCTCGGTAATGTTCGAGTCGTCGCCGCAGGATCAGATCGCCTACGGCTACGACTACAGCCCTAAGTCGAAAATCCCGACCTCCACGCTGGAGTTCGCCCGCACCTACTACCCCTACGTGCGCTTCGGGCTGGCGCTGACCCTGATGAACGACGGCTACTTCGCCCACGAGTTCGGCGACACCTGGCACGGCAACGACTGGTGGTACGACGAGCTCGACTACGATCTGGGCTACCCGCTCGGCCCGGCGTCCCGGGTGGAGACCGGCTTCGAAATCGGGCCGAATCTCATCCTCAACCCGGGTTTCGAGTCGGAGTTTGGGGAAACGTGGCGGTTTTGGGTCAACACGGGCGAGGGCTGCGCGGCGTCCATCTCGCGCGACACGACCACGTTTGTTGGCGGCGCGGCCTCGGCGCGGGCGGTGGTCACGGCCACGTCCGACTCCGACTGGCACATCAATTTCTACCAGCGCGACCGTCCGCTGGAAGCGGGGAGCGTCTACGATTTCAGCTTCTGGGCCAAAGCCGACCGCCCGCGCCTGTTGGGCGTGAGCGCTCAGAAGGGCGTCCCCGACTGGCGCGGTTACGGCTTGGGCGCCGACGTGGAGATCGGTACGACCTGGCAGCTCTACACCCGCACCTTCCAGGCCACCGAAACCGTCACCGACGCCCGCCTGCAATTCTTCGTGGGGGAGGTCACGGGCACGGTGTGGATTGACGACGTTTCGCTGCGTCTGCACCCGCCGGACGTTTACCGCCGCGACTACACCACCGGCGCCGTTCTGCTGAACGGAACTTCCGCGCCGCAGACGGTGGCGCCGGGCGAGGCTTACTGGCGCCTGCTGGGCGACGAAGCTGCCCGCGACGAGTTCATCCTGGACGATGCCGGGGACGCTTTCACCACCACGCTCGGTACGTGGGCGGACACCGTCCACGACAGCGGCGAGTGGAAAGCGACCGGCCCGTTCTACCACGCCTGGAACACGCAGATGCACGTGTTGCAGGCCGGTCCGGGTGAAGCGCGCTGGTCGTTGCCGCTGGCCGCCGCCGACGTCTACACGATCACCGCCTGGTGGCCCGCCGCCCCGACGACCGCCGCCTGGATGCAGCCTGCGCGCTACGAGGTCGTCTCCGGCGGGCAGGTGGTCGTCTCCACCACGCTTGACCAGAGCCAGGCCGGCGACGAGTGGCACTTCGTCGCCGCCGTCGCGCTCGATCCCGCCGGCGATCCGTATCTGCGCGTCGTCTGCGCCGGCCCGTGCGTCGCCGACGCCTTGCACCTGCGCTCGGCGGCCCGCTACAACGACGGCAGCCCGGCCACAGAAGTGACCCTCGCCCCGCTGGACGGCATCATCCTGCGCCGCGTGGCTGCGGCGAAGGTGTATCTGCCGCTGGTGCTGCGGGGACAGTAGCGGTTGGGTTTGAAACGTGAAACGTGAAACGTGAAACGTGAAACGTGAAAAGATGACTTGCTGATTCGCTGACTCGCTCCCCCGCCGATTCGTGTATTCGTGTCCCATTCGTGGACGGCATCCGCAGCGACAAAAAAACTGGGGGCGCGCTTATCAAAAAGCGCGCCCCCATTCCATTCGCCAATTCGCTCCCCCGCTCACCCGCTCCCCCGCTCCACCAAAACCAGACTCCCCATCGCCTCGACGGTAATCGTCCGCGCCAACTCCCCGCGCAACGTCACCGTCTGCGGTTCGTCGCCGATGTTCAATGCGACGAGGATGGTCTCGGCATCGTCGTAGCGGGCGTAGACGTAGACCCCCGTCGCGTCGTCCACGTGCAGGGTGCGGCGCGCGCCGTGTTGTAACACCGGATGCGCCCGCCGCAGGTGAATCAGGTCGCGGAAGAAGGCCGGCAGTTCGGCGTCGTGCGTTTCCCAATTCATCGGCTGGCGGCATTCCTCCATTCCCACGCCGTCCGGGTCGTCTTTGCCGTGCTCCTGCGAAAGTCCCAATTCCGTGCCGCAGTACAGGATCGGCGGGCCGCTCAGCGTGAACTGGCACACCGCCGCGATCTTGAGTTTGCGCGCGTCGTTCCCGGCGATCCACAGAAAGCGATCCATGTCGTGGTTGTCCAGGAAGCTGGGCCGGCTGAAGTCCGCCGGGAAGAACGCCTCGTGTTGGTTCAAGAAGGCGTCGAAGGCGCTCAGCGACAGCGTACCGAAGCCGAAGGTATCCCGCAACGCCTGCGCCAGCATAAAATCGAGCGTCCCGTGCAGCTGCCCGGCGTATTCGAGTTGCCGGTCGGGCGGCAGCACGATCTCGCCGAAGAGCCAGGCGTCGGGCTTGCTCGCCTCGACCTGCGCGCGCAGCGCCGTCCAGAAGTCGTGCGTCGGCCCGTTGGCGTGATCCAGCCGCAGGCCGTCGAAGCCGACCTCGTCCAGCCAGAAGTCTACGCTGCGCAGCAGGTAATCGCGCGCGCCCGGCGCGTCGGTGTTGACCTTGGGCAGGTCGCGCACGTCAAAGAACGAAACGTAGTCGTCGGGCCAGTCGCGCCAGAAGAACCAGCCGTGTTCCTCGCTGCGATCGTCGTTGCTGGCGCGGCGGAAGGCCGGGTGCGCGCTGCCGACGTGGTTGGCCACAAAATCCAGCAGCACACGGATGCCGCGCGCGTGGGCTTGCTCCAGCAGCGTCTTCGCGTCGTCCAGCGTCCCCAGGCGCGGGTTGATCGCGAAATAGTCGGTGGCGTGGTAGCCGTGGGCGTGTTCGTCGGGAAAAATCGGCGTGAGCCACAGACAGTTGCAGCCCAGGTCGGCGATGTAGTCCAGCTTCTCGATGATGCCGGGCAGCGTCCCGCCGTAGACGTCGCGCAGGCTGGTCACGGGGTTCCACGCGCGCCCGGCGCCCGGACTGAAGCGATCTACGAAAATCTGGTAGACGACCGTATCCTGCGCCCACGTCGGCGCCGGCCCGGCGCCGACGAGGTAGGCGTGAATGCCGTCGGCGTCGTCGAAGGTCTCGCCGTCCGCGGCGCGCGCCTGGATGGCGTAGCGCACGACCGTCCCCGCCGGGTACGCCGGGAGCGTGGTCTGCCACGTCTCGGTGTAGCTCCAGTTCAGGTGATCCCACCCGACGCCGACCCGCGTGCAGGGAAAGACGCGCGTTTCCGGCGCGATCATGCGGCATTCCACCGCCGCGATGGTCGCCGGCGCTTCGGTTGTCACGCTCAACACCGGCGCGTCGCCGGGCTGCGGGATGGCCGGGTCGCGGCGCTGGCGGTGGCGCACGCCTTGCTGTCGCCGCGCCAGCTCGCGGGCGCGGTATTCGGGATGGCGGTTGTCGCCGAACATCATTTCGTTCATCTTTGCCTACCCCTTGACGGCGCCTTGCGTCAGCCCGCCGACGATGTAGTCCTGCAAAACGATGTAAATAATGATAATCGGCAGCGCGCCCACGATGGCGCCGGCGGTGTACGGCCCCCAGTTCTGGCCGTAGTTGTTCTGGATGAACTGTTGCAGCCCCAGCATCAACGTGAACTGCTGCGAGTCCTGGATCATAATGCGCGCCAGCACCCAATCGCTGTACGTGCCGACGAACGCCAGCAGCGCCACCACCGCGATGATCGGGCGGGCCAGCGGGAAGATGATGGACCAGAAGATGCGCCAGTGCGATGCGCCGTCTATCATCGCCGATTCGTCAATCTCGCGGGGGATGGCATCGAAGAAGCCCTTCATCAGCCAGACGTTGATGCCCATCGCGCCGCCCATATAGAGCAGAATTAGCCCGCCGTGGCTGTTGAACCCCAGCCAGGGGATGTACGTGCCGATCTGGCGCATCAGGGCGTACAGCGCCGTCATCGTCAGCAGCGCGGGGAAGACCTGCACCAGCAGAACCAGCAGCAACAGCTGGCTGCGCCCCGCAAAACGGAAGCGCGAGAAGCTGTAGGCGGAAAGCATCGTGATGAAGACCGAGCAGAGGGCCGAGGTCAACGACACCTTGAGGGAGTTGACGACCCACAGCCCGAAGGGCCGCTCGGTGAAAATTGTCTTGAAATGGTTCAGGGTGGGGCTGCGGGGGATGAGCTGTTGGCCGCTCAAGCCGCTGGTGGGATTGAAAGCCGCCGAGACCGTCCAGAGAACCGGTCCGAGTGCGTAAGTGAGCACAATCACCGCCAGAATCAGCTTCAGGATCAGGCTGACGATCGCCTGGCGTCTTTTGGACGGCGTCATCTTTTTGATTTGGGGCAGGCCGAATTCCTGCGCCTGTGTTTGGACGGACGTATCGCTAGACATTTTTGCTGATCTCCTCCCACACTCGCATCGTGCGGTGTTGGAATAGCGTGATGACGACCAGGATCACGAAGATGATCAAGGAAATGGCCGAAGCGTACCCGAAATCCTGCCCGCCGCCGCTGCCGAAGGCCAGTCGGTAGACGTAGCTGATCAAAATGTCGGAGTGTCCGGCGGGGGTGGCGGTCCCGACCATCGGCGGCCCGCCTTCGTTGAAGAGATAGATGACGTTCAGCGAATTGAAGTTGGTGGTAAACGACGCGATCAACAACGGCCCGACGCCCATCAACAACATTGGCAGGGTCATGTACCAGAAACGCTGCCAGGGGCTGGCGCCGTCAATCTCGGCGGCTTCGAACATCTCGGTGGGGATGGCCTGGAGCGCGCCGCTGTTGATCAGCATGAAGTACGGGTAGGCCAGCCACACGTTGATCAGAATCAGCGCCGCCTTCACCCACAACGGATCGGAGAAGACCGGCGGCCAGCCAACGGGTTGGCCAAACCAATGCGCCAGGTTGGTGCTGATGACGCCCTCCAGCGGGTTGAGCATACCGCGCCAGATCAGGATCGTGATGGCGTTGGGGATGGCGTAGGGGATGATGAGCAGCGCCTTGATGTATTTTTGCAGCGGCATGTTGCGCCCGAACGCGATGGCGATCAGCAGGCCCAGGCTGAAGGCGAAAAATACGCTGAGGAGGGCGAAGGCGAACGTCCAGAGGAAGATGCGCAGCAGCGGCCCGCGAAACGAGGGGTTGGTGAAGAACCGGGTGAAGTTGCGCGCCCCCACGCCCACTTGATACCCCGGCGACAGCTCCTCCCCGGCCTCCGAGCGGAAAAAGCCCGAAGCCGCGTCGGCGCGGTAGACCGCGCCTGTCTTGCGGTCGGTCAACGTGTCGTCGGCTTCGTTGTACTCGTAGCGCGGCTCCAGCGCGGCGGCCACGCCCAACTGCGAGGTCAACTGCACGCCCCTCCCGTCTGCGGCAATGAATTCCAGGTCTTGCAGATTCGAGAGCGCGCGCATCAGTTGGACGCGATCCAGCGGGGTGTAGTCGCCCGCCGCCGTGGGCACGCCTTTCTCATCCAACGGGCCGATGGCCGGCAGCGCCGCCCCTTCCGGCAGCGCCAGAAAACCGGCCTCGCCCTCGTTTTGCAGCCAGAGCGCGTAGGCGCCGGCAGGGTTGGCGAAGACGGTGTAGCCGTAGGTGACGCCGTGTTCGGGCAGGAACTGGCGCTGTTCCAAAACCTGGATCACCTGGGGCTTTTGCAGCAAATGTCCCGTCCCGTAATTGGTGAAAGCGATGTAGATCGTAAAGATGATGGGGTAAATGCTCAATAGCATCATTATGGAAAGGCCCGGAGAAATCCAGCGCAACGGGAAGGCATCCGCTTTGAGGAAAACATAATTGACGCCCACGGTGATGATCACGACCATCGCCGCGAGCTGCCAGTAGCCGTCGCCGAATAATGCCGTCACAAACACGGATGCAACCGCATCCAACGCCATCAGTCCTAACAACCGCAGGCCAAAGCGCGACAGATCGAACTTGTTCGGACGCTTTTGATCCATAAAACTTCACCTCACAATGAAAGTATCTTCCAAAAATCAGGGGGTGGGGGTTTGGGG
>DAOUFX010000518.1:0-16067 GCA_034429675.1 Anaerolineae bacterium | reverse complement strand
CCCCAAACCCTCACCCCCCAGATTTTGAGAAGATATTGTCAAATAATTGCTATCGTGTTACAGGCCCAAAAAGAGCACGGGCAGCAAGAAGCCAGCCTGTGCTCAGACCACGCCCTAATATAGCATAACATGGCGTGGTTTGTCAAGTACAAAAAAATGGAAGAGTGACGAACCTGTTACTTGCATTTTCGACCATTTTGAGGTAGAAAGAGCCCTGTTGCGGGATTGCCTTCATCGCTGGCGTGAACGACCCTTGAAATAGAATATCTGTTCTGGTATGATAGGGGAGAGGTCGGTTTATGGCAAAGGACGAAATTCGCTGGATATGTCAGGAATGCAACTGGAGTTTTGCGCGTCCCATGGGACGCTGCCCGCATTGCGGCGCCTGGGAATCGTTGGTTGAAACTCACATTACGGCAGAATCCTCGACCGGCGGCTCGTCGCGGCACCACTCACGCCAAAGCCCGCAACCGCTCAGCCGGGTGGACACCGGTACGGTTGATCGCATCCCGGTCACGATGGGAGAATTTGCCCGCGTTTTGGGCGGCGGCCTGGTGCCCGGTTCCATTGTGCTGATCGGCGGCGAGCCGGGAATTGGCAAATCCACGCTGTTGCTCCAGGTGGCCGCCATTCTGGGCTCTACCACGAAACCGGTGCTGTATGTATCGGGCGAGGAATCGCCCAACCAGATCAAAATGCGCGCTACGCGCCTCGGCATCGAGGGCGACCCGCTCTATTTGCTTTCAGAAACCGAAGTCGGCGCAATTTTGAACCAGGCCGACGAGATGCAACCCAATCTTCAGGCTTTAGTGGTGGATTCGATCCAAACCGTTCATGCAGCCGATCTCAGCTCGGCTGCCGGCAACGTCAGCCAGGTGCGCGAAACTGCCGCGCGATTTCAACGCTGGGCCAAGGAGAGCGGCGTCCCGGTTTTCATCGTCGGGCACGTGACCAAAGAAGGCTCCATCGCCGGGCCAAAAGTTTTGGAACACATTGTAGATACGGTGCTCTATCTGGAAGGCGACTCCTTTCACACTTACCGCCTGTTGCGCAGCGTCAAAAACCGCTTTGGGGCGACCTCGGAGGTGGGTGTTTTTGAAATGCAGGAGAAGGGTCTGGTCGAAGTGGCCAATCCCTCCGAGGCATTCCTGGCCGAACGTATGGCCAACGTCCCCGGGTCCGCCATCGCGGTCACAATGGAAGGCACGCGCCCATTGTTGGTGGAGATTCAGGCTTTGGCCAGCTACACCAGCTTCGGCAACCCACGCCGCACGGTGAACGGCCTGGACTTCAATCGGCTGCTGTTGATCATTGCGGTGCTCACCCGGCGGGTCGGCCTGCGGTTAGCCGAACAGGATGTGTTCGCCAACGTGGTCGGCGGGTTGCAAGTGGAGGAGCCCGCGCTCGACCTGGCGGCGGCGGTGGCTCTGGCGTCGAGCGTGCGCGACAAACCCACTCCCGCCGATATGGCCGTCGTGGGCGAGGTCGGGTTATCGGGCGAGGTGCGCTCCATCGGACAGTTGGAAACGCGCCTGAACGAAGCCGCGCGGTTGGGATTCAGTAAGGTGATCATTCCCCGCCGCCTGGGACGTGGCGCTTTGCAAGTCCCCGACGGGTTGCTCACGATACAGGTGCGGTCGGTCGGAGAGGCCATAGATGCTGCATTGGGAACACAAAAATAAGAAGTTGTAGGAATTATGACAAAGAAGAATACATCCGCTAATTCAAATAACCAGCCGCCCATCAACGGGCGCGGCGCCGCCAAGAGTGCGCCTTCAAAACCGCGCGCCACCACGCGTAAGAAGAAAGCGCAACCGCATGAATCCCTTTGGCAGCGAATGTCGCTCGATACGAAGCTAGATCTGCTGGGGGGATGCCTGTTGGTGGTCTGCGGATTATCCTTGCTCAGCCTGATTCCCGGCAATCAGGGCAAGTTGACCGGTTGGTGGCTGTCCGTTTTATCTCAGACCTTTGGCTGGGGCATGTATGTCGTCCCCCTGTTTTTGGGCGCCATCGGGCTATGGCTGATCCTGCGCCGTTTTGGCGACCGCATTCCCACGCCCGATCCCGAACAGGTGGTCGGCGTTGGGTTGGGATTTCTGGTCGCGCTGGCCACCATGCATCTGATCGTTAGTTACGTTTGGCCGGAGGTGGACCTCTACGCATTGGGCCAGGATGGCGTCGGCGGCGGTATGTTGGGGGCGTTTTTGCTGCAACTTGGCATCAAGGGCGTTGGCAAAGCCGGGACCATCATCACTTTGATTATCTTGTGGATCATCGTGATCACCTTCATCGCCGGAATTTCTCCGGCGGACGCCATCCGCATCCTGACCGGGCGTCCCAGAGAGGAGCCGGACCTCATTTCCCATTCGCCGGCCACTCAAATGTACTTGCCGCCTGAAACCATGACGCCTACCGGGCCGCCACTCCAGGAACCGCGCGTGATCGGCGGCAATGGCGAAGATTCCTCGCAAAGACCTTCAGGGCGGCGCAAGAAGAAGCCCGATGAACCGGAAATTCGGACTTCGACCCGCGCTAACAATGACAATGGGCAAATCGAAATGTTGCCGTTGGAGTCGCAAGTCTGGCGCTTGCCCGATGTATCCCAGATTCTCGAACAGGGCAGCGAGCAATACTTCAGCGAAGATTTGATCCGCAAACAGTCACGTATCATCGAGGAGACGCTGGTCAGCCTGGGCGCTCCGGCGCGCGTCCAGGAAATCAACACCGGCCCGGTGGTGACGCAATTCGGCGTGGAACCGCTGTTTTTGCCCAGCCGCTCCGGCAAAACCATCAAAGTCAAAGTTAGCAAGATTGCCAGCCTGGCCGACGACCTGGCCCTGGCGCTCTCGGCGCGCAGCATCCGCGTCCAGGCGCCGATTCCGGGCAAGGGACTGGTCGGCATTGAGGTTCCCAACGAAGAATCAACGGTGGTTTCGCTGTTGGATGTGATGGAATCGGAGACTTTTGCCAAGTTGGACGGGCGGCTGCGTCTGGGATTGGGGCAAGACGTTTCCGGGCAGGCCACCTCTGCCGATCTGCGTTCGATGCCGCACTTGCTGGTGGCCGGGGCTACCGGTTCCGGCAAATCGGTGTGTGTGAACTCGATCATCGCCGCGTTGTTGCTGCAAAACTCGCCGGACACGTTGCGGATGTTGATGGTAGACCCGAAACGGGTCGAATTAACCCAATACAACGGCATTCCGCATTTGCTCTCGCCGGTCATTGTGGATGTGGAGCAGGTGGTGCCGGCGTTGCGCTGGGTGATGCGTGAAATGGACAGCCGTTACCGGCGCTTTGCCAAGATCGGCGCCCGCAACATTGAAGACTTCAACATGCGGGTCAACAAAGGCGCCGACGAAACGGCCATTCCCTACATCACGGTTCTCATTGACGAATTGGCTGATATGATGATGCAATCGCCGGAAGAGACAGAGCGGGTGATCTGTCGTCTGGCGCAGATGGCGCGTGCCACGGGAATTCACCTGATCATTGCCACGCAGCGCCCCAGCGTAGATGTCGTGACCGGTCTGATCAAAGCTAACTTCCCCGCCCGCATCGCCTTTGCGGTCGCGTCGTCGGTGGACTCGCGGGTCATTTTGGATATGCCGGGGGCCGAGCGGCTGTTGGGGCGAGGCGATATGCTGTTCATGCCCCCTGACGTCAGCCAACCGCTGCGCTTGCAGGGCGCCTTCGTCTCGGATCACGAGCTGGAGAAGCTCATTTCGTTCTGGCGCAATGCCGTGGACCCGGCTCACGCCCCGGAGCAAGTGAACATTCCGCGCCCCTCCATCATCCCCGCACCCGAATCCGCCGAAGAACCGTTGCAGACTGCCATGTTCCCTGATTTTGATGATGCTGAGGCCTCCGATCAGTTTGAGGACCCGCTGTTGCCGACATCGGTGGAGATCTTTCTGGCGGAGAATCGGGCTTCGGTTTCGCTGTTGCAACGCCGTCTGCGCATCGGTTACACGCGCGCAGCCCGTCTGGTGGATTTGCTAACCGACATGGGCATTGTCACATTGGAGGCGCAGGGGCAGTCGCGCAATATCAATCGCGCGGTCGCAGAAGCGTTGCTGCAATCCGTAAGCCCTTCTGAAGAAAACTACGAGGACTAACAAAAAAGATGCGTCAAACATCACACAAAAAGGATGTTTGACGCATTTACGTCAACGGAACTCGAACGACGATGGGGAGATTACTTGTGCCGTTTGAGCTCAGGCCACGCTGTTCTACGATTGGGATCGGCAGGGCGTTGTACCATCTCACGAATCGCCTGGGTAATCTGTTCAGGATTGAACCCCTCCATGTGTGATGACAACGCTTCAATCGCCGTTGATTCTTCCTCTGACAACCCTCGACCTAACTCGGCCTCCAGTTGCGTCAGGGCCAACAGCAGAGCTTGCTGATCTTCATCCAGCGCCTTGCCCCCCTTGTCGTGAAGCCAACGGGCTTTGCCGGGATTAAATACGTGTTCTGCATCTTCTTGGATTGTGGATTCTTTAGATTTTGACATCCCTGCCTCCTTTTCATATTGTAACATAAAATCTCAGGAGAAGAATATGTCCGAAAAAATTCGACGTAAACTCCGCTTCTGGCCGCTGCTGGGAATTGTCTTGGGCATTGATTTGATCGGGGTGTTGTTGTATACGGTTTTGATCCCCGGTCTGACCCGGCGCGCCTTATCGGATACGCTCTGTATGTCGTCCATCGGAATGGGCATTCTGTGCAGTCTGCCGGTGCTGTTCGATGCCGGACGCGGTTTCGTCGTTGCCGGCAAGATGGGCGGCCCGCCAGAAGAGCGCAAAGCAGCGTTGGATCGGGAGCGGCAACGCCGGGAACAGGGAATGACCATCACGTTTGCAATAGGGACGGCTGCCATTATCATGGTGGCACTCAGTTTTCTTATGGAGATGATATGAAAAACCCTTCGGCAATTCCGTGGTCTTCCGTGCGCGCGTGGTTCTTCGATCTGGACGGAACCTTGATGGATACCGACGATCAGGCCGTAGACTCAATGGCGCGCCGTTTGCGGGTTTTGGGGCCTGCGCGGTCGGCGCGTCTGGCACGCCGCCTGGTGATGATGAGTGAGACGCCGATGAACGGCATCATCACGATGTTGGACATTGTGGGCCTGGATACGTTGCTCTTCAGAGTGCAGAGCTGGCTACAGAAAGAGCCGCATCCTACGTTCCGTATCATAGAGGGCGTTCGCCCGATGTTGGAAGCGTTAGCCGCCCACGCCCCGTTGGCGGTAGTCTCTACGCGCACACTTGAATCCGCACACGCTTTTTTGGAACAGCACGCGCTGACAGATCTCTTTCAGTTGGTGGTAGGGCAAGAAACGACCAAGCGTTTGAAGCCGCACCCGGAGCCAATCCTGTACGCTGCGGCGCAACTCAAAGTGGCGGTGGAAGCGTGCGTGATGGTAGGGGATACGCCTATGGATGTTCTCTCGGCGCGGCGCGCCGGCGCATGGTCGGTGGGCGTGCTCTGTGGATTCGGTGAGGAGAACGAACTGCGACGCTCAGGGGCGCATCTGGTTCTCCCCTCAACGGCGGATTTGCTGTCCGTGGTGCAGGAAAACTTAGTGTAGAGTTGCGTTAAAAAGAAAAAACTATTACAATTGTGGTGGGGGTAGAACGTACTTATCCCCGTTTTTTTAATTCATCAAGAGAGGAGATCATCTCCATGTTGGCGATTCTCTTTGAGCAACCCATATTGACGCTGATCATCGAAATCGTTTTCGCCTGCCTTTTTGCTTCGCTGGTGGGTCTGGTTCTCGAAAAACTCAACGGCATGATCACGGTGGCGCTGACGACGTTCGTGGGGGCAATGGTCGTGATGATCATCCCGCTGGCCTTGCAAGTAGATTGGTTGCCGTTTTACCATCTCGCCTTAACGGTGGGTCAGTTTTCACCTGACGCGGCTTCTCATCTGGCCAATACTTACCTGGTGGTCGAAGTAGCCATCTGGACGATAGCGTTGGCGGCGGCGGCAGGGTTCTTTTTCAACGGGAAAGAGAGCATGGCCTACCTGGTGGCCGCAGCGGTGGTGGGCGCGATTCCGTGCACACTTATCGCCGCCATCCCGTTTTACCCCTTTGGATTTCGCGACACCAGTTGGATTCTGGCCATCGGCATCGCCCTGGTCGGCATCGGGTGGTCGTGGGCCTTCGGGAAGTTCGTTTTGGAAAACGACAAGATGGGGCCGCCTTTGGTTTTGTGGTTTGAGTACGTTGTGTCCTGCTGGCTTGGCTATATGGTAGCAGGGCGCATTGGTTTTCTGATGATTACCCTGCCTTCGCAGGTTCTGCTGGGCGCTGTCCTCTTTCTGATATCTCATGAGATTCTGCCGGTGCAATCCGGGCATCATGGGAACCTCTTCCGCAGTTTGATCTCTTTTAACCTGGGAACACCTTATCCGTATTATGTCATCTCGGATTGGAGAACGCTTAAAACCCAGGGACAGAAGAAACCAGATCCGCGCGTAAAAGGGAATCCCTTCGCTGAACAGCTCAGCGGGCCGGGGATCATTTTGAACAGTTGCGATCATGTGGCCATCACCAGCACTGGAACCGGATTCAAGGTGCATCCCCCAGGTTTGAGCTTTACCGAGCAATTCCAAACCCTGTTCACCGACGTGGATCTGCGCCCGCAACTGCGCAATGTGGTCGTTGAGGCGGAAACCAAGGATGGCATTCAGGTCAAGGTGCCGGTTTCGATGCCCCACCGGATTTTTGCCGACGGGCAAGGCATTGAATTGGGTAAGCCCTATCCCTACAAGGAAGAAATGATCCTCAAGGCCGTCTTCGAAAACACCACCATGGCGCATACCTGGCAGCGCAACAATGAGGGAAAAATCGTCGAAAACATCCACACCACTCCCTGGTACGACCTGGTTTATATGAAAGGGCCGGCCATTCTTAAAGAATTGATTTCGCAGTATACCTGCGATGAACTGCTGCCCCATGGCGCCACCCCTGAAACGGTTGCCGTGCCGCGCGCCGAAATCGGCAATGCCTTTGCCGCTCGGATGAAAGAGGCGATGGCGCCTTACGGCATTGAAATACTCGGCGGCGGCGCCGGCAACATTGACGTACCGGAGCACGTGACCGCGCAGCGCATCAAGAATTGGGAAGCCGGTTGGGAGAAGAAGATCGAAATCGCCGTGGGCGAGGCTGAAGCCAGGGTCGCGGCCCAAATGCAAAAAGTCCAACAGGAAGTACAGACGGAATTGTTGAAAGACTTGGTCGAGATTTTGCACCAGGCTGACGCCGAGGGATTCAAAGAAGATCTGATGATCCAGCAGTTGGTCGAGGCGATTGGGCTCAAGGCGATGGACAAGTCTGAGGAGCGTTTCAGAATCGTCCCAGAATCCGACCGGTCGGCAGAAGAGTCTTCCTCTCGTTCATCATCGCATCCTCTGCTTGAGATGTTGGGAATCCGAGGTAGATAAGATGAAAATCGTAAGATACGCCGGTTTTTTTGGTAAGCTCGTCACTGCGGTATTTGTCTTGTCTGTCGTTCTGCTCGGCATGAGCATGCTCGCCGTGTCTATCTGGTATCTCAATTACAATACCCCCATCATTACGCTCTGTCCGATCAGCGAGGGTTCCAGCACAATTGGCGCCATAGATCGGGACGGATCCATTGTTCAAGCGGCAATCAATGAAGGGGAAGTCGCGGGAATTACGTTAGGTCAGATCGAGGCGTCCATTCCCGGCGGGATGGCGACAGCGCAGCTCAATATCTACGACACGTTAGAGGAAGGCCGTTATCCGCTTTCCATCATTTTCGTCAACAACGACGCTCCTATCCCACAAACAGCTCTATGCCGCCTGAACGTCCAGGTGACAAAAGGGAGAGATGCGTCGGGCGTTATCCAAACGTTTTATACCGTGAGAAACCGTTCAGATACCAAGCCTATGGATGATCTGACCGAATTGTTGCGCCGGTTGCCACTAGGGACGCTTCCCGGACTGATCGCCGTGGCCGTTGCGTTCGTGGCCGGCACCCGGTTCACTAAAGGGCTGTATGGGCTGGATAATTGGGAACATGCATTGCGCTTCCTGATCTTCCGAACTTTGGGGCGGCCTTCTCAGAAAAAACCCCACATTCGCATAGAACCGGATGGGTCTATCACCGGAGATGCAGCGCTGCAAAAGACGGGTGGGCCAGGGCTATTGATTTTGCGTAAGGACAACAACCACGCCGTCGTTTTGGAAAAAGCCGGGGCGTTATCGCGCGTGGCGCTCCCACCGAACTTCGTCCGTTTGGAGCCCTTCGAGAAGATATGGGCCGTCATTGATTTACGCCCGCAAAACTGGCCCCAAAAAGTGGATGCGATCACCCGCGACGGCATCAAAATCACTTACGAAGCCGAAATACAGTTCCAGATCGGACGGCTGGATGAAAATGGCGTGTTCCAACCTCCGACTGAAGCTGAGGTCTTCAAGGCCGCCATTGCCAAGTGGATCCGCGACGACAACCGTTCCGAGCCAGACCGGCTGATGACCTGGACCAAGCGCGTCGTTATTGGGACGATGGAGGGTGCTCTCCGCGGCTTGCTGGAGCGCCAGTGGTTGAACGATCTTCTGGACGCCGACTGCCGCGCCAAAATTTGCGCCGAGTTGAAAACGAAGGTCATAGCCGGAGCCGCTCAGTTTGGCGTCGTCGTTCACGATGTCACGTTGCGCAATGTGGAGTTTAACAACAAGGCGCTGCGCCAATGGTCTGATGAATGGCAGGCCCGCCGGGACTCCGAAGTGCAAAAAGTTCTGGTCGAGGGACGCACACGGCGCATCCGAGAACGCGAAAAAGCCAAAAACCGCCTGCGCCGGGATATGATCGAAAAGACCTCCAAGATTCTGAAAGACCTGGCGGAACGCGAAGGGGTGCCTCTGGAAAGAGTTACCGAGACGTACATCCTGCTGAGTTTCATCGAAATGATCCGCAGTACGGATTCCAATAATGCGCCGTACATGTCAGACTATTTCAATCGCACCCTGGCGAATCTGCGGACGAACTTGCGCGCCGGACATCCTGAGAATTCGGACAAAGGCAAGACAAAACTGCCGGATTGATGGCGGTGTAGTTTTATCGCCCATAGACCGCTGCCACACAGCCCGTGTATTCACGTCACGGGCTGTGTGGTGTGATGGGGGTGCTCAACGCATTTGCCCGAATCTCTCACCGTGTTACAATACTCGCGTATGAACACACATTCACTGTTACAAGTTTTGAACGCCCAACAATGCGCAGCGGTGACGGCGCCTGATGGTCCGGCGTTGATCCTGGCGGGGCCGGGCTCCGGCAAAACGCGAGTGCTGACGCATCGCATCGCCTGGATGCTATCCGAAATGCGCGTTCCCCCCTGGCAGGTGCTCTCGGTCACATTCACCAACAAAGCCGCCCGTGAAATGCGCCAACGCCTGGAACAAATGCTGGGCGACGCTGCGCGCGAGGTGATGATGGGCACGTTCCACGCCCTCTGCGCGCGCATTCTGCGCCGCGAAGCGCAATTCGCCGGTCTTCCCCCGGATTATCTGATTTTCGACACCGACGATCAACTGGCAGTGATGAAACAAGTCGTCAGCGATCTGAGCCTGGACGATTCGCGTTATCGCCCGCGCGCTTTGCTCACCGCTATCTCCAATGCCAAGAATGAACTCATCTCGCCGGTGGACTATCCGGTCAAAACCTACTACGATGAAATTGTGGTGCGAGCCTATACCCGTTACCAGGATACGTTGCGCCAGAACAACGGCCTGGATTTTGACGACCTGCTGACCGAGGCGGCGAAGTTGTTCAAAACCGTCCCTGAGGTTCTGGAACGGTATCGCCGCCGCTACACCCACGTTCTGGTGGACGAGTTCCAGGATACCAACATGGCTCAGTATGTATTCCTGAAACTGTTGGCCCAAGACCATCAAAACATCTACGTGGTCGCCGACGAGGATCAGATGATCTATTCCTGGCGCGGCGCCGACTATCGCAACATTCAGCGTTTCCGCGAGGACTTCCCGGCTTTGAAGCAATTTCTGCTGGAGGAGAACTATCGCTCGACGCAGATCATTCTGGACGCAGCGCAGGCCATCATCGCCGGCAATCGCGACCGCACCCCCAAGCAGTTGTTCACGCGCTACCAGGGAGGCGCGCCCATCACGCTGCACGAGGCTTATGACGAGCAAGAAGAGGCCGACTTCGTGGCGCGTGAAGTGTTGCAGCTCCTGCGCAAGGACCACACCCCCAACGATTTGGCCGTAATGTATCGCACCAATGCGCAGTCGCGTGCGCTCGAAGAAGCCTTTGTGCGTCACAGCATCCCCTATCGCCTGATCGGCGCCACGCGCTTCTATTCGCGCATGGAAATTAAAGATATTCTGGCCTACCTGCGCCTGGTGCAGAACCCCAACGACGACATCAGCTTTGTGCGGATCATCAATACGCCACGCCGCGGCCTGGGCGACCGCACGCTGGGAACTATCACTCAGGAAGCCGTCCTCCACGAGGTGAGCCGTTATCAGGGGATGCTGAACGTGGTGCGCGACGAGAAAGTCGGCCGCCGCCTGTTGGGGCTTCTGAGCGCTTATGCCGCCTTGCTGCAAAAGTGGCTGGACATGCGCGATCAGGTCACGGTGGCGCAATTGCTCGATCAAATTTTGAACGATATTGCTTATGAAGCGTATCTGCGAGACGGAAGCGACGAAGGTGAAGCGCGCTGGGAAAACGTGTTGGCGTTGCGCGCCGTTGTGGCCGATGCGCCCAGCATCTCTCTCTCCGATTTTTTGACAGAAGTGGCGCTGGTCGCCGATGTGGACGAGTTGACCGAATCGGTGGATGCGGTGACAATGTTGACGTTGCACAGCGCCAAAGGATTGGAATATCCGGTGGTGTTCATCACCGGGCTGGAAGAGGGTATGCTTCCGCATAGCCGTTCGATGGAAACAAAAGAAGGCGTGGCCGAGGAACGGCGCCTGTTTTACGTGGGGATGACGCGCGCAGAGAAGCAGCTGTATCTCTCCTACGCCTTCCGGCGCAGCTGGGGGTACCAGGGAAACAGCGAGCCTTCCGCTCCCTCCCGTTTCCTCGCTGATTTACCCGATACTTTGCTCGATCGCCCCCGCCGCGCCAAGAAGACGGCAACGGCGCGCAGTTGGTCTACCGACTCCTGGCAAACCAAACGTCCGCGAGAAGCGCCTCCGCTGCCGCAGTTGCAATATCGCAGCGGGCAGAGGGTGCGTCACACCCATTACGGAGAAGGCATCGTGATGGAAAGCCAGCTGGACGGGCGCAGCGAAATGGTCACCGTGCATTTTGAGGGGGTCGGCGTCAAACGCCTGTTGGCGAGCATGGCCCCGATGGAGCCCCTCTCGGATCACTAGACGTGAAGGGCAAACGAGAAAAGCGTTGACTCCGCAAAGGAGATGAGATGATGACGACAATACTTCAAAGGTGGGGGATCACTGCGACGACCGTTGGGAGCGTCATGCTGTTACTGACCCTGTCGTGGCTTTTTGCGCGACCGGCGGCGAGCGTGGCGCGCGATCCTTATCAAGAGAGTGCAGTCACCACCATTATGCCTTTGGGCCCGGCGCAGATCGCCAGTTTTTCGCACGTCAGTCAAACTCCCGTCAATTGCACGGTGGCTACGACTACTACCGATGCCCAACCTACCGGCAATAACTCGCTGGCAACCGCGTATCTGGCCGTCCTGTCGAACTATACCGGCCAGTCGTTGTTGAGCGTCAGCCCTGCCCCGCCCTCTACCACGCCCAGTGTTCCGACCCGCTCGGACTTTTATCGTCTGGACAATGCTTTGGTCAATTACAAGTACACGATCAGAGCCCAGGCGGACGGAACCACCAACTACAACCTCGGTATGATCATCTACAATCAAAATCAGACGGCGATTTATACGGATACCGACACGTCTACCAATTACGCAAGTATAACCTTCGAGGCGCTCAACGCGGGTCCCTATTATATCGAGGTGTTTCAAGTCAGTGCGCAATGCTCTGGGGGAACCTATACCTTGATCTACTCGTCGCCGGTGGCGCCGACGCCTACGTTCACGCCGTTGCCGCCTACCGCCACTTACACGCCCAAACCCACTGCGGTGAACCCCACGCAGCCGCCGCCTTCCGGGTTCGATCAATACGAACCCAATTTTGATTTCAACACTTCGACATTGATCGCGGTGGAGACTGTTTACAGTCTTAACTTCATCCCCTGGGGGCAATGGACCACCGACAACGACTTCTTCCGCGTTTGGGTCAAACCCGGGTTGCGGTACACCTGTGAGACGTCGGAACTGGGACCGGGGGTGGATCCGAACATGATTTTCTACAGCGCGGCGGATCTCAACAGCGCCCTCGCGAGCAACGATGACATCGAATTGGGGAATTTTAACAGCCGTGTTTCTTTCTTCAGCACGTACGAAGGGTATATGTACATTCTGGTGGGGCAGGGAGAGCGCATGAAACCCCACGATACGGCCAATAGCACCTACAAATTGAAATGCACGATGGCGGTTCCCGGCGCCACCACCACGCCGGAGCCGGGCGTCACTCTCACGCCGCCGCCGGATAAAAACCCGACGCAACCGCCGCCCACCACACCACCGCCGACCACGCCGCCGCCCACTACGCCTCCCGTCACCGATACTCCAGAAGCAACAGAGACGCCCACCAGCGCAACCTTGAACGTCAATCCGTTGGCAACGCCCACGCCCAATGTGCCAACTGCTACGCCGACGGGGTTCCGCACGTTCCGGGTGCTCGTCTATTTCGACATCAATCAGGATGGTCAGCCCGGCGCTGGCGAGGGCATTCCCGGCTTCTTCGTCAGAACCCTCTCGTCGGACGACAGCGCGGAGTTGGCGCGCGGCTATACCGATGAGCAGGGTCAATTGTCGTTCACCGTCCCCACCGTCGGCACTGTGCGGGTGCTGGTGCCTTTGTTGGGTTTCGATCGAATGGTTGAAAATACCAAGCCCGAGGTTGACATCCGCATTTCACCCCCAACTTTGCCGAAGACGATTCCCTAGCGGATAGGAAATACAACCGACTTGAATGCCTATGACAACTAAGAGCGTGAAGGACTACTACGGAATTCTAGGGGTGACGCCCAACGCCACTCCCGAAGAAATCCGCCAGGCATATCGGCGCATGGCGCGCACCTACCATCCCGATGTCAGCACAGCCGATAATGCTGGGGATATGTTTCTCGCCCTGAACGAGGCCTATGAAGTGCTCGCCGATCCGGCCAAGCGCAAGGTCTATGACGGCCTTACTACGGGCGATGCGTCCCCGGAGTCTGCGCCTCCCGCGGCGGCTGCGCCGTCCGGGGCTCCGTCGCATCCAGCCTACGGCGCGCCAACCGCCCCGCCGCCAAGACCGGCGTCTACACCGGCGTATGCCTCGGTTGCCACGCCGCCCACGACTCAGCGCACGCCCCCTCCGACCTGGGCCATTTTCTTGATCTTGATCGGCGCGTGCATCATTTTGGGCGTAGTCGCCGGGGCGCTTTGGCCGATGCTGAGCCAGGGGCACCCGTCCGGCGGCGCAGAGGCAGCTACGGTGAAGAAGTTGGCGACTTTTAAGTCTACACCCACGGTTCCTGCCGGTTTCAGCGTCGTCCAGGAGGGCGGCACCCCCTTGTTGACGGTTTTGCCCAATCGGTTGGATGTGGCCGGGCGCACGTTCTCGATCATTCCGGTAGCGCCGGAACAAGGACGCTGGCCGGTGCCGGAACAGCAGTCAGATCTGCTCGTTTGGATTCACGGTACGGTGATCAACTACGTGATCGGAGTTCCCTACACGCCCACGTTGGAATCGTTGTTGTCGGGATTGAAGGACACCGACCACCTCACGGTCACTTTGGATAGCGGCGCTTTGCTGGTCTTTGGTGCGCCACAGGCCAGGCGTATCGCCGCCGACGATTTGACTCCAATGAACCAACAACAGCCGGGGCTCACGCTGGTGCTTTTGGGCGGGAACCAGTCGAACCGGCTGGTGATCTACGCTCGCTATTTGCCGGAAGAAAGCGTCGCCATCGGCTCCGGGCAGCGCGTGGATGGATTGCTGGTGGAAGTTGTGAAATCCGGGGTGGTGGAAGACGTCGGCGATGTCCGCCATTTTGTAGTTGAGTATCGTGTGACCAATCAATCCGTCGCTGCGGTCACGCCCAGCTTTTTTGACCTGGCGTTGGAGAGTGGAACGGGGCAACGCTATCCGCTCAACGCGGAAGTGACGGCTCAGGGAGAACATGGCGCGATCCCGACGCCGATTGAGGCGGGGATGGCAGCGCTGGGCAGCGCTGGGTATTTGCTGCCACGCGATACCGAGCCGCCACTGACGTGGGTATTTCGGGCCGACGCCGCCTCGGCGAATTCCGCGCGCAGTATCCTGCCCTATGAGCGCCCGCTTCCCATCCCCCCGCAACCGGTGGTGGTGATCGCCTCCGCCTTTGCCGACGGTAAGCGCAATACGATCGTCATCAATGGCACGTTGACCAACAACGGGGGAACTGCCCAAAGCGTTACGTTGGATGACGTTTCGTTGACTTCCAGTATGGGCAAGAGCTCGCTACAAGCCTCGACGCCCCTCCTGCCCTGGTCTATCGCCCCCGGCGCGAGCCAGGATTTCGAGGTGCAGTTCAGTTGGCCGGAGAATGTGGATTCGGTATTGTTGAACATCCTGGGATTCACATTCCAGATCGAAGGATTGCCGTAGTCATTGTCTTATCCATAAAAAACACCCCACATCGGGGTGTTTTTTTTATGGAACCAGCCTGACCAATACTCCAAAACGTCCGGTGCGGCCTTTCTCCTGGCGGTAGGAGTACCATTCTTCTGTACAACAAGCCGTACACATTTCGGCTTGCTCTACCTGGGTTATTCCCAATCCGGCCAGCTGCGCTGCGACGGCAGCGGGCATGGCCAGAAACCATTGCCCGTCGTGCTGCGCCGCGATGGGGGTGGCAGCCAGGTTTGCTCCCGGAAGGGCGGCTTGAATGGCATCCACCACTTCTGGACCTACTGCGTAATGATCCGGGCCGATGGTGGGCCCGATGCCGGCCCACAGATGCGATGGACGTGTGCCAAAAGCGTCGGCCATGGCCTGCACGGTCGCTGGAATGACGCCGCAAGCGACGCCGCGCCAACCGGCGTGAGCCAATCCCACGGCTTGATGCTCGGCGTCATAGAAAAGCACCGGGGTGCAGTCGGCAAAGCGCAACAGCAGGGCCAGCCCCGGCGTGTTGGAAATCAGGCCGTCGGTTTCGGGAATAACGCTTCCACCGTCCCCGGCTGTGACGCAAACCACTCGTTTGCCGTGAACCTGATGCGGGCTCACGACCTGCCCGGCGCTGATGCCCCAGGCGTCAAAGAGGCGGCGGTGGTTTTCGGCGACGGCGTCCTCATCGTCGCCGACGGTGTGGCCGAGGTTGAGCCCGGCAAAGGGGGGGCGACTGACTCCGCCCCGGCGCGTGATGAGCGCGTGGCAAAAAGATCGGCCTGGCCTATCGAAGGTGTACCAGGCCAGGCCATTGTGTTGAACTCGTTGCATGGCGGATGCCGGTCAGCGTCGCCGGCCAAAGATGGCTTTGAGCACGGCTCCCACCCATCCGACGGCCCAGATACTCAAGAGAATGCCGGCCAAAGCGATCTTTTGTTCATCCATGATGGGTTTGACCCGCGTGCCCTCCGGACCGATCTCGATGTAAGCAATGGGACGCGCTTTGGCGCCTGCACCGCCCCCGCCGCCGCTTGCTGCATTTTTCTTTTCAGGTGCCGGTTCGGCGGGCGCCTCTGCGTTCCCTTGTGGGACGGGCGCCGTCCCCGCCCCCGCGCCGAGTCCGTACATGACCGAGGCCACCGGGATGATGGTGTAGGCGCCCACCTGCTCAGGCTTGCCAAAAACGGCATCCACATTGACTTCTTGTGTTATTTTTTCCAGTTTTTCAAATACGACTTTCATTTCTTCGCTCATTGTTGCGCTCCTTCGAAAATAGCCCGCTCACACGGGGGTAAAGAGGAGGTTTTCGCGGGCGGGTACCCCCGCC
>DAOUFX010000517.1:0-3050 GCA_034429675.1 Anaerolineae bacterium | reverse complement strand
CGCCCCGCCGCCCCGCTCACCCGCTCACCCGCTCCCCCGCCGATTCGTGATTCATGATTCATGATTCCCGCTTCTTCCCCGATCACCTCCTGCATCCGCAGCAGCGCGGCCAACTGTGGGTCGCAGGCTTCCGGCGTCACTTCGAGCAGGCGCGCCGCCTCGGCCAACAAGGCCCCCCGGAAGGCAAAACAGTGCCCGTCGTCGCTGAACGTGCCCAGCGCGTAGCGGAGGCCGGCCTGGAGGCGCTCCGGCGCATCTACCGCAAACCCCATCTGCCGGGCGACGCGGTCGGCGGTCTTGAAGCCGATGCCCCAGATGTCTTTCGCCAGACGGTACGGATCGTTGCGCACCACCACGATCGCCTGGTCGCCGTACTGCTTGTAGATCTTCACCGCCAGCCCGGTGGTGACGCCGTGGCTCTGCAGGAAGATCATAATCTCCTTGATCTGCTTCTGCTCCTCCCAGGCGCGCGCGATCAACGCGGCGCGCTTGGGGCCGATGCCGGGCGCCTCTTGCATCCGCAGCGGATCGCTCTCGATGATGTCCAGCGTCTTGAGGCCGAAATAATCCACGATGCGCCCCGCGTTCACCGGCCCGATCCCTTTGACCAACCCGCTGCCCAGGTATTTGCGGATGCCTTCGACGGTGGCCGGCAGTTGCACGGTGTACGATTGCACCTCGAACTGCTTGCCGTACTTGGGGTGCGTCGTCCAGATGCCGCGCAGGCGCAACGACTCGCCGACGTTGACGCCGGTCAGCGTTCCGATCACGGTCACTTCGTAAGTTTTGCCTTTGGGGATGAGTTTCGCGACGGTGTAGCCGTTCTCTTCATTCTGATAGGTCAGCCGTTCGAGAACGCCCACGAGGGTTTGCTGAGGTGCAGCATTGACAGGAGGATCCGCCATCACATACCATCAAAAATCCCGCGTGTCGCCGGAACCGGCGACACGCGAAAAAAAAGCAACGACTAATGTACGTCAGGTTTCAACATAGACGCAGCCGCCGTAGCAGCGACGGTCTGCTCCAACGTCGGGTTATTGGCGTTCAAGCCATAGATGATAATCTGGCTGCCTTCCTCACGCCCGATACGCTCCAGGACGCCGAGCCGGTAAATTTCCATACCGCGATCCGACATCAGCGCTGCGGCCTCATTGTACTTCTCGGCGATGGATTTCTCGGCTTCGGCCTCGGCGATCTTGGCCTGCGCCGAGCGGCGGGACTGCGCCAACACGCTCAATTCCTGGATCAAGTCTTGCGGCACGCGCACGTCGGTGATCTCCACCGAGGTAACGTCCACGCCGAACGAGGCGGCGGCGGTGTCAATGATCTCCTTCAACCGGCCAGAAACCTTGTCGCGCGAGCCCAACAGCTCCGAAAGCTCCAGCATACCGATAGTATCCTTGAGCGCACTATTGGCGGCCTGGAACACCGCCTCGCGGTAGTTGGCGACGCTCAACGCGGCGCGCTGCGGGTCCTCGACGCGCCAGAAAAGCACAGCTTCGCAGCCGACCGGGACATTGTCGTCGGTCAACGTTTCCGCCGCCGTGATCACCCGCGTCTGAATGCGCAAGTCAATTTGCGCCGCCACCGACTCGTCGAAGCCGGGGTAAGGAATCACCCAGAAGCGACCGGGGCCCCGCACGCCGGAGAACTTGCCCAGCTTCAGGGCAATTACGCGCTCGTATTCCGGCACAATGTACAGACAACTGCTCACCAGGCCGGGCAGAATAAGCGCCGACAGACCGCCAACGACAACGACCAGACCGGCGACCGGGGCTAGATCGGCAGCGACGGCCGCCACCGCACCAACGGCTGTAATCAAACCGATGACAAAGAAAAGCACGACCCAGATACACCCACGCTGGAAACGCTGCACGTTGTTCAGGTTGGTGTTTTGGGATGAAAGTATCGCCGAACTGACAGGTACTTGTGTAGACATAAAAATCCTCCTCGAAAATAGTTTTAGTCAAACAGTCGCATAGTCGGGTAGCCGTTTCCATTCACAAAAGGTAAGGAAACTCTCTACATTGACTATGGCGTGGAACTACCTATATTAAAGCAAAGAACCGGGAAATTACCAGGAGATAAAGGGTAGTATTTTTTCGGGCGGGGGTACCCGCCCGAAAAAACACCCCCTTATCTCCGGCTAACGGCTAAACGCTATTCAGAGGAGACCCATTGCCATGCAACCCACCCACATCATCATTTTTCTGCTAACGGTGTTCATCTACACCATCAACACCGGCGCTTACGCGGCGCGACTGGCCGGAGTGCGCACGGGACACCCCACCCTGGCCGGGTCGCTGTTCAATGTGTTGGACTTGGGCGCGCGCGGCGCCAACGCGCTGGTGACGCCGCTGGTGAGCAGTATCACCGACATGGCCGCCAACACCCAGAACACCGCCGACCTGCTGAACACCTACCGCCTTTTGTTGCTTGCCGCTTCGGTGGGCACGATCATCGCGGCGTTTTTGATCCCTACCCTGAGCCGGCTCCTGGCGCGCGGCGTAGATTCGTATGAGAAGCGGCGTTCGCTGCCCGAAGTGGTGGTCAATGCGGCCTCGGTGCAGGGGTTGTGGCGAGCGCGTCACTCATTGACGACGCCGCGCATCGGCGTCCTGCGCGAGCTGAGGCGCAGCCCCTTTCCCAAGCGCTTCCTGCTGGCCAGCGTGTTAGTGACGGCCATCTCCGCCGTGACCAACCCGGCGACCCTCTACGCCAGCGCGTTGGTCCCCGCAGGCGCGCGCACGGCCACCAGCCTCGCGCCGATGCTCTCCGGCTTCGGAATGCTGCTCATCATCTTCGTAATCAACCCGCTCGCCGCCATCACCGTTGATGAAGCCCTGCGCGGCCAACGTCCGCTCAAAGACGTCACCTACATCACCATCTGGCAGGTGGGCGCGCAGTTGGTCGGGACGGTGGTCGCACAAGCGCTGTTGTTTCCGGCCAGTTGGGTGATCGTGCAGATCACCCAATGGTTGATCAGTTTATAGGCATATCGCCGCTGACGCGGCAAGGTAAAAAAGGTGTTTTTTCGAGCGGGGGTACCC
>DAOUFX010000516.1:0-7344 GCA_034429675.1 Anaerolineae bacterium | reverse complement strand
CTTCCGATCTCCCGCCCCCAAACCCCCACTGCTCCTCTTTTTATTGAGATGATACTACAAAATCTTGTGTAAAAGGAGGGATGAATCCAAGACTAACGTCATTATAGCACCATACGGGGGATTGGGGAGATTTAGGGATTTAGGGATTGGGGGATTGGGGGATTGGGGAGGTGCGGCGGCGACGCTCATTGATGAAGATTAACATTTCAATTCGGTAATCGCGTTCACTCCCGGTCAAACGTCCCTACGGGACGAGGATTGACCTCGACTCGCACCCGGCAATGAATTGCCGGGCTAAACTCGGAGCGTCCCTACGGGACGAAGAGAAAACGCTGCAATGAAACGATGCGCCGCGACGAAACGATGCGGCAAGAGCTTCTTTGTCCCGTAGGGACATCCGAACTTAGGCAGGCAGTTCACTACCTGCATCCGATACATTTTCCACCGTCCCGTAGGGACGATTGATGTCGGCGCCGAGCAATAACCTGATCGCGCCATTACCGATCCATTTCGTTAATCTTTATCAGCGGGCTTTCCGGAAGCCCCGTTTACGGGGCGTAGGCCTGTAGAACGGCGATTTATCGCCGTGGCGAATGGCGGTTCGCCATTACCGACCGATGTGGAGTTATGAAATGGATGGCAGATGATGCAAATACCCCCTAATCACACTCACAATGAAATAAAACAAGCAAAGCATAAGCCATCCGACCGCAGGATAAAACAACAAAGGAATATAATCATTACTGGCTGCCATCAACACCCGTCCGTTTGATAGCAAGACATAGTAACGCACACGCGAGACATGGGGCATTATGGCATCCGAACATGATACCGCGCTATCCACCGATTTGCGCCACCAGACTTTTGGGGGATCAGCATAAGTTGAACATGGCGCTTTTTCCGTCGGAAGAGAAGAAGAAAGTCCTTCAACCTCAGACATTGAGCTCTTTTTCCAGTCTCCATCCGTTACATAAGGATCGCGGCCGGTCCAGTAGTACAATTCACCGGCATCGTTTTTGACATACACCTTATACTCCAGGCAATAGCGAGAGCGATTGTAGGTAGTATAAGCGTAGAGAATTTCTGATACTGAGCCATCCGGCAATGGCGGCAGACGCCTCCACAAAACAGGCCTGAGAAACAACGCATTAACAAAAGCATAGAGAAATCCTATGAACACCACCAATGTCGCGGCTGCTATAAAAGCGCAACGGGGCGACCATACTGCTTTGGTATTCTGATCCATGGTAGACTCCAAGTGTGTCATGCCCTGACGGAGTTGCTTCGGAACACCCTGTCAGGGCGCGTGGCGCAGCACCAGCGGCAGGTACACGGGATACAGCTTCTCGACAATCCGCACGTGGAGCGGCACGACGAACGGGCTTTGCGGCACCGGGACAGTGGTCGTCAGGGTGATCGCGCCGGTGTAATCGCCAGCGGAGAGGCCGCGCGGATCAATCCTCACCTGAAAAAAGCTCAGGTTCAGCGAAGTGGTGGCACCCCACACGCCGGTGGTCGGAACGACGCTGAAAGTCAGCCCCTGCGTGGCCGTGATCGCGTTCCAGTTGAAAAGGTAATCGCCGGTGTTCTCCACCACCACCGTCGCGACAGCAGGACGGGTGTCCGAGACGGCCATCATCCAGCTCAGTGTGGCGGGCCGCACCTCCATTCCCCCGATGGCGACAACGTCGAGGGTCAGCGGGATGGTGATCGGATTGTGGGGCATGAGGTCTGCCGCCGCCGTCACGGTCACGACGCCGGTGTAGGTTCCGGTCAGTAGCTCGCGCGCATCCACCACGATCTGGAAGCTCTCTCCGGCGGCGCCGGCCAGTTGCGTGACGGTGAACGGGAGTCCCTGCGCCGCCGTGGCAAGAGTCCAGGTGAAGGGGCGTTCACCGGTATTCTCAACCGCGACCGTCGCGGTGAAGAGCGCGCGATCGCGCAGGCGAACGGTCCACGTGAAGACGCCGGGGGTCACGCGCATATCCTGCGGCGCCCACGAGCGGGGATTCTTGGGCATCCCCAGCAAACCCGTGTACGCCGGGCGCGGGCTGCCGTCGGGCTTGAGCACCGAGAACCAGCGCAGCGGATCGCACGCCGCCATCCATTCGGACGGCAGCGTCGCAAAGTCCAGATCGGAGACCACCATCACCTGCATCCAGGGCCAGTGGGCGTCGGCGTAGGCGAAGGCGCGGGTGAGATAATCGCTCTGGGTGACAGCGCTGACCTGCTGCCAGGCGAATCCCCAACTCTCCCACTCCGGGTCGCACTCCACGCCCTCCTCGTCGGAGTCCAACAGCCAGCCGAACTCCGTTGCCCAGACGGGTTTGTTCCCGTCGCCGCGCGCCGCCATCACGGCGTAGATGTCCTCGGCGCGGCGGAAATTGTTGACGCCCGAACCGTAACTCTTATCCTCCGGCGGGCCGCCAAAGCCGTAGTTGTGGATGCTGAAAGCGTCGAAGTGGCCTTGCAAGCCCGCCGCGTACATCGCTTCGAGATAGGTCACGTCGTTGATCGCGTGGACGCCGTCCCCGCCGGTGGGCGCGAGGCCGCCGGCGACGATGAGGCTGTTGAGATCGCCGGCCTTCGCGCCGAGGTACGCCCGTTTGACCATTTCGGTGTAACGTGCGGCGTCCAGGGTTTCGCCGGTCCACTGGAAATCGAGATTGGGCTCGTTCCACACCTCGAAGGCGACCCGGTAGCGGTTGTTGCAAGCGGCGCGCTGTTGCCCGACGTAGATCGCCATATCCTGGAAAAAGAGCTGCCAGGCGTCCATCTCGTCGTCCTGAATGGGACGCCAGTTGTTGGAAGCGCGCTCGACGCGGAAGAGCAAGTTGAGATCGCGCTGGCACGCCGTGTCCAGCCACCACTTCACCGTATCCCAGTGGTAGATACGGTCGTGTTCGGGATCCACATCGTCCCAGCGGGCGAAGTATTTGTACCAGTCGAAGCCGGCGGCGGTGACTTTGTTCATGTGTTCGGGATCGGCAGGATAGCCGAGCAGCATCCCGTAGCCGAGATGTGGGTCGGGTTCCTGAGCGGCCACGGGCGTCGCCCACCCCAGCAGTCCTACCGCGACCAGACATAGCACGATGGTTAGCTTGCGCATGATGTACCTCCTTGAAATAGCTGAAAGTTGGAAAGTTAAAAGCTCACAGACACCTTTGACGGCCAGGATAAAAGGGGTATTTTTTGCATACGGGGTACCGTGTGCAAAAATACCCTTCTTTTTCGCCAGGGCGACGGTTAAAGGGCGGTCAAGAGAGCACCAAGACGGCAAAAAAAACCGAGATAACAAGCGAGATGACGCCGGCGACGCCCGCCGCCGGCCCTCTGACCGGAAACGGAACGCCCCGGAGCATGACGATGGATACCTGTCCGGCAATGGACGCTACGCCAACAAAGATGGTGCACGCTATGTACATACAAAACAGAACAACCGAGGGCACTCCCATCGAAGGCTCGCCCGTCAGGGCGTTTTCTCCAATGAAGCTGGAGAGCGCGTACAACAAAAAGACAGGCCAGGATATTACCGTCGCGAAAACCTGTAGGCGCAAGGAAACTTTTTCTTGAGCCGATAGATCAGGCGGCGCCATCCCAAGAAAATAAATAAGAACGCCAGGCGCAAGGGCAAAAACTAATAACGCAGAAGAACAAATGCCGTCATACATTTTCCCTCCTCGTATGAAATAGTTGAAGGTTGAAAGTTGAAAGTCGGGTAGTCGCATCATCGGAGCGGCAAGCAGGTTATGGAAAAAAAACTTCCAGCAGGCCGCTTTGAATGAACAGTAGTCCGGTCGCTACCACTAACATAACCAGCACAACGATCCCTTGAACAACGGCGAGCGGCCCACGTGTTGGGATCCGCTGTCCTTTGCCCCGAAGGATGGATACCCGCTTTGTGATAGAAGTCAGAGAAATGTATCCCAAGATTGACATGACGGCAAGAACAACTACTGGCGATGCAGATTGCTTTCCCGTCACAAAAGACAACAACCCCTGTAACAGCAGGAATGGACAACCCAGCGCCAACGCAAAAACTTGCCGCGTCAACACAGCCTTTTCATCATCCGTAAATCCATCCAACGACGGGATCCGGCGATACTCGCGGATGATACCCCAGACGAAGAGGCCCAAGATCAACCATGGAAAAATCATAAAAACGACAGTCCATATCTGTTCCATTTGTTTTCCTCCTTCCATCAATGCGCCAGGCTCACTCCAGCAATCGTCCCTCGTAAATGCGTCGCACGGTATCTTCGATCTGCGGCCCGCGCACTCTCAGATAATATATTCTGGCCAAATAACCCGGGTTGGCAACTGCGCGCCTTCCAGGGGGGCGCAGTTTAATTTCGGGGCAGAGAAGAACGTAGAGACGCAAAATGTTGCGTCTTCTTCTGCGCGGAGAGAGACGCAAAATGTTGCGTCTCTACGAAAATGCAGGTTTTGCCCCCATTTTGAAATACATCCCCTTCCTGGCGCAAGTCCACCCGGTCGGAAAATGCTCCCTTTGGGTACTAGCAACCGGCGGCGAACTCTCCTACAATAAACCCATCAGCCCTGGCCAGGGAATCTTTCCGCATTTTTCCAAGGAATTCAGGAGGAGAGTGGCTATGTCTACGCAAACGAGCACCGGAATGAAGAAGACTCTTGGTCTGACCGGCGTCACCGTCAATGCAATGGCCTTGATCGCGCCGGGCGCCTTTTTGTGGATGACCTACCAGTTGCAGGCGGCCAACATGGACGCCAACGGCGCCAGCACGGCGTTGGATATGTGGACCGGAATCGTCGCCGCCCTGGTCGTGGCATTTCTGACCGCCTTCGCTTTCGCGGAGCTGGCGCGCCGCTACCCCGACGCGGGCAGCGGCAGCGCCTACTATTTCGCCGAAAAAGCGTTCCTGGATCGCGAGAAGCCGGCGCACCGCCGCTGGGCGCGCGTCGCCAAGTTCATCACCGGCTGGGCCGCACACCTGTTCTACTGGGTCTACCCCGGCGTGATGGTGGCATTTATGGCCGTCCTGATCACCTACATCGCCGGGCAATTCGGCCTGGCCATCCCAATTTTCGGACAGATCGCGATTGCCTGGGTATTTGCCGCGCTGGTCGGCTTTATCGCGATGCGCGGCATCAACGGATCCACCACGGCCAGCATCGTCATCAACGTCATCCAGCTCACGGCGCTGGTCGTCTTCAGCGTCCTGGCGATTATGTTTCGTGTCCAAAACCCGCTGGGGGTGGCCGACAGCGGCTGGTACCATCCGACGGGAACTTCGATTGTCTTTCCGCACAACCTGGCCGGCATGCTCTTCCAATCCACCATCGCCATCCTGATCCTGGTCGGGTTCGAGTCGTCTACGGCGCTGGCCGCCGAGGCGATCAACCCAAAGCGCGACATCCCGCGCGGCGTTATCCTGTCGTTGGTGATTCAGGGGTTGTTTGCGTATCTGCTGGAATACTTCGCCGCCAACTACGCGCTCAGCGACAAGCTGGTGTCGGCGGACGGCGCGCTGACCGGCATCGGCGCGGCGGCGGCGTCCGGCGCGCCCATCGGCGACATGGCGATCCTCATCGGCAACGCCTTCCTGGGGGGGAACGGCTTTGCCTTTATGCTGGTCATCGCCGCGACGGTCGCCATCGCCATTCTGGGAACCACGCTGGCCGCGATGAACACCGGCGTGCGCATCAGTTTTGCGATGGCGCAGGACGCCGAGATGCCCGGCATCATGGGGTTGCTGCACGACAAATACGCCACGCCCTACGTGGCCGTGATCATCATGGTGATCATTTCCGGCGTCGTCGCCACCATCGGCGTGATGGGCGGCGTGATGGCGCTGACCGGCGTGACGCTGGCCTCCAACCTGGGGACGTTTGTGCTCTACGCGCTGATCTGCGGGCTCACTTTCGTCGCCTTCGCCGGCAACGCCGAATTCCGCTGGTTCAAGCACGGCCTGATCCCGGCGCTGGGCGTGATCGCCAACGTCGTGATGATCCTGGGCATCCTGATCATCGGCATTCTCGCCGGCGGGCTCACGGCGCAGGCGACGTATCTGGCTCTGGGCATTTCGGCGGCGTGGCTGGCGCTCAGCAGCGCCTACTTCGTCATCACCAGCCGCAGGCAGGGCAAACCGATCGTGCCACCGGTCAGCGCGATGACGGTAACGGATCGCTCGTAGCTATCGCTCTTTCATAGCGTTCAGCGTTTAGTTTTTAGCCAGAGGTTGAAAAAGAGTAACGGTACAGGTGGAGCGCACTTTTTACGCTTGCCAGGGTACGAGGCATAACACAGATGCCGTTTTTGAGCTGATGTCCAAGTGCGCCCCACCTCAACCTGTATAGTTAAAAAGAAGTGTTTTTTCGTACGGGGGTACCCGCACGAAAAAACACCCCCCTTTTAACCCTCCGCCGCGTCGGCGGCGATTCCTGGCTAAAAACTGACGGCCAAAAGCTAAATGCTATTTCCCAAAAATGCAGGTTTGAATGATGGATACGCCCAAAGGTCCAGATTTGAGATGGAGCGGATTGAGCGACACCGGCCCGGTGCGCGAAAACAACCAGGACGCCATCTGTTTACCCGAAGAAGAAACGCCGGGAGCAGGGGGATTCCTGTACGCCGTCGCCGATGGGATGGGCGGATACGCCTATGGCGAACGCGCCAGCGCGCTGACGTTGGCGGCGCTGGCGCGGGAATTTCGCGAACACAACGCCGCCATTGCCAAAGCCCTGCGCCGCGGCGTCGAACAGGCCAACCTGAGCGTGTACCAGGAAGCGCAACGGCTGAGCGCCGGGCGCATGGGCAGCACACTCACCGCCATCGGCATCCAGGGCAACCGGCTCTACCTGGCCCACGTCGGCGACAGCCGCGCCTACCTGATTCGCGACGGGCACGCCAGATGTCTGACGAGCGACCACACCACCGTCGGCGAGCTGGTGCGGATGCGCGTGCTTTCACCTGACAAAGTGCGCACGCACGCGCACCGTTCCGTCCTGACCAAAGGCGTGGGGTTGTCGTTGTTCGTCCGCCCCGACCTGGATCAGTGTACGCTCCTGGAGAACGACACCCTGGTGCTGTGCAGCGACGGCGTCTGGTCGGTCATTGAAGACGATGAATTCGCGCAAATCGCCGCCGAAACGCCCGAAGTGGAAGCGCTCAGCCGGCGAATCGTCGAGACGGCGCTGGAGCGTGAAACCGACGACAACGCTTCCGTGGTGACGGTTCACGTGCGCGGCCTGGACGCCGCCAGCAACCGTCCAAAATTCTTTAGCAATCTGCTCCAGACATTGAAACGCGATGGACCTTCCAGATCCTAAATACACATGGTTTTTCGCGGGCGGATACCCGCCCGC
>DAOUFX010000515.1:0-6815 GCA_034429675.1 Anaerolineae bacterium | reverse complement strand
TACCCTCGCGCGAAAAAACACCCCCCTTTTAATCCTCCGCCGCGTCAGCGGCGGCTATTTTCAGAGGAGGCTATTGATGGTACCACGCGCGCGCTGGTTGGCAGTCTTGATGATCTGCAGTATGGTTCTGGGCGCTTTTGGGGGGAATCTTCCCGCAGTCACGGCGCAACCGGGTGATTGGCCTGGGGATGGGCAGGCAACCGTTGCCGCGAAACAGGCGCACCCATTGGCCGATTCTATCGTGATTGACGGCGTCTTCACCGGGCAATTGCTGGACGGGGATGGCTCCTTCAGCGATGGGCCGGGCGACGCATCACCCCCTACGGCAGCTTTTGTCGAGTTGAAGAAATTTGACGCCGCCGACTGTGTTTTCTATCAGGATCAAAACAAAAACACGTGGGCCGACGCTACCGACCCCTTCTGGATGGATGTGACATGTAACGCTATTTTCAATCCTACCACCGACATGGTTCTTCTCAATGCTCCCAGCATAGGCAGCGCCGGGCTTCCGTTGGATTTTTTGCTCGGCGTCACGTATCTGGCGTATAACGATGCCGAGCTTGGCACCAACAACAATCGCTACGATAACAGCGAGGATATTTACTTTGTGGATAATCTCGGCGAATTTCTGGGCGCCGCTGAACGGATCGTCTACGATCCGCTTTCTCCCGACGCAAACCGTGTCCTGGCGCATTTGTATATTCTTAGCGACGCCGGTGTGACCTCTGTTCACAACGACTTTATCATTGACGCTGAAGCTGCGTGGGTTGATAGCAACGGCACAGCCGGCTCCGGGAAGGGCCAACAAGACTCAATTGGCCTGCCGCTTTTTAACAATGCTATCAGCGATACGCTTTCGGTGGAAGTCTTTGGGCGTTGGTTTTCCCAGTCGGACAACCTCTATTGGCTTTCCACCGGCGCCTTCAGTGATACCTGGACCCCCACCGGCGACGCCCTCTGGTTGGATCGCGACGGCGATGGTGTGTACAGCTCCACCGTGGATAGTTTTGTCGTGGATACCGGCGAGACTACGCCTGGAGTCGTCGGACGTTTGATCGGTAGCGACGGCCCGGACCCCATCTATACTTTTGTCTATAATGATGAAGATTATGACCGTGTATGGGATGATGGCGAGGACATCTACACGTTGGACGGCGCCGAGCCTTCCGATTGGAGCTACTTCTTCGATCGCTGGTCGTGGTTCGTGGATGGCGATGGCGATGCCGCCGCCGGGCGCGGGGCCGAAAGCCTGGCGGCGTTGGACGGCAACACCTGGTTCCAGGCCGCCGATCGCGTTTTTCACTACGACATCAACGCCAACCATGAATGGAACGACGGCGAAGCGCTGTGGATTGATCAGGATGGCAACGGTCTCTATAACAGCGGTATTGACCGGATGCTGGTCATGAGCGGCACGGTGGGCGCCGGAACGGTGGGCAATTTATTGTGGGTGCAGTTCGTGGATGGCGACGGTTACGCGACCGGCGGTGATGGTCAAGAGTATGTGCCGCGTCGGGGACAGACGCCCTTTGACCTGGAAGACAATGTGATGTGGCGCGACGTCAACGACGCCGGCGCGCGTTTCTGGAGCGAGGGAGACGGCCTGTGGCTGGATCAGGACGGCAACGATCTGTTTAATGAGGATGTGGATTGGGTCATTGTGCGCGGCGCCCTGGAAGACGGGGCGTTGGGAGTGCGCCTTTCCCCTGGGGCGTTGCACTTTGGCTACGACGACGGCGAAATTGCGCTCAACGGGCGCTATGACCCGGGCGAGGATATCTATGCGGCCAATACTTTCCTGGCCTACGATGATTTCGAGGTCGCTTTCAACGGCGCTTACGATCCCGGCGAGGACATCTACAATCGCGCCTATGTCGAGGTCTGGGTCTACGCCGACGGCGACAGCCTCACTGTCCCCAGCGGCGTTTACCAGCCCGATCTGGAGCCTGACTTCGCCGATGAAGGCCTGCAGGTGCATCTCAACGGGGCGCGGATAGACGATCCGCAGCTGGCTTACGATACCCCGATGGGATTCAAAGCTGCCGCCGGGTGGGGGCCGACGCGCGGCGCCATTTCCGACGGTATTTTCCCCGACAATACCTACAACCGCCATTACGAGTATCAATTTACCGCACCTTTCGGCGTCGAAGGCCATCTTTTCAGCCATTGGCAGACCTCAAGGCGCGGCCCCGGTCGCTTTCAGGGATTCGGCACGCCGGCTATGGAACGCGCCGAGACTATTTTCCAGGATTGGGTGCAACGCACGCCGCTGCCGCCGGTTGCTCCGCCGCTGGTGATGAACCAGGCGCTTCTCGGCCCCATTCTTCTCCCCAACGCTGCGGACATTGTCACCGTGCTCGATCCCTATTGCTGGAACCTTTCTGTCTTGAATCCGGGCGATCAGGCTGTGGGGGCCATTGTGTTGACCGACACGCTGCCTTTGGGGTGGAGCGGCGACGCGACGGTTCTTGCCCCTGGCGCTCTGTATGAGGTTGCGGACGGCCCCGGCGGGCCGGTGATCCGTTTCACGAATGGTCTGGCGCCGGGCGCTTCGGCCTCAATCGCCATTTGTGCCACGGGTCCGGTCGCGCTGGCCGAGACCGAGGTCGTCAACCGCGTGGCCGGCGTCTTCGATCACGACGCCAACAGCAGCACGCCGATGATCGCCATCCCTACCGCCGCGCAGTACCTGGTGTCCGGCGCGCCCATCGTGCGGCAACCGCAGATCGTGTTGGCCAAGGCGGCGCTCGACAGTGAGGCGCCTGCCGATTGGCGCGCCACCTGGCGACTGGGCGTGATCAATAACGGCTACATTTCTCTGGACCAGACATCGCTCTACGATAATGTCCCCGATGGGCTGCGCGTCCGCACACAGAACGGCGTCGCGCCCTCCGGCGGCGACGTCGAGCTGGCGCTGGGTGTGTTGCCGCGCGGGCAGGTCCGCATCGTCAATCTGGAGACTGAGGTTGCGCCCGACGTTGCCCCAGGCGCCGTGTTGACGAACACGGTCACGCTCTCCGCCCATTTCAGCGTTTCCAGAACGGCGCTGCTGCCCTATGGCCTCTCTGCGTCCGACAGCGTCCGGATTGTTGATGCCCGTGAATTGATGCCGGAATCGCCCTACGTGACCCTCAGCGCCGCCGAGGGGCCGGCCATCCCCGACTTTGCCTTGCGGGCGATGCTCGACGCATACATCCCTACCTATCATAGTATGCTCTTCGTCTTCACGGAGTGCTACGGCGGCGATCTGGCGAACACCTTCGCCGGGCGCGCCAACACCGCCGCGCTTTCGGCGGCGGCACCCGGTTACTGTCCGCACTACGCCGGCTACGACGCTGCCGCGGCGGCCGCGCTCTCTCCCGGCGCGGGTCGCACCAGCGCCGACGTTCATCAGGCCGGCATTGCCGGGAAGAACGCCGGCGAGACGCCGCAGCAGGTCGGGACGCCGGTATCGCTTGCGCCGTCCGGCGGCGCCCCCATCGAAAGCCGCCATGTCCTGGTCTACGGGGGAAAGTTTTTCGGAACCGGCGATTACGAGGAGCAACAGCGCGCGACCATCGTGAATAATTTCGCCGGGGCGTCCGGCGCCACGGTGACGACGGTGGGCGGAAGCGGCGGCGCCTGGAATTACCCCGGCACTCTGACCGGGCTGCGCGGGGCGTTGGATACGATTCAGGAGCAGATGAACGCTAACGGGCAGTTCATCCTCTTTGTGACCGGCCATGGCGATTACCATCCGGTCGCGCGCGCGGTGGAAATTCCGCCCAGGGTGACGGCCTCGGCGTCTTTGACCGTTCCGGCGCATCTGGTCAACGCGATGCGCCGCACCAGCAGCAACGATACCACCTCCGGCGTGACACTCTTTGTGCCCGGCGTGGTGACGTTTACGCCGGGGTCCCTCGCCGTTCGCGGCGCTTTTAGTTCCACGCTTTTCACGTCGTTTTCCACGTCGCGTCTGGATGTCAACGGCGACGGTTTGTACACTGCCACCGGCGAAGGTACCTATCTTTTCTTCCCAGTCCCGGAATCGGCGCTCGTCCCCGGCGGAGCCGGGCAGGATATGATCATAGACGTTGACGTCGAGAACCGTACCTTCGACACGCTGAACTTCGCCTACGTTTCACTGGACAGCGGCAGTTTGAGCAAAAAGTTGCCCTACGGGACTTTCTTCCCGCTGGTGAGCAGGTGAAAAATGGAGTCGAAACCTTATCCGATTCTGGAGCACGACCCGGCGGTCGAGGCGTTGATCGAACCCGGAAAACTGATCCAACCGATGGATGTGCCAGAACATTGCGTCATCTGCTTTTTTCACGAAGTGATTGCGCACCTGGTTGAAACCGGGCAGGCGAAGGAGATCGCCTGTTCCACATCGGAGATGGGCCGGCATCCTCTCTACGAATTCGAGGCGGCGGGCCGGCGGATGGCCTTGTTTCATCCGGGCGTCGGCGCGCCGCTGGCTACGGGGCTGTTGGAGGAGCACATCGCACGCGGCTGTCGCAAGTTCATCGTGTGCGGCGGCGCCGGCGTGTTGAACAAGGAGATTGCCGTCGGGCATCTCGTCGTCCCCATTGCGGCCGTGCGCGACGAAGGCGTGTCGTACCACTATCTGCCGCCCTCCCGCGAAGTCCACGCGATGCCGGAGGTGGTGGCCGCCATCGAGCGTGTGTTGGAGCGTCGTCACGTGCCGTACACCATCGGCAAGACCTGGACGACGGATGCCTTCTACCGCGAGACGCCTGAGAAAATCCGCTTGCGTTGCGACGAGGGCTGCTTGACCGTGGAAATGGAGGCCGCCGCTCTCTTTGCCGTGGCGCGTTTCCGTCATGTGTTGCTCGGCCAGATTTTGTACGGCGGCGACGATGTCAGCGGCGATGAGTGGGACAGTCGGGGGTGGGATACCCATAACTCCGTGCGGGAGAATCTCGTCAGGCTATCCGCCGAGGCATGTCTGGAGTTGTAAGTCCTTAGCGGCTCAGAGCACTTCGTTCAAATCAATGCCGCGTTCTGCCGCCCGCTCGCGTTGCCAGTCCCGCTCGGTACGCGGCGGCGGCAGGACTTCGTCGGCGGGGCGCGCTGCCAGGCTCAGCGCGTGCTGCGGGCAGGCCAGCGCGCAAACCCCGCAGCCGACGCAGCGCACGGCATCCACACGCGCCGTCCCGTCCAGGGTCAGCGCCCCGAACTGGCAGACATCCACGCAAGCGCCGCATGCAATGCATTGTGATTCATCCACGACGTTGACGAAGCTGGATCGCGCAATCACATTGGCAATCCCCAGCTCGGCCATGCCGCGCAGGATGCCGCAGGCGCAGGTGCAACAGTTGCACACATACCACGTCCCCTCTTGCGTGTTGCTCACCGAATGCACTAATCCCGCCTCGGCGGCGCGCCGCAGCGTTGCCAGCGCTTCCTCCTGGGTTAACGCCCGAACGTAGGCGGACCCTGCGTAAGCGCCGGGCTGCTCGCTGAAAATCATACACACGTCGCGCGGATGCGAACACGGCTCGCCGATAAGCGCCTGTTGTTTGCGGCACAGACATTCCATCACGCCCCATGACTGCGCCTGCGCTACGATCTCGGCGACGCTTTCAAACGGATGTATTTCAAGGTCCGCCCGTATGCTTTGTTGCACCGGGACGACGCGATGAATCTGGGGACGCAGGTGCAGGAGTTCGCCAAACGCCTGTTTGAAATAGGCTTCGACCAACCGCGCCATCTCTGCGTCCATCCGTGGCAATTGCATCTCGTAGATGCCCACCACAAACGGCAACAGCCGGTATCCCAGGCCGCCTTCGGGCGCGCGCCCGGCTGTGAGCAGCCCTTTGCGCAGCATCTCTTTGAGTTGTTGGCGCAACGGGCGCTCCTCCAGCCCCAACCGTTCGGCGATTTGTCGCGGCGTTTCTAGCGTGAGCCGCAACTGCGCCGCCAGCGCCGCTTCCTCCGGCGTGCAAATCTTTTCAAGCAAGCGCAATTCTGCGCCGTCTTCCGTCGCGGGGAATCCGTTTGGCAGCGAGTCCAAGCGTTCGGCCAGGCGTTTATACGGATTATCGTTCATCAATTTCCTCCAATGTAACGGGTCAGCGGATACCGGATACCGGATACCGGATTACGGATTACTAATTTCCGATTTCACGTTTCACGTTTCACGCTTCACGTTTCACGCTTCACGCTTCAGTAGACCTACCACCATCACTTGCAGCTCTTCGGTTTCCAGGTTGCTGACGCTGTACAGTTCTGCGCCTTGAATGACGGCGGCGTCGCCGGGGCGCAGGGGGCGGGCGATGACGGGGCTGCCGTCGTCCGGACGATGGTGGAGCATGCCGTGGCCGGCGATCACGTAGAGGACGTGGACTTCGCCGGGATGCGCGCGCTGGCCCGATGATGCCTCGGGGAGCAGCCGCACGTCGTGCAGAAAGGCGAAGATCGTGTTTTCGAGGAGATGCTCTGCGCTGCCGGCGCGCTCGCTGAACAGCCAGCGCACGATGGCGGCGCCACGGCCCTGCCACGGTTCGAGCATGTCCGGCGCAGCGTCCAGCGGCGTGTAGCGCACGCGCTTGATGTTGGCGGCGCGTTTGTAGGCGACGCCCGAAATCTGGTCGTAGGGCGCACGGTTGATGTTGATCTCGCCCGGCGCGTGGAAATCGCCGGCAGGGATCGGCTCGGGTTCCCAGGGCAAATCGGGTTTATTTTCTGTAGTCGCGACATCGGGTTCTTGCTCTACGCATTCCTCTTGCATTTGATCTCCGTAGGAAATGGCATTTAGCGGTTAGCCTTTAGCTTTTGGCCGTTAGCCGGGTGTTTTTCGTGCGGGTACTCCC
>DAOUFX010000514.1:0-3300 GCA_034429675.1 Anaerolineae bacterium | reverse complement strand
CGGGCGCAGGCCCGCCCCCAACCCCCTTTTTTATTGAACAACTCAGAGAAGATGGTGTTGTGGCAGTCCCAATCTATGCCATAATAAAGACCTCAAACAGCGCCCCTAATATGACAGATTCTGACAACTATTCTCGTTATACTAAAGGGGCCATAGAACAAATGGACTACGAAGGAGAACAAACGATGGAAATGATACTTGCTTACTGCGGGCTGACATGCACAGATTGCCCGGCGCTTGTCGCCACTCAAGCCAACGACCAGGACGCCCTCGAAAAAGTTGCGGCGCAATGGCGCGAACAATTCAGCGCGCCCGAAATCACCGCCAACGTCATTCTGTGCGACGGTTGCTCGCTTGACCCGGCGAAACGCCTCAGCGCATATTGCTCCACGTGCCAGATCCGCGCATGCGCCACAGGCTATATGCACGTCACCAGCTGCGCGCTCTGCGAACAGTACGAAAGCTGCACCCTGTTAGCCGATTTTCTGTGCCATGCGCCGGAAGCCAAAGCCACACTGGAAAAAATTCGACAGACCCTGTAAAACAAAGAAACTTCAAAATCGCACACTGCCGCAGCAAGTAGTTGCTGCGGCAGTGTGCGCGATAAGCAAGGTCATCCGGCAAAGTCGAAAAGTTGCAAACGCGCGCCGGCCTTTCAAATCACCAGGAGCAAGACAATGAACGAACGCTTTGAAGATCGCAATATGCCCGGAACCGTATTCAACCGGGTCAATCTGGCAAGTGGCGTCTTTGACGACGTCAATCTCGGCAATGCAACCTTCCAAAACGTTAACCTGGAAGCGGCAACCATTCGCAACGCCAATCTCAAAAATCTGCACATTGACGACGCCTACATCGAAGGATTAACCATCTTTGGCTTCGATGTTGCGCAACTCATCGAAGCCGAAGAAGATCGGCGCGACCCGGAACGGGTGCGACTACGCATGCGCGATTGCTATGATCCGCAATGCGTCCGCAACATGCTGGCGCGACTGGAAACAATCCGCAGCGCCTTCCGCGAAAAGCTCCGCGCCACCGATCCGCATCTGCTAACGACAGCGCCCGGTCCGGGGCGGTGGTGCGCGCTGGAACATGTGCGGCACCTGATGTTCGCCGAAGACCTCCATCTCAACCACTTCATCCTGCAAAACGAAAACCCGCTCAATCCGATGGGAATGCTGCCAGAGTTTCTGGCGGATTTGCCGAAATATCAAAACGTGGGAACCGAGCCGTGCACCGACCGCGAAACCATTCTGGCGGCCTGGGATAGCACCCACGCGGCGATGATGGCCTATCTCGCCGATATGACATCCGAAACGCTGCACGCACCGGCCCGCGACCTCGATGGCGGGACCCACACCGTTGGGAATAAGCTTCAGGGGATGGCGCATCACGATCTCCAACACATCCGCTGGGTGGAATCAATCCTGAATGAAATAGAAAAATAGCTGTCACACCCGAACAACTTGCAGCATTAAGGAGTAGGGTTGGATGCAACCGGAGGACGCGAAAAAATGATCAGCTTTGAGAAAGTGACCGCAGAAGACGCCGCCGTTCTGGCGCAGGTCTCGAAACGCGCCTTTCATAGCGACGCTCAGTACGGCGCGCCGAAGCCGGGGGGCGGGCCGCCGGGTTACGACAGCGACCGGGGACAACTACGCCTGATGTTGGCCTGCGAGTACTACAAGATTCTCCTGGATGGGCGTATCGTCGGAGGCATTGCTTTTCGCCCGCTGGCGTACCAGCACTACGAGCTGACGCGCATTTTTGTAGATTCACTCTATCAACGCCAGGGCATCGGCGCGCAGGCCATCGCTTTTATGGAAGCGCTCCACCCCGAGGTCAAACGGTGGACGCTGGGGACGCCGAAATGGAACACGCGCACACCGGCCTTCTACCAATCCTGCGGCTTTGTGCAAACCGGCACAGATCGCGATGGCATTCTGTTCGAAAAGACAAAAGAGTAAGGGTGTTTTTGCAAGCTGGCCGCTCCTGCAAAAACACCCTCTTTTATTTTAAGGAGGAAGCATGCACTATCGAACATTGGGGCGCACCGGGTTACAAGTGTCTGCAGTGAGTCTGGGAACCGAATATTTGATCGGCAAATCGCCGGATATCATTCACGACGTCATCCACGCAGCTTTGGATGGCGGCATCAACTACTTCGATCTCTTCTGCGCAGCGCCGGACTTCCGCGACGCGATGGGAGCCGCCTTTGCGGGACGCCGTGAGCAGGTTTACCTCGCCGCACATCTGGGCGCGGCAATCAAGGATGGCCAGTACCACCGGACGCGCGTGCTCAAAACGTGCGGCATGTACTTCGACGACTTCCTGGCTCGTTACCGGACGGACTATGTGGATGTGTTGGTATTGCACAATTGCGACTCCCAGAAAGACTTCGATCACCTCTTCAACGAAAAGGGCCCGTTGGGGATGGCGCTACGGCTTAAAGCCGAAGGGAAAGCGCGGTTCCTGGGTTTTAGCGGGCATACGGTCGAGACGGCGCAGCAGGCGGTGGAGAGCGGATACATTGACGTGCTGATGTTCCCGGTGAACATGACCGGCAACGCCATCCCCGGAAAGAAAGAGCTGTTCAAAGCCTGCGTCGCACACGGAGTAGGCATCGTGGCGATGAAACCTTACGGCGGCGGCAAACTGCTGCAAGAGCAACGCACCGTCCAGGTGGCGCGCTACCAGACCGGCGGCGGAGCCGTCAAAGTCGTCAAAAAGGCCCCTATCACACCGGTTCAATGCCTGGCCTACACGCTCTCCCAGGTCGGCGTCTGCGCGGCCATTCCCGGCTGCGAGAGCGTGGCGCACGTGCGAGACGCGCTGGCCTACGAACAGGCCGGCGACGCGGAGCGCGACTTCTCCGCAGTTCTCGGCGACTTCGAGCAATACGTCCCCGGCGAGTGCGTGTACTGCAACCACTGCCTCCCCTGTCCGGCGCACATTGACATCGGGCAAACCATCCGCCTCCTGGATATGAGCGAGCACGCCCCATCTCCGGCCTTGCGTGCAACCTACGCGGCGCTGCCGGTCAAAGCCTCGGCCTGCACCGCCTGTGGCGCCTGTGAGAAGCGCTGTCCCTTCAGCGTGGCAACGGTAACGAAGATTCAACAAGCGGCAACGCGATTGGGATAAAAAATGGCAACAAAATACAGATAGGCTCCTTTTGCCGCTGAGAGCGCAGAGAAAATATGGGAAACCTTTGCGGTCTCTGCGACCTCTGCGGTGAAATCTTAATACGCCTGTATCGTTACAAAAAAAATGGGGGCCTTTTACGGTGAATCGTAAAAG
>DAOUFX010000513.1:0-5774 GCA_034429675.1 Anaerolineae bacterium | reverse complement strand
CTTCCGATCTCGGGTACCCCCGCACGAAAAAACACGCTTAATTTGTCTGTGACCTAATTACTTTAATTATTATAATATATATCATTTTATTGTCAATCGAATTTACGCATTGACATTTCCATATTTTATGTTTATCATGGCCGGATGGCCTGGCTTTTCATCATAAGTAGCTGAGTCCAGAGTGAGAAGCCGGACGGTGAAGACCCCTAAGCTTTGCCAACGGGCCAACAAATGATTCTTTAGCGTGTTCTTGAGGTATTTATGCGGCATCTTCTTCTTGCCGGGCTTTTGATCGGGTGTTTGTTGTGGCCCGTTAGTTTAGCCGTTGCACAATCAGCTTCGCCCCCAGGTCCGGGCGCCCCGCCGGTGCTGGCCGATCCGGCGAATGCGTGCTCCACAACGCTGACTTACCTCGATGATGCCATGTTCTCCGACATTTCCACGGCGGATTCCTGGCCTGCCTATGCATTGAAGCCGGCGGAAACGGTGTCCTGTCTGGCCGGGCGTTGGGATGCCAGCCGGACGGCGGTCGCTCAGGCCAATCGCATCCTCAATCCGGGGGGCATGCGCCCCGGACAGACGCTGCGCATGCCCTCCGGCGCTGTGGGGAAGACCGTAGTGGCGGCGCATCGCGGCGATACCCGGCTGGCGTTGGCGATACGCTATGGCGCGCCGTTGTGGGCTGTGTACCGCTCCAATCCCTTGCCGCTTTATACCGGCGACGCGGTGGTTTTGCCGCTTCAAAGCGATACTCCCTGCTTACCTTACCCCCTTGTCTCATTGGAAATGACGCCGCAGTCGGTGGTGCGCGGCAGTTCGGCGGTGTTGGTGATGCGCACCGCCGAGCCGGCCACGTGCGAGGTGACATTCCTGGGAAAAACCGAGCCCTGTTACGCCGACGATGGCTTGCGTTTGTACGCGCTGTTGGGATTGTCGGCGTTGATGGATGCCGGTCAGTACAATCTTGTGGTTCGTTTTCAAGCCGCTGACCTTGAGACGGCGGTGACGCTACCCATCGTGGTGGAGCGGGGGAATTACGGGTATCAGGTCATCAATCCTCCGGCGCAGTTGAGCGATTTGCTGGACGAGGATTTGATGGAGGGCGAGCTCGAATATCTTGAGAAATGGCGCGCCATTCGCACCCCAGAGCGCCAGTGGGCGTTCCCGTTGGATTTCCCCTTGTCCCGCGTTGTGACGATCTCGGCGGGCTATGGCGACCGGCGTTCTTACGGCGGGCTGTTCGACGGCTACCATTCCGGCATTGATTATCGCGCCTGGACCGGTTTGCCGGTTTTGGCGCCGGCTGATGGTGTGGTGTTGATGGCCGAAAAACTTGAGGCGCGCGGCAACGCACTGCTGGTAGATCACGGTTGGGGCCTGGTGACCGGTTACTGGCATCTTTCACGCCTGGACGTTAAGGTGGGACAGCATGTAAGCCGGGGACAGCAGTTGGGGCTGGTGGGGAGCACCGGGTTGTCTACCGGATCGCATTTGCATTGGGAAGTTTGGGTCAACGGTGTATCGGTGGACGGCAAGCAATGGTTTGACACAAAATCGCTGGTCGGGACGGCGTTTGCGGGGCTTGCGACGCCTGCCGTTGAAGCGACGCCGGCGCATCCCCAGGCGCGTTAAAAACGGTTTTGCGAAACAGAAAAAGCGTCGGAGCAGTCCGGCGTTTTTTTATCTACCAGGCTCTGTTCTGGTGTTCGATGATTGAGGTGGGTTATGTGCGGACGTTTTTCGTTGGGGCTGGATCTGGCGGATTTGCAGGATGCTTTGCCGGAATTTGTTTTCCCTGAGGCGTTGTCCCCGCATTACAACATTGCGCCCTCACAGGAGGTCGCGGTCGTCCCCAACAACGGGGCAGGGAAGGTGGCATTCTTTCGTTGGGGGCTGATCCCTTCCTGGGCCAAGGACCCGACCATCGGCAACCGGATGATCAACGCGCGGGCCGATACGCTGGCCGAGAAACCGGCTTTCCGCGCGGCGTACCGTCGCCGCCGTTGCCTGATTCTGGCGGATGGTTTTTATGAGTGGCAGGCGACCGCCGGGCGCAAGGTCAAGACGCCTATGTACGTCCGGTTGGCTTCGGGCGCTCCTTTTGCGTTTGCCGGCCTCTGGGAAGCATGGCGACCCGACGACACCCCGGTTTTCTCCTGCACGATCATCACCACCGAGCCCAACGCTCTCATGGCGCCGATTCACAACCGCATGCCCGTGATTCTGCCCCCTGAAGCGTATGCGCGCTGGCTCGATCCGGCCGAGCTGGCCCCTGTCCGATTGCAGGATTTGCTCAAACCCTATCCCTCCGAATTGATGCTGGCCTATCCCGTATCCACGCTGGTCAACAGCCCCGGCAACGACGATCCCGCCTGCATCGCGCCGGCGACGGCTATCTGAAACGTGAAACGTGAAGCGTAATCCGTAATTCGCTGACTCGCTGACTCGCTGACTCGCTGACGCCGCCCTGACTTTCGACCTTCGACTTTTGAACTTTAGACTATTCCCTGGAGGATTTTATGGCCGACGATACTTTGCGCGCTTATCGCAATCTGGTTTTTTACGAGGTGTACGTTCGCAATCACGGACCTTCGGGCACGTTCGCCGGGGTTGAGGCCGATCTGCCGCGCATTCAGGCATTGGGCGTGGACGTGGTGTGGTTGATGCCCATCCATCCTATCGGCGTGGTGAACAAGAAGGGAACGCTCGGCTGCCCCTATTCCATCGCCGATTATCGCGGCGTGAACCCGGAGTACGGCTCCCACGACGATTTCTTGCGCCTGGTCGAGCGCGCGCACGCTCTCGGCCTCAAGGTGATGATTGACGTGGTTTACAATCACACGGCGCACGATTCGGTGCTGGTGCGGGAGCATCCGCAGTGGTTCCACCAGGACGCGGACGGGCGCCCGGTGACGACGGTGCCCGATTGGAGCGACGTGATTGACCTCAAGCATCCCAATCCCGGCCTGAGCGATTATTTGATCGAGACGTTGCAGATGTGGAGCCGCGCTGGCGTGGACGGGTTCCGCTGCGACGTGGCTTCGTTGCTGCCGCTGGATTTCTGGCTGCGGGCGCGGGCTGCCGTCGCTGCCATCAACCCCAACACGATCTGGCTGGCCGAGTCGGTGCATGCGGCGTGGGTGGCGCAGCGTCGCGCGGCAGGGCTGCGGGCGATTTCGGATGGCGAGCTGTACCGCGCCTTTGACGTCACCTACGACTACGACATCTGGTCCATCTGGGAGGCGGCGGTGGACGGCATGGCGCCGGTGAGCCGCTACCTGGAGGCGCTGCGCTACCAGGACAGCATCTATCCCGACACGTTCGTGAAACTGCGCTGTGTGGAGAATCACGACCAACCCCGGGCGCTGGCGCGGGCGTCGTCTCCATCGCGGGCGCTGGCCTGGACGGCGTTTGCCGCGTTCAATAAGGGCGCTTTCCTCATCTACGCCGGGCAGGAATCCGGGGCGACGCACACGCCCTCGCTCTTTGACCGCGATGAAGTGGCGTGGGGGGAGTATTCGCTGGCGCCGTTTTTGACGCGCCTGGCGCTTCTCAAAAAGGACCCGGCCCAGACCGAGGGGCAGTTCACGGTTTTCGGGGCCGAGCCGGCGATTCAAGCGTTGTGGGCTTACGACGGCGGCAGCCTGTTGGGCATTTTCAACGTCGAGGAGCGCAGCGGCGACGTGGCAGTTCCGCTGCCGGATGGCGACTACCTGGATGCGCTGAACGATCGGACGGTGGCCGTGCGGGGCGGGGCGATGCCCCTGCCGGCGACGGCGGCGGTTCTGCGCGTGGAAACTGCGCCGGAGGTTCACCCGTTGCGTTCGCTGTTGCTGGATTATCCGCGTTGATTCCAGTTGACATCCATGTCGCCTGTGTTATGATGGCGCGCTATGGAATTTAACCTGTTCGTCAGCTCTTGTTGGTTCGAGTCTAGTATGGATTGCCCCCCAACGCCGCGTTTGCGTAGGTGGGTGGTTCGCGCTTAGACAAAAGCTGGAACCCCAGGATTCTACGAAGGCGCGGCGCAAGCCGCGCCTTTTTGTGTGTCTGGGTTCGATAACTTTCAACTTTTCAACTTTTAACTATTTTCAGAGAATCCGGTAAAAGTCAAGAGGGAGAAAGAAGGGGAAAAAGAGCCGAAAAGTAGGCAGGGGGCAATAGCTGACCCCCTGACATGAACTTTAAAAATTGAGTACAGGAAAGGGATGCCAGCACCAAGAGAAGCCATGGGCGATCGGGCTAAGCGTAAAGCAAAGCCGAACGCATTGGAGGCCGATTAAGTCAATAAGCCCTCCTTCAAGGAGGCCAGCCGACCTTTGTGTAGCAGGGCAAAGATCAGGCGAGTCGCCTTACGCGCGGTGAGAATCAGAGCGCGTTTATGAGGATGATCGAGAGTTTCGTGGTATTTTTTCCAGTAAAAGCGCTTATAGTCAGGCTGGTAACGCTGCAAAGTGTAAGCGGACTGCACCAGCCAAAGGCGCAAATAGGGATTGCGTTCGCGGGCAAGATGCGGTTGGCAGCCTTGAACACGGCCGGAATCGTGCTTGGGCCACCAGAGGCCGGCGAGCTTGGCCACTGCGGCCTGGCCGTCGCGATAGGTACGTGGGCGGTAGGTGTGGGTACGCTGGTCCAACTTAGTGCCGGAGAGGAAACGGGCCGTGTCCTGGATTTCAGCGAGACAGCCGGCGACCAGGATCGGGCCCAACCCCTTGAAGGAGCGCGCCAGTTGGGCTTCCGGAAGGGAGTCTAGCTCGGTGACCAATAATTGGCGATACGTTTGCTGGGTGTCCGTCAGCAAACGGATGTGAGCCAAAGTCAGTTGGAGGACTTGATACAAGGTCTCGGCTAAGGGTGCCGGTAACGGATAGGAGTTTTCGGCAACCTGCTGCAGTTTGGTGGCGGTGGTGGTGGGGTGGGGGAGGGTGTGGCCCGATCGCGGGGTCAGCAGGGCACTCAGTTCTTCCAGGGGAATGTCGGCGAGCGCCTGAAGATCGGCATACTCATCGAAGATGAATTGGCTGGTGGCGCCAAAGAGATTGGCGAACGGCTGCACTTCGCGGCGCTGATACTCGCTGCCCCACAAGTAGAGCACCGAAAGCAGATACGCCTTCTCGGAGCCCAGACTGTGCATGACGCGAGCGTAAGCGCGGCTGAGTGTGCGTAGACGCAAGTAGCGATCGGCAAACTGATAGGGATGTTTGACCCCGACAGCGCGATAGTAATGGTCAATCAAGCGGGCGTCGTTGGGGTCGGTCTTGTCTTGTTCCGCCAGGGCCTTGCGATAGCCCCGCAGGTGTGCCGGATTGAGCAGCGCCAGTTGTGGCTCGAATGACGCCAACTCGGCATCATGACTGAGGTGGTAGAAAGCATGCCACCAGTAGGGCCCGGTTGACTCCCCGACCGCCGTCAGTTGCACCGGACTGGCGCGCTCTAGTTCTTCCAGCAAGTCCTGTTTGAGCTGCTGATAACCAACCCAGTTGTTCGGGTAGGCGCGATGCCCCCAACGCCAGTCTGGTTCTGCGCCACGTAAGGCTACATCCAGCCGATCCAGACTGAAGTCGAAGGCCAACACCATTTCGTTCGAGGATGTGCTCATACTCATACCTCCTTGTGTTGACATCCTGTTCCCTTTGTCGGCCGCAGAGGGGTACACCCCAACATCACCCGCCAGCAACAGCCTCGTGCTAATCAGAGCTTATCTGCCCAGGCGGGGACATCCCCTGACCTCGGTCTTGGCCGATCTGCTACAACCAGGGCCGTCCAGGTAGATG
>DAOUFX010000512.1:0-8895 GCA_034429675.1 Anaerolineae bacterium | reverse complement strand
GCAGGCGGGTAAGCCCCGCCTGCGCCAACGTTTTTATGGCGAGATTACTGCCGCATCACCAACGGCAGGTAGATGCCATAGGGCGTAACCGTGACCACTACCGTATCCGGCGCCGAACCGGCGAGCCCGAGGCTGTCGGTGACGGTGAGGGTGAAGGTCAGGACGCCCGCTGCGGCGGGAGCCGTGAAAGTAGTGCGGCTCAACGTCGGCGTGAAGCTCACCGGCGCGCCGCCGGTCTGCTGCCAGAAGTACGTGAGCGGCAGGTTGCCGTCCGGATCGGAGGAGCCCGATCCGTCAAGGGCGACGGTCGCCCCCGGCGCCGCAGACTGAGCCTCGCCGGCGTCCGCCACGGGCGGTTGATTCAGCGACACGAACGTGAACGTCGCCGTGACTTCCTTATTCGCATCCACGACCACCTGCGCCGGACTGGCGCTGCTCACCAGGTCGCCCGTCCAGCCGTCGAACTGCCAGCCGGCAGCCGGGGTTGCCCGCAGAGTCACGGATGTGCCGGAAACGTAGATGTGCGCGCCCACCGCCGGTGTGATCACACCGTTGCCTGCGATGCTCATCGTCAGGGTATAGTACGTTGGCGGCGTGGTGGAGAAGGTCGCCGTCACCACCTTGTTTGCGTCCATCAAAACGGTCGTCTGCGTCAGAATGCCGCTTGCATCACCCGTCCACTGCCAGAAGTACGACCCGGCGTTTGGCGTCGCCGTGAGCGTCACCACATCGCCGTGCTGGTAGGTCGGTTGGTCGGGCGCCCGCGTGACCGCGCCGTCGCCCACGATGTCCACCGCCAGCGCGTATGCGTTCAGATCAAAGGTCGCGGTGATCGTGTGGTCGGCGGTGACGTTGTTGAACGTGTAGCTGCCGAGCGCGCCCTGCGAGACGCCGTCCACCCCTACGTCCACGACGTGATGACCGGTCGCCGGGACGACGGTAAAGGTGATCGCGTCGCCATACGCCACGCTCTGCGGCGTCGCGGGAAGAATCTGCCCGCCCGCGCCCGCCGTCGGCGTGATGAGGAAGGTGTCCGCGCCGAAGTTGGCCGTCACGTCTTTGTTGCCGTCCATCGTCAGCAGCGCCGGATTGTCGCTGCTCTCCAGATCGCCCGTCCAGCCTTCGAAATTCCAGCCGGTTGCGGGACTTGCGCTGAGGGTCGCCACCGCGCCGGAGAGGTAGCTGTGCGCGCCGACGCCCGGCGTGACGACGCCGCTGCCCACAATGCCCATCGTCAACGTGTAATAAGTCGGCGGGTTGGGGGTGAAGGTGGCGGTGACGACTTTGTTCGCGTCCATCAAAACGGTGGTGGTGGTCAGGGCGCCGCTCGCGTCGCCGCTCCACTGGCCGAAATACCAGCCGGAATCCGGCGCAGCGATCAGCGTGACGACGGTGCCATCGAGGTAAACGACCTGGTCGGGGTCAACGGCCACCGCGCCGTTACCGACCGTGTTGACGTCGAGAGTGTAAGTGCGCAAAGAAACGCGCGTCGTGTCGGTCACAGCGGCGCTGAGGGTGGAATCTCCGGAGGAGGTGGCCGTGACCACCAACGTGTCGAGCGTGCCGCTCACCACGCCGGCGGGGATGGTCAGGCTGACGGTAACGAGCGTAGATTGCCCGCCGGGCAGCACAACCGGCGAGGCCGGGTCAACAGCGACGCTCCAGCCGTTGCCGGACTGCGCCGACAGGGTGTACGCATCAGGAGCGGCGCCGGTGTTGGTGAGGGTATGCGTATACATCACCACGCCTGGAGAGAAGGCATTGCTCGCATTGTCCGGCGCAAACGCGAGCCCCTGGGCGTACTCATACGCCCCCATGTCGTAACCGGCGCCCACCGGCCGGAGAATGCTGTCCAGATCCACCGGTTCGCCTACGACGCAGGCGTTGATGGCCGGGCTGCTGCCAAGCAGGTGATAATTCGCGCCCGCACCGGGCGCGACAAACAGCGGATCCACAACTGCGCCGGCGCGTCCGCTCTGGTCAATGGTGCACGCAGAGATGATAGGCGTGGCGGCGAACCCTCCGCTCTCATTGTTCCAGGCGATCGTGTTAGAAACCACGCCGACATTGCCGGAAAATCCCGCGCCGCCCACGTTGTTGGCTAACGTCGTATGCGTCACGCTGAATACACCGTTTGAATTGCGAATGCCTGCGCCAAGCGGATGGATTACTGTGTTGCTGTAGATCAGGCTGTTGGCAACCTCTCCCGTAGCGCCTGCACCGGTCTGGTAGATGGCGCCGCCGTGATAAGCGCGGTTGCGGTACAAGGCGGTGTGGTTGACGGTCAGCGTGCTGCCGTTGACGTAGACGGCGCCGCCGTCGCCGCTGTTATCGCCGTCGCTGTCGGCGACATTGCCATAAAAGCGGCTGCACTCCCCGGTAAACGGGTTGCACGGCGTTGCCTGGATGGCCTGTGAGGCGAGCGGCTGCGGGCCGGTGGGGCGCTCGGTTGTCAATGCGAGCACAGGGTACGTCGCGTCAATTTTGAGCGTCGAAGTGTAGGCCGCAATCGCGCCGCCGTGTTGTGAAGCCTGCCCGTTGCGGAAGATGCAGTTGTCGGCGCTGAAGAGGCTGCCGCTCAGATAGATCGCTCCGCCGCTGCCGCTTGTAGCGTGGTTGCCACTGGCGTCGCTGCCGAATTCCCCCCCATCGCATTCGACGCGTGGGCTGTCCTGCGCATAGATTGCGCCGCCGTTTTGGGCCTGGTTCACCAGGATCTGCGGCCTGATATCTGCATAATCGTCCAACCATATTCCTGAACCATTGCCCAAGTAGAGGAATCCGCCATTGCCGCCGGCGGTATTGGAAGAAGCCACCACCTGGCCATATACGTCAAAGAGTGCGCTGCTATCGGCGTAAGCGGCGCCGCCGTCGCCGCCGGCGTTGTTGGTATTGAAATTGAGCCGGTAACCTCTGGTGGCGTGCAATTTGATCTGAGGGGTTCCGCTTGTATGGACATACAACGCGCCGCCGTTGCCGCCGGCGGTATTGACGGCCAGGTAACTCTCCCCCGTTGTGGCCGCAAAGCCGGCGTCGCCTGTTCCTTCGACCGCGATGGCGCCGCCGTTGCCGCCGGCGGCATTGCTGCGCACGTCCCACCAACCGCTGAAGTCGAGCGCGCCGGCGTCCAGATAAATCGCGCCGCCGTCCAGGCTGGCGGTGTTGCTGTACAGCGTGGAATCGGAAATAGTGATGTCCGGAGTGCCGGTCGCGGCAATGCCGCCGCCTGGCCCATTGAGGGCAACATTGTTGCGCAGTTCCGAACCATTGCTGAGAGTGAGCGTGCTGGTCCCAAACAACCGCACGCCGCCGCCAAGACCTTCGGCAGTGTTGGAGAGCACCTGGCTGTGATCCAAGGTCACAACACTGTTCAGAACATACAGCCCTGCGCCGAATCCGTTGATGGCCGAACGCGCCCGATGGTTCTCAACCGAGCTGTTGGTCAGCGTCACCACGCTATTCTGGCGCACATACAATCCGCCGCCGTACGAGGTAGCGCTGGCTGCCGGAAAAGTGTTGCTGGACACGACGGTGTTAGTCAGCGCCGCGTGCGTGTTGTCGAGGTAAAGTCCCGCGCCATAGCCGGGGGCGCTCAGGCGGTTGCCCTGGTTTAGTTCCGCCCCACCCACCCGCGCGTCGGTCAGGTTGAGCGTGCTGGCGGTAGCGTACACACCCGCGCCATAGCCGGAAGCGGTGTTGTTATAGATCACGCCGCTGAAGTTGAGCGTGCTGTTTTGAGCGTAGATGCCGCCACCTGCGCCGGTGGTGGCCTCATTGCGCCGCCCCGTTGTGGTCTCATCGCCGATTTTCGTTCCCGTGGCATAAAGCGTGCTGTTGTTGGTCAGGTAAACACCGCCGCCGTTGTTGGCAGCCGTGTTACTGTGGATGACGGCTTGAAGATCAACGTTGACTCCGTCGGCGTAGATGCCGGCCCCGTTATAGGCGGTGTTGTGGTAAACGTTCGAGGATCCGCGCACCGAGATGCTGCCTCCGTTATAAACGTGGATGCCCCCGCCGACGCCTGCCGCGGCGGTTGCCTGGTTGTAACCCACGTGGGAACCGTCCAGTTCCAGCACGCCGCCCGGCACCGATACCCCGCCGCCATTGGTCGCGGTATTGGAGGAAATGGTGGATCTCCAATCGTTGCCGACGAGCTTCCCCCACACGCGCGCGCCGCCGCCGTGGTTGGTGGCGCTGTTGTTGATGATGTCGGAATCATTGGTAAACGTCACGACATTGCCAATGTCAATGTAGATGCCGCCGCCGTAGTCGGCCACGTTGTTGAACACGTCGGCGTTGTCCAGGGTCACTTGTGAATCGCCGATTTGCACGTTGATCCCGCCGCCGACGGCGCCGTTCCCCCCCGTAATGCCGAGGTTGCGCAGGGTAAGCGCACTATTCGTAATCTCAAATACACTGCCGGCCCCGTTGCCGTTGACGGTGCTCGTGCCGGTGATATAGGCTGTGCAGTTCACGTCGTAGCCGCCAGCGATGGTGAGATCCTTGTCATTGATATCCACCGTCTCGATGAAGGTATCTGACGCTACCTGGAGGGCGTCGCCGGAAGCGGCGGCGGCCACGGCGTCCTGGATGCGCCCGTAGGCGCAGGGTGCGCCATTGATGCCCACACGCGGGCTGGCCTCGTCGGCGCCCATGTCGTAGGGCGTGGCCGGACGGATGTAGATGACCGGGCGGTCCTCGTCTTCGAAATCGTTCGACTGGCCCGCCGCACACTGGTCAATGACGGGACTGCTGTGTTGTAGGCGGAAGTCGCTATTGCTTGCGCCGGGGTTCACAAATTGTGGATTGGTGTCTAAGTTATTTAAGCCGGTGTAGCCGCCTTGAATATCGGAACAACTGACGGCCTGAGTCATATCGTTGATGCTGGTGGTGTGCCCCCAAATGACCGAGTTGTCCAGCAATAGGTCGAGTGTGCCGGCGCCGCCTATGGCAATGGCAACGCCGTTGCCGGCAGAGGGGTTGTAGGCCAGGGTATTGTGGCTGCCGATCATGCGTGTTGTCTCTCCTGTGCTTGCGTATAGACGGATGCCATCGGCGGTGCCGCCACTGTTTTGGGCCAAGAGGCAATTATAGAGATACACGGCGCGCATTGACGCCAATGGGTCATTCAAGGCATAGATGCCGCCGCCCAACGTGCCGCTGTTGTTCTCGATGAAGATCTGGCGCAGATCAACCTCGCTGTCGGCGGCCCACACACCACCGCCGGGGCCGTTGGCGGTGTTGTAACTCAGTTGGCTACATCGTAGGCCGGTGCAAGCGTAGCCGCCCAGGTCCATGTCGAACTGCGTATCATTAGTGGCATACACGCCGCCGCCGCTGCCTTCGGCAGTGTTGTAGTAGATATGACCTTTGTCGCTCATCAAGATGCTGTCATCCAGATAGGCGCCACCGCCGTTGCCGGTTCCATCGGTTCCGGCAGTGTTGTAGAACACTGCGGCATCTTGATCGAGGTTGACAGTACTGCCCAGAGCACGGATGCCGCCGCCGTCGCCGGTAGCTGTGTTGTACATGATTTCAGAGTACATACCGTCAACCGTCAGCGTGCTGGAGATCAAATAAGCGCCGCCGCCTTCAATGGCATCGTTGTGGTAGATGTCAGAGCTGTCGGTCACAATGATAGTCCCCTGGCTCATGTACACCCCGCCGCCGAAGCCGCTGCCAGTCAGCGCCTGGTTGTTGTGCACATCGGCATAGGAGACCAGGTTCAACGAAGGGATGTAGCTGCCGCGCAACACTCCATACACCCCGGCGCCGACGGCGGCGGCATTGTTGTAGATTTCAGTCTCGGTGAAAGTGGCGCGGGCGCCCCACAGAAACACGCCGCCGCCCAGAGCCGTGGTCGTATTGCTGTAGATATTAAGATTCGTCCCTATCAGGTGGGTGTTCGTGTACACAAAGATCCCGGCCCCGTATGCGGACGTGTTGGCGTTGATGACGTTCAGATTTTGCAGGGTGACAGTGAGATTATTGTAAATGTACATTCCTCGCCCACTGCCGCCGGCGTCAATCGTCGTGAGAGCGGACGAGCCGCTGCCGCAGCCGTCGTAGCCGCCCTGAAGTGTCAGGCTTTTTTGGATACTCAGATTGCCGGCAAAACTCACTCCGCCTTCCAACAGCAACCGGTCGCCGGGGTTGGCGGCCAGCATGGCAGCGTTGATGGTGGCGTAGTCGCAGCCACTGCCGACGGTCAGGTCGGCGGTTGGGGCGTTAGGCGCATTACGAGCCATTGGTGCGTCGGGCACGGCGTCCGGCACCTGCGCCTCAAGCGGTTCGACGAGATGCGCCAGCGCGCGGGCGCGACCGGCCTCGTCCAATGCGGCCTGAGCTTGCAACGCCGCCAGCTCTTCAGCCTCACTGACCGGCGGGGCCTCCGGGCGCGGCGGAGCAGCGAGGGCCACCTGCCGTTGCGCCTCGACGATGTCCTCCATCGCCAGGTCGAGCGCTTCGCCGTAGAGCGTCTGGCCCAGAGCCAGCACGGCTTCCGGGCCTTGTCCGCGCGCAATTTCCAGCGCTGCCAGCGCTGCGTCCACTTCGTCCTCTCCTTGCGCCTGCGCCGGCGGCGCAAAGTAAGCCATGGCGTCACTCTGCGAGAAGAAATTCCCCGCAAGCGCCGCCTGAGGCATGCTTGCCGGAAGATAGGTCATCCACCCTCCAACAAGACCCAGCGCCACAATCAGATGGAATAAACGTTTAGCGAATTTCATGACAGGCTCCTTCTAAAACAGTTGTCAGCTTTTAGCCGTTAGCTTGACCCGCCGCTGACGCGGCAAGGCTTCAAATGGACGCCTTTTCGTGCGGGGACTCCCGCGCGAAAAAGCACCTTCTTTTATCTCTTCCACGGCGGTAAAGAGGGGAACGCAGGCGGGTATCCCCCGCCCGCGAAAACCCTGCCTTTTTCCTGACCTGCAAAGCTGCAAATTTTGTCATCGTTGGTGAGCATAACTTATAGGGACTCCTTTCATTTATGGTCGTGAATCTACAGTTAGGCAGAGGCAAAGCGCAAGGAATGGAAAACGAAGCGCAACGGTTCACATGGTTCTGTCCGCTTGAAGAAAAGTATAGGCGTTTCGCGCAGGGGGGCAACTCACGTGAATTGGGGGTAGAGACGCAAAATTTTGCGTCTCTACGTCAGAACAAAACCAAACGAAAATGACACGTCACATCTTTAGCAGAGGTTTGATCACCGCGAAATGCGCCAGTTCCCGCTCGGCCCAGCGGCGCACTTTCGCGTCGGAATCCGCGAGCGCTCCGCGCAGCAGCGACTCGGTTTCGGGGTGATCACACCAGAGCAGCGATTTGAGCGCATCCTTGCGGGCGCGGGCGTCGCGATCGCTGACGAGTTCGGTCAGGCGCTCCAGCGCCGCCGGGTCGTCGTACCACCCAAGCATTTGCGCCGCTTCCCAGCGGCGGCTGTGGCTACGACTACGCGCCAACACCGCTTCCAGCGCCGGCGTGCCGGCGAGCCGGTCGAGGATAGCTGCGGCGTGCTTGCGGACTGCGGAGTCGGAATCCGCCAGCAGCGCTTCGAGTGCAGGCCGGGCGGCTTCGCCGATGCGCTCCAACGCTCTGTCCACCGGCAGAGAAACCCACATGGACTTGAAGCCAGCCTTGAGCGCCTCGATGAGCGCCGGAACGGTAGGGGCACCGTGCCTGACGCAAAAATCCACGAAACTCGCGCCGGCCATGTCATCGGAAGGCAGCGCCAGCAGCGCGGGCAGCGCCTCCGGCGGGCCGAAGCGCGCCAACGCCTCCGCCGCAAACCAGCGCACGTCGGCGTCGGCGTCGGCCAAAGCGGTGATCAGCGCCGGAACGGCGGAAGCGTCGCCACTCACCATCAACATCCACGCGGCGCAGCGGCGCTCACGCACGTCGGCGCTGTCGAGCGAGGAAGAATTCCCCACAGAGAGCACAGAGATCACTGAGGGATTTATCCGATGAGCGCCATGCGAATTTTCTGCGTTCTTTGCGTCCTCTGCGGTGAAAAAACGCCGGTTAATCTTCTTACCGGTTGGGTAGACTTGTGACTGCGCCCCAAACGGCTTCAAGACTTCGGCCAGCAGTCCGGCGGCGCTGCCGTAGGCCGATGGCGGCACAGTGCGCCAGAAGTCGCGCGGTTGCGTCAGGTGGATGCTCGCATGCCACGGCTTGAACGTCGCCAATTCCTCGCGCAACAGCGGAGTGTTGGCCAGCCCGGTGTCTTCGTTGACGCTGTACGGCATGTTCGTGCCAGGCGGGCAGTGGCGGTCGTTTTCGTTGAAATATTGCGGCGCCCGCTTGTTGAGGAAAATCATCAGCCGGCTGTAGACAGGTTCATAGACATCAGACAACGGCACGCCGCGCACCACACGCGGGAAGCACTCCGCCGGGATGATCAAATGCAGGCTGTGATGGCCGGTGTATTTGACCCAGTGATACACACCGAAGGAGTCCAACAGATCCATCACCGTCATCGTCGCCTCGAAACACTCCTGCCACAGGTAGGCGTCCTTTTCGATGACGAAGTCGTGACCCAGCAAGGTATCCGCATCCCAGGCGTGCGCCGGACTGTGCCGTTCCCAGTTGATGCGGAAGTACGGATACTCGGTGCGTTCGGGGTTTTCTTCCATCAGATCGAGCGGCTGCATCAGCATCGTGTGCAGTTCTGCTGCGTCTTCGGTGTACACCCAGCTCTGTTTGGCATAACCCGGCACAAAACTCACGTGCCAGCGCTGCAGCGCCTGGAGAATCTCGTTGAGAATTTCCGGCCGGGAGTAGTACGCGCGGATTTCACCAATCGTGGGTCTGCGCCCCGGAGTGAATAGGGTCATAGGTCTCCTTTGAGAATAGCTTTTAGCTGTTGGCTGTTAGCCGGATATAAGAGAGGCTTTTCGCGAA
>DAOUFX010000511.1:0-11828 GCA_034429675.1 Anaerolineae bacterium | reverse complement strand
CCCGCCCGCGAAAAAACCCTCTTTAACCCCCGCTTTAGCGGGCTATTTTCAGGGGAAAACATGAACCATATTTTGAACGCCATCATTTTTCTGGGCAGCGCGGTATTGATGGAAGGCGTCGCCTGGGCGCTTCACAAATACGTCATGCACGGTTTTTTGTGGGTGCTGCATGAGGACCATCATCACAGCAGCGGGCGGCGTCTGCAGAAGAACGATTTCTTCGCGTTGTTCTTTGCGACACTGTCGTTCTTGTTGATTTACAACGGCCTCTCGTTGGGCATTGCGCCGCTGGCTGCCGCCGGGTTCGGCGTGACTTTGTACGGGGTGGGATACTTCACGTTCCACGACATTATGTTCCACCGGCGCATCAAGGCGATTCACTATAAGCCGCGCAGTCGTTATCTGCGCCGCATCATCGCGGCGCACCGGGTGCATCACCGCGTGGCGACCAAAACGGGTGGAACGTCGTTTGGCTTTCTCTACGCGCCCAGCCGCTATGACGAAACCTCTTGAGGGCGAAAGCTGTGTTTATTGAGATCATGGCTTTGTTTGCTGCTTTACCGGCGCTGGCGCGGGCATTTTTGCTCATCTGGGTGTTCGTGATGATTTCCGTGCCCATTCTGAAGTGGCGCTGGGGCGCCGCCGCCGAGCGAGGCGGGATTGTGGCCGGGGTGCTGTTTCAAAGCGCGACGGTGTTGGCTATTCTTGTCGCCGTCTGGGGCGTCGTTCCTACCCTGCGGGCGGCGCTGATTGTGATCGGGTTGGGCTGGGGGGTGGAGTACGTCGGGTCGCATACCGGCTGGCCTTTTGGGCACTACCATTACACGTCACGCTTGCAACCGCAGGTGGGCGGCGTACCGTTGCTCATCCCGCTGGCCTGGCTGATGATGCTTCCCCCATCCTGGGCCGTGGCGCAATCCATCGCCGGTGCGCGTGGCCTGGGTTTCGTGGTCGTGTCCGCGCTGGCCTTCACCGCCTGGGACTTCTTTCTCGATCCGCAAATGGTCGCCTGGGGCTTCTGGACATGGGATCAGCCGGGCGGTTATTTCGGCGTTCCCTGGCTCAATTACGGCGGCTGGCTGCTGGCGTCGGCCGTTATGACGGCAGCGGCGGCGCCTGCGGTCTTGCCGGCGGCGCCGTTGCGTCTCGTCTATGGCATCACCTGGGGATTGCAGGCGTTCGGACAGTTTTTCTTCTGGAAGCTGCGCGGTCCGGCGCTGGCCGGCTTCGTCGTGATGGGAGCATGCCTCGTCTGGTCGCTGGTGGCCTGAAACACACGACCGCGAAAGGGATCAGGAACTGAGGGATTAGGGATTGGGCAGAATGCTCCGATCCCTAATCCCCTAATCCCCTAATCCCCTAATCCCCCAATCACTCATTCACTGTTTTCAACGGAGGCAGGCTATGTATGAATTGCTCTGGACCCTGCTGGCTTTTTTCCTCGGCGCCGTCCCTTTCTCGTTGCTGGTGGGACGGTATGCCCTGCACACCGACATTCGCGCGGTAGGCGATGGCAACCCCGGCGCGACCAATGTGTTGCGTTCCGGGAGCCGGGCGTGGGCGGTGGTCGCTCTCTTGTTGGATATGCTCAAAGGTGCGGCGCCGGCAGCGCTGGCTTACGTTGTTTTTGGGTGGCGCGGCTGGGAGTGTTTCCCCATCGCGCTGGCTCCGTTGCTTGGCCATAGTTTCTCGCCGTTCTTGAAAGGGCAGGGCGGTAAAGGGGTGGCCGTCACCGCCGGCGTCTGGATCGGCCTGACTTATGGCGCGGCGACGGCGGCAGGGACGCTGCTCCTGACCGCAGCCTACCTCGTGGGCGACAACTCCGGTTGGGCGGTCGCCGCGGGATTCGTTGGCGTCGGCGGGTACCTGGCTCTTTTCCGCCGCGATCCCGTCTTGCTGGCGATCTGGCTCGTTCATACGGCCCTGGTGTTGTGGCGTTATCGCGCTGAGCTGCGGCAACGCCCGCAGCTGCGAGCGTGGCTCAGGCGGGAGTGAGGCGGCATGGCGCTGACCATCCTGGCCCTGTTTGTCACGCTGATGTTGACGGCGATGGCCGCCATCGCCATTCTGAATGTGTTTACATTTCCTCGTTTGACCGCCTCCCCGCCTCCGCAAGCATCCCCGCTCGTCTCCGTGCTGATCCCTGCCCGCAACGAGGCGGCGGTCATCGGCGAGACGCTGCGACGGCTGCTGGCGCAGGACTATGCCCACTACGAAGTCCTCTTGCTGGACGATCACTCCGACGACGATACGGCGGGAATTGCGCGCCGGGCCGCCGGCGACGATCCGCGCCTGCGCCTTCTCCAGGGCGCGCCGCTGCCCGCTGGCTGGTTGGGCAAGAGTTGGGCCTGCCAGCAATTGGCGCAGGCGGCCCAGGGCGAATACCTCATCTTTACCGACGCCGACGTGAGTTGGGGCGCGGGCGCTCTATCGCGGCTGGTGGGCGAGCTGCAACGGCGCGGCGGCGACCTGCTGACCGTGTGGCCGACGCAACGGACGGAGAGCTGGGGGGAGCGGCTGGTGGTGCCGTTGTTGGCTTTCGTGATTATCGCCTATCTGCCGCTGTTGGCCGTGCATTACATCCCCTGGCCGGTTTTTGCGGCGGCGATCGGACAATGCCTGGCCTTTCGCCGCGAGGTGTATTTCGCCATCGGCGGCCACGCGGCCATTCGCGCCAGCATCATTGACGACATGGCTTTCGCCAAAACGATCAAACGCCGTGGCTTCCGTCTGCGGGCCGCCGACGCCGCCGGGCTGATGGGGTGCCGGATGTACCACAACTGGCCCGAAGTGCGCGACGGGTTCGCCAAGAACATTCTCGCCGGACACGGCAGCCGCATTGTTCTGCTCTTGCTCTCGTGGGTGTTCCACTGGCTGTTGTTTCTGGCCCCGTGGGTCTGGCTGGCGCTGGGGTGGCTCGGCGGACCGCCGGAATGGCCGTGGTGGCCGCTTTGCCTGATGGGGCTGGGGGTGGGGATCCGCGCGTTGACGGCGGCGTACAGCCGCCAGCGTCTCGCCGACGCCTGCCTGTTGCCGGTGTCGGTCATTTTGATGGCGATCATCGCCTCGCAGGCGATTGTCTGGCGCTGGCGTTACGGCGCCGTCCGGTGGAAAGGGCGCGTCGTCAAGGGGTAGTCGCGATCAGACCAGCTCCCCGACAATCTCCAGCCCGGCATGCTGCCCGGTCTCGCTGAAGATGACGGCGCCCCCAACCAGCGTGGTCAGGGTCACGTCTACTGAGGCTTTCACCGTCTCGTGGATGCGCCGCTCCATCACGGCCCGGCGCGGGCTGCGCAGCTCTGCCCCCGCAGCGGCGTGGGCGACGAGGTGCAGGCGATACAGCTGATCGCGCATGGTCAGCGTCACGGTGGTCCCGTTGACCTCCAGGCGCTCGATCACCGCGCCGGTGTAGGTGGCGAAGCGGTACAATGTCCCCTGGTGGAGCAATCCGGCCAGAAATCCCCGGAAGGTCTTGCCCAGACCGGCGACCGGCGGAATCAGCGCGACCGACACGCTCAGGCTGGTTTCGGGGGTTTCAAAGTGGTTGGACTGTAGCCAGATCCACGCCTCCGGCTGGGAGTGTCCCCAATCCTTTTCGATGTACCCGCGCCCCTGGCTGAAGTCCACCCGCTCCCCGTTGATTTCCAGCGCTCCGTGGATGCTGTGATCGAGGCTGACGACGTGATGGTAACACTCCATCCCCGGAACCCACCCGTACCAGCCCATCATCCCCGGCGAGGCGACGCTGACCGGCCAGGGCGTCAGGTCGCAGAAGGTCAGATCGCCGCGCAGCGCCAGGGTCTCATCGGGCAGATCTACCTTGAGGTGCGCCGCGCTGAAGTGGTTGGGCCCAACGGTGACGTAGAACGCGTCCGGCGCGGCCCAGAAGTCTTGCAATGGATAACGGTGGTAGACGGACGCGCCGGTTGCGCCGTCCAAGACCTGGACAAAAGCGTGCTCGTTCTCGTCGCCGGTTTGCGCGACCCCGGCGATGATGGCGTATCGCCGTTGCCCCGTCTTGTCAACGAGCTTGTAATACCAACCCTCGAAGAATGGCGCGGTGATGTGCCGTCCGTGGTAGCGTTCCGGGTGCATGGTGGTTTGGATAAAATTGAGCATGCTCTACCTCATTTCTATATCGCTGAGACGCAGCGCGTGCAGCAGGTCGAAGAGGAAAAGGATGGCGCCTTGCAGCACGATGCCCCATCCGCTGCCCCGGCGGAGCCGCGCGTGGTCGGTCTCTGCGTCGCGCCCGGCGCCGGCCAGGATGAGCCCGCCGATGACGTAGATCACGTCCAACCCGGTGTTGATCCACAGCAGCCGCGCCAACGATTGCCTTTCGCTTGTTTGGCGCTCCGGGGTGTGTTCGGTGGCGTCGGCGGACTTTTGCCGGCTGCGGCGCAGTCCAAACCACGCCAGTCCCGCGTTGATCGCTCCCCATCCCACGCATTGCGCCCCGAACGCTTTCCAGAAGGGGTCCTCGCGCCGGATTGCGTTCACGCCGCCGCCAATGCTGAAATTGGCCCACTGCATCAAACGCGCGCTCAATGCCGCCTGAAATTGCCAGATGTCTGTGTGTGGTGTAGTCATGGTCTCCTTTCTTGAAAATAGTCGAAAGTCAAAAAATCGAAAGTCCGGAGTCGCCTCCGACGGCCAGGGTAAAGGGGGTGTTTTTCGCACACGGTACGCCGTGTGCGAAAAACACCTTGCTTTTTATCCTCTGCCGTCGCCGTCGGATAAGTTTTTCAATATCACTTCGCCCCACGCCTGGACGAAGGGCCAGGAGGGAACTGAGGCCATCAAGCGTATATTCTCCCACAGAGTCCCTTCTTCGTCCAGGAAGCGGAAGAGCCGGTGGATGGAATTGTTCTTGAACAGCGCCGTGAAAATCGGCGCTCCCAGGCCCCCGCGCCGTTCAAGGATGTGCAGCAGCAGGGTGTCGAAGGTGTGGTAGCGGCGCGGCGGGGTGGGGACGGCGAAAGGATGCCCGTGAGTTTGCAGCGAGCGGACGATGGCGGCGCTGTCCAGTTGGATGCGCTGGAAGGCGTAGCCGGTGCTCCCCTTGACCCGCCCGCCGCGCGTGCCGGTGGCCATCACCCGCCGCCCGGCGCGTCTGGGGAAGGGGGCGTCGGTCATTGGGATGGCGGCGCGTTCTTCGTCGAGGATGCGGTATTCGTGAATGTGCAACACGTCGCGGATGTAGGTTCGCAGCGCGTCCGCGTATTCAGCCAGCGGCAGCGAATGCGCCGAAAAGAGGGTGTACTCCACCAGGGCGCGGTCGGGCGCGTAGGGCAGCACGTAGCAGAAGCGCATGGCGCCGCGCTGCGGTGTGCGGAAGTCGAACATGCGCGGTGTGTCCGGGTCGAATGCTGCGACGGGGGTCTCGATTTCCCATCCCAGGAAGTGTTGCAGCAGGTTGTGATACCGCGGATTCGCCGGGCAGTCCTGCGACGCGCCGTAGCGGCTGTCGAAGACCCAATCGCCGCTGAAGACCAGCTCGTTGGCCCACACCTCGGCGCAGGTGGGGCCGTCCACGATGCGCTCGACGTCGCCGAGCAGAAAATCCACGCCCGGCTGCGCCGCCAGCGCTTCGCGGGTAAAGCGGTAGAAATCATAACTGCGCAGCATCCGGTAGCGGTAAGGCGCCAGCACGAGCGGCAATTCCTCCTTGCCGCTGTGAAAGGTCAGGTGGCCCCAGGTGCGATAAGCGACGGCGTCGAAGGGGTCCGGTTCCCGCAGCCAGGAACACCACGTGTGATCGTTGCGGTTTTTTACCTGCCGGTCAACGATGAGGATGGACGCATCGCGCAGCGAGCTCCGTTTGAGGCGATAGGCCAGACTCAGGCCGGCGGCGCCGCCGCCGGCCAGGATAAAGTCGTAGTGCCGTGTGGGTTCAGCCATTTCGCGGCAGCTTTGTGGTTTTCGCTTTCCACCAGATACCGGGCAGCCGGCGCAGCTTTCCCCAGAGCCCGACGTGCGAGCAGCGGTGCAGGTTATCCATCCCGTGAGCCTCCAGATCGTCCAGAATGGCGCAGTACAATTGCGCCGCCGCGTTGATGGCGTAGCGCCCGTCGGGATGCAGATACGCCAATCCCGGCAGCGATTCTGCGTAGAGGCGGTGCACTCGCGCGATCTGGAAGCGCATCAGGGCGCGCCAGCGCTCGTCCACGGCGCCGGCGGCCAGGTCGCTCTCGCTCAGGCCGAATTCGGCCAGCTCGTCCAGCGGCAGATACAGCCGCCCGGCGGCCCAATCCTCGCCGACGTCGCGCAGGATGTTGGTGAGTTGCAGCGCCACGCCCAGTTTGACGGCGTAGGGGATGGCCGCCGGGCCGTCGAAGCCGATGATGTGCATCGCCATCAGCCCCACGGTTGAAGCCACTCCGTAACAATACTGCGTCAGGTCGGCAAAAGTGGCGTAGCGCACTTGCGACAGATCGCGCGCCACGCCGTCCATCAACTGTTGGGCGTAGAGCCTGGGAATATTGTAGGAAACTTGCGTATGATTCCAGGCCAGCAGCACCGCGTCGTAGGGATCGCGGCAATCTTGCGTCGCCTGCTGTCGCCATTGTCCCAACGCTGCGTTGGCGTCGCCGGTAGCGCGATCCACCAGATCGTCGCTGATGCGGCAGAAGGCGTACAGCGCGCGTGCGGCCCGTCGTTTTGCGCCTGCCAACAATCCCGACGCCAGGAAGAACGTGTGGCTGTGGGTTTTGGTCAACGCGGCGCAGTGCGCGTAGGCTTTTTGCAGCGCCGTCTGGTCGGACGTGCATTCGTCCACCGGCGCGCTTTGAATGCCCTGGTAGGCCCACTCCAGCAGATTTTGTTCCCAAGAGGATATGTGCACGCTCATTATTTGGGCGCCGGTTGCTCTTTGCGAATGCGTTCCTCAATCAGCTTGGCGGAAAGAAGCACGATCGGCAGCCCGGTTCCGGGATGCGTGCTGGCGCCGGAAAAGTACAGGTTCTTGTACTGGCTGTGGCGGTTGTGAGGACGCAGGTAGCCGACCTGGAATACGTTATGGCTCAGGCCGAAGGTCGCGCCCTTGGCCAGATTCCAGATGCTGCGGTAATCAGGCGGCGTCAGGGTGCGTTCGAAAACAATGTTTTTCTCGATGTTGTTCAATCCGATGGCCGCCAGCCGTTTGAAGACCCAGGCTTTGGCCCGCGCCTGGAGTTCGGCCCAATCCTGGGGGTGGCCGGTGTCGAGGTGCCCGGTGGGGACCAGAACCATCAGGCCATCGCAGTCCGCCGGGGCGAACTCCGGCACCGTGCGCACCGGCGCGTGGATGTAGAAGGACGGCTCGGCGGGCAGCGAATGCTCGTCGAAGATCTGGGCGAAGGACTGGCGGTATTGGTGATCGGAAAGGAAGATGTTGTGGTGCAGGAGTTCCTTCGCGCGCGGGCCTTTGACGCCCCAGTAGAACATCAGCGTGGAAGAGGTGTACTTGAGCCGCTCCATTCTGGCCGCTGCGCCGGCGTCCGGCAGTAGCTCCTGGTAGACGTAGGGCAGGTCGGCGTTGGCTACCAGAATGTCCGCCTTGAGCTGCTCGCCGTTTTCCAGCGTTACCCCGACGGCGCGGTCGCCGTTGACGTCAATGCGCTTCACCGGGGCGTTGTAATGGAATTTGACCCCAAACCCGGCGGCGATGTCGGTCAGGCTCTTGATGATGGCGTACATTCCCTGGCGTGGATACCATACGCCTTCCACCATCTCGGTAAATTGCAACAGCGTGTAAGTGGCCGGTGCCGAGTAGGGGCTGAGTCCCAGGTACATATTTTGGAAGGATAGCCCGGCGCGCAGGCGCGCGTCCTTGAAATAGCGGGAGGTATCGCGGTAGTGTGACACCAGCGGCTTGAGGCTGAACAGCAGCGGCAGGTTGGCCGGCGCGAAAAAATCGAACAGGCTGTAGAAGTTGCGCCCGACGAATTTATCGAGCGACTCGTAGTAGCGGCGATACCCCTGGGTCAGAAACCGCAACAGTGCTCCGAACGCCCCCGGTTCCAGCGCATCGAATTGTTCCTGGAGATGGTGCATATTGCTGCCCAGGTCCAGGATCGTTTCGTCGTGAAAGTGGACGCGGTAGGTGGGGTCAATCCGCACCAGATCGAGGTGATCCTCCATTTTTTCTCCCAGATCCGCATAAGTTTCCCGGAAGGTGGGCGGCATCAGAAAAAGCGACGGCCCCGTATCGAAGAAGAAGCCTTCCTCGGCGATGACTGAAGTGCGCCCACCGGGACGCTCGGTTTTTTCAACGACGGTGACGTCATATCCGGCCTTTGCCAAGCGCGCCGCGCTGGCAATGCCGCCAATTCCTGCGCCGATGATAAGAACTGTGCGGGCCATTGTTTCCTCCTTAAAAATAGTCGAAAGTCGAAAGTCAAAAAGTTGAAAATCCGCAGTTGCCTTCGACGGCCAGGGTAAAGGGAATGTTATTCGAGAGAGTAGACTCGCTCGAATAACATTCCCTTCCCCCATCCAAAATATTATAGCGTAGTTTTCTACAGCCTTCTAGTTCACGGCTTTGCAGAATGCGTTCGTTGGATATAATGGTGGCGAATCTATCCTGTAAGGAGGAGGGAAAATGAAATCTAAATTTTTGTCCTACATTTTGTTATTCGTTTTAGTGACAGGTCTGCTCTACGGGTGCAATACGCCAACGCCTGCGCCAGGCACATCGGTGGTTCCCCCCGCCAAACCGATTACCACGGCGACTCCGACGGCGACCAAAGAAGTTGCGACGGAAGAGCCTTCCGCAACCGAGGAACCGGCTGCGACGGAGGAATCTCCTGCGACGGCAACCTCTGAGGCGACGGCCTCAACGTCGCTGCCCGCCGCCGACGCTTTCCCCGGTTGGGAGCAGTACAACAACCAGGATTATGGGTTCTCCCTGTATCATCCCAAGTCGTGGAAAATCACAGAGGAGCCCAACGCCGTCTATCTGACGCAAGAGTCGCCGGATCAGACTTTGCAATTGCGCATTGCCTATCGGTTCCTGTCCGAGGACGTGGCCCTCTGGGGGCGCACCGGCATTCAGGCCGGCGACCTGGAGATGCGTGGCACGGTGCAGTTGCTCCAGCACACTTTGCTCAAAAAGGTACTGGTCTACGAGGAGAAAGATAAGGCGATTTTCTACAACAGCGCGCAGGAAATCCAATCCGGCGAGTTGGCTTTTCTGGTCGCTTTGGAGACCTCTCAGGGCGACTACGACAAGGTAGATATTACCGCCGAGACTCAGGACGAGGTGGACAAAATCCTTTCTTCGCTGGTTCAGACGAATGCGAAGGGCGACGGACGGCTTACCTACGTCAACGCCGACTACGGGTTCACTTTTCGCTATCCTGAAGGCTGGTTGTTGTTGCAGGATATGAACTATCTTCGCTTGAGCAAGGACATGACCATCTTGAATGTCCATTACCGCCATCTCTCCGAAACGATCCCCGACTGGGGGATGGTCGGACTCCCTGCCGGCGATTTCGAGACGCGCGGGAGGAGCGTTTTCCTGGGGCAGGCGCTGCCGCGCGAGACGGTGGTGTTCGAGAGCAAGGACAAAGCCATCTTCTACAACGGCGTCGGCGCCGAAGTGCGCGCCGGCGGATTGGCCTTTCTGGTGAGTTTGCAGGATATGAACAGCGACTATCTGGCCGCCAACCTCTCCACCGAAATACTTTCCGAGGTGGATCGCATTCTTGGCTCGTTCCTGCTGGAGGGCTCTGCCATCTGGGCATCAAGCGCTTCGAATGAGACGAAGGCCGGCTGGATCAGCTATGCCGACAAGTCCTACAATTTCAGTCTGTCCTTCCCTGAGCGTTGGGACGGTTATCAGACCACCATCAGCGACACGGCCAAACCGGCGACCGTCGCTTTCTGGTTTGAGAGCCTCAAACCGGAGAACTCGTTGTTGATTCAGGTTTATACCCTGAAAGAATGGGACAACGTGAAAAACCAGAAGGTGTACCTGGGGAAAAATAACCAGTATGTTTTTGCCATTGATCCCTATGATCCTGAGTGCACAAAAATGCAGGCGTTCCAGTGTGAGCGTCACAAGGAAATTCCGGCCATTCTTGAGACATTCGCTTTGATTGCCGCACCTGTTGCGCAGCCTTCTTCTCAGACGGCCTGCGCCGGCGGGCAACTCTGGTTGGATGCCTGGCCCGTGAGCGCTTCGTGCAGCGCCGATGGGTGGACCCTTTCGGTTTTCGCAGAAGGGCACGGCGGCAATTGCAGCTACACGTATTATTGGAATGGTGAGAAGACTCAGGGGCCGGTTAACGGTTCCATCGGGTTCAATATACCAGCAGCCGGTGAAGCCACCATTATGGGCGAAGTGATGGTCAAATCCGGCGATGGCCAGACGGCGACGGCTCCAGTGTACGTCGTCAAACGTTGCCAGTAGGACGCCCGGCGCTGTAACGTAAAAGCGGCTCACGATCAACGTGAGCCGCTTTTATGATGTGTCATTCGGACTGCTGAGGTTCGTAGTGACGACTTCAGTCGTTCTGCGCTCAAAAAAACGGCTAAAGGCCACTACTACAATCCTGTTTCAACGGGAGGCAGCGTCGCGGGGTCTGCTGTTGCCGGTTTCGGGTCGAGCTGCCCTTGCCAGCTCATCTCGGCCCAACGCGCGCGGTGCTGGCGCAGTTCCTCCAACAACGCCTTTTGGCTGTCGCTTCCGTCGGTTATGCGGAAAGTTTCGCAATACTTGATCAACTCATCTATCCGGCGCAAACATCCCGTTTTGGTTTTCTCCTCGATTTTGGCAAGTTGCGCCGGAGACCCGTTCTTTAGCCGTAGGTTGGCTGCTTGCTTCCGGAACGGTGCCTGCCAGGGCTCAGGGATGCCTTCTTCATTGATGATAACCTGAATGGAGCGCAGACGATCCTCAAGGTCACGGGTCACGTAGCTGTTGGCCCAGCGTGTGACGAAAATGATTGGAAGGATGAGAAGCGCAAAGAGCGCGCCGTAAGCCAGAATCATATAGCCCATTACTGTGGCGCCTTTCCTTTAAGTTCTTCCCCTAACTGCGCGTCACACCACTCGCAGCGCTGCGCATAGATGGAGATGGTCGCCTGACATTTGGGGCATTGACGGCGCTCTTCGGGGGGCAACGGGCCGCCCGCCATGTTGATGATGTCGTCCGGCGTAATTTTCAGGACTTCTGCGCCTTTCCGGTCGGAATCAATTTTTACCCCAAGCAACTTCGCGACCCCGGGGCCCACTGCTGCAACCAGCATCCGCTGTAGAAAATCATTTTTGGCGGGCGCTGGCGACGGTTCCTCGTCTGGAGTCGAGCGCATCTGCGCAGACGGTGCGGCGATTGCCGATGGGAGCGTCTCCACGAGGACAAGGCTTTCTTCCACGGGCATTGGTGGTCTTTCGTCGTCCCTCTGATCCGGCAGGGTAGCCGATTGGGCGGCGGGCTTGCTTTGTTGCAACTTCTCTTGGGCCTCCAGGTTGTCCGGCGCGATGGCGATGATGCGCCGGTAACACTCCATCTTTTGCGCCGGGTCATCCAGCAGTGATGCCAGCAATCGCCACGCGGTTACGCTTTTGGGGTCGGTCTGCACGATGCGTGTTACCATTGCCCGGGCGCTGTCGCGCTCCCCAGCTGCCAGCAAGTGAATAGCTTCATCCAAAGTGTCCATTGTTAATCCTTGATGAATTGATTGAATCGGGTTGCCAATCACATGTTCCATTATAAGGTATTCCGCCAGGTTTTGAAGCCGCATTGAAGCTCACTATCTTTGTAGTTTTCATATTTTGCATATAGAAACCGGACTTGTATCATTTCAATAAAAAGGGGAAAAGTTGGGGGCGGGCCGCGCCCGCCA
>DAOUFX010000510.1:0-8308 GCA_034429675.1 Anaerolineae bacterium | reverse complement strand
CCCTCCCTTTCATCACCCCCACCCCGCCGCCTACCCGCACGCCGCCGGAGGAGACGGCCATCTACTACACGGTGCAGCCCGGCGATACGCTGTCGAGCATCGCCGTGGCCTACGGTACCACCGTGGACGAGCTCATCCGCCTCAACAACATCCGCAATCCCGACAAGGTGGCCGCCGGGCTCAAATTGCAGGTTTCGCTGGCGGCGCAACACACCGGGCCGAGCCAGATTCTCATTCCCGATAGCGAACTGGTCTACGGGCCGAGTTACCGCGACTTCGATGTAGCGCAGGCCACGGCCAAATTGCCGGGGATTTTCCACGATTATAAAGAGGACGTCGCCGGCCAGACGCTAACCGGGCCGGAGATCGTGCAGCGCATCGCCGACCAGTACAGCGTCGGCCCGCGCCCGCTGCTGGCGCTGCTGGAACTGCGCGGCGGCTGGCTCACGAACGACAAACCGGCAGCGGACAAGTTGGCGTATCCGCTGGGTTACAGCAGTTACCCCAACCTGAAGGACAGCCTGTATTTGCAACTCAGCATGGCAGCGGACGCGCTCAACGTGGGATTCTACGGCTGGCAACTGGATACCCTGTGGTTGGTGCAAACCGGGGACGGCGACTACATCCAGTATGCGCCGGATATCAACGCGGGCGCCGCCGGGGTGCAGCGCGCGCTGGCCTTCGGCGCCGCCGACTACGACGCCTGGCTGGCCGATCTGCGCCGCTTCCCCACCGTCTACCGCGCGCTGTTCGGCGACCCGTTCCGCTACACCGTCGAGCCGCTCGTGCCCGCCGATACGGCCAACACCGTCCTGGAACTCCCGTGGGCCAAAGGGCAGACCTGGCACTACACCGGCGGACCGCATCCCGGTTGGGGATCGCAGGGGGCCTGGTCGGCGGTTGACTTCGCCACCAGCGAGCGCAACCTCGGCTGCGCGATCAGCGCCCGCTGGGTGACGGCCGCCGCGCCGGGAAAAATCATCGCCAGCAAAGACGGCATGGTGCTGGAAGACCTCGACGGCGACGGATTCGCCGGGACCGGCTGGGTGTTGCTCTATCTGCACATAGACACGGAGGGGCGCGTCGCCGCCGGAACCACGGTGAAGACCGGCGACCGCATCGGGCATCCGTCGTGCGAAGGCGGCGTTTCCAACGCTACCCACCTGCACTTCGCCCGGCGCTACAACGGCGTGTGGATTCAGGCGCACGACCTGCAATGGCCGCTGGTTCTTTCCGGCTGGCAGTTCCAATCGGATGGGACGGCCTACGACGGGACGGCGACAAAGGACGGGGTCACGCGCACCGCCTGGGAAAGCTGGGAGAACATCAACGCGCTGCGGCGCTAAAAGCGTGCCCTTTTCATGTGCTAAAGGTAACTATATAGGTCAAGGTGGGACGCACTTGGGCATCAGCTAAAAAACGGCGTCTGTGTTATGACCGGCGCTCTGACAGGCGTAAGAAGTGCGTTCCACCTGTACAGTTACTGCTAAAGAAAAGCATTTTCGAGGAGATAAGTTGAGGCAGTTGGAAAAACTCAACCGGCAGTCCACAGTCCTGACCCTGGCGCGAGGGATGCGGCTGGCAGCCGCCCTCGCGCTGATCTTGATTTGCAGCGCGGCGCCCATACCCGCAAAACAAACGGCCTACGAACCGGTGCGCATGGCAGCGCCGCCCCAGGGTTTCCCGTCACCCAACATCATCCTCTTCATCGGCGACGGCATGGGCGAGGGGCAACGCACGATCGCGCGGTGGTACGCCTACGGCCAGGAAGGGCGCCTGGCAATGGACGCCATGCCCTACCACGGGCGGTCGCACACCGAATCCGTCCTGGGCCTGGTCACCGACTCCGCCGCCGGCGCGACAGCCATCGCCACGGGCGTCAAAACCAACAACGGCGTCATCGCAATGGATCCGCTGTTCAACGTCCTCACCACCATCCTCGAACAAGCGCAGGCGCGCGGCATGGCCGTCGGACTCGTCACCACCACCGGCATAGCGCACGCCACGCCGGCGGCCTTCGCGGCCCACGTGCCGCTGCGCGGCCAGATGACCGCCATCGCCGGCCAGCTGATCGAACGCCGGGTAAACGTGCTACTCGGCGGGGGCGAGGACGACTTTCTGCCGCCCAACGCGACGGGGTGCTTCCCGGCCCCCGGCAACCGGGCGGACGGGCGCAATCTCATCGAGGAAGCGCGGCTGAGCGGCGCCACCTGCGTCTGCACCGCCGACGAGCTCGCCGCCGTCCCGCCGACCACGACGCGGCTGCTGGGACTCTTCGGCGACGCCGGCATGACGCGCCCGCACAGCCCTACACTGGCGACCATGACGCAGGCGGCTATCACGTTGCTGGATCAAGACCCGGAGGGATTTTTCCTGATGGTTGAAGGAGGACAGATTGACTGGGCCGCCAGTGACCATGACGCCGGCAACGTCATCGGCGACGTGTTGGCTCTCGACGAGGCCGTCGCCGTGGCTCAGGCGTATGCCGCCCGGAACCCCAACACGCTCATCATCGTCGCCGCCGACCACGAAACCGGCGGGTTGCAGGCGTCGCTCACGCACAGCGACTACCCCGACGCCGACATCGAGTACACCATGCCCGACGGTACCCCGTTCTACGTGAGATGGAGAGCCGACGGGCACACATCAGCTCCCATCCCGGTGACCGCGCAGGGTCCGCAAGCCTCCCTGCTCGAAGGCAACTACGAAAACACCCACCTCTACCAGGTGATGCACCGGGCGCTGTTCAACTGGCGGATACAACAGCCGATTATCCTCAGATACCAATAAAGTCGAATGAAACAACGCGCCGGATGTGAACTGAGAATTTTGCTATGAACAGACACTCACGTTCCTGGATGGCCTGGATCGGAACCTTCTCTATTTTTGTCCTGGCCTTAAGTGTGATACGATCGGGATCTGCTCCTCAAGCGTATACGAGTCGGGAGCGAGTACGCCCCAGCAATGTACCTCTCTCGCCGCTTGCCACACCCAGGTGGGATTACATCGCAGATCATTCCACCGTAGTGATTGAAGTGGAGAGTGAAAACTTTCAAGGGACGGAATCTTCAAATGTCAGCCCTATGAAAGTGTTTGGAGACGGTTTTGTCATCTGGCTAGAGCGCGAAGGGGAACCGCCGGCGGCCCGCCTGTATCAGGGCTGGCTCTCCGGCGACCAAATGCAGGCATTATTCGATTACATTGCCCTTCAGGGGTTCTGGGAAATGGAGGAGTATCACACGCGAGAAATTCCCTGCGGTGAAGAAGGATGTCGAAATATGTTCTTTCCCTTCCATTCCATCCAAGTGCGTTTGAGTGGAAGAGAACGAAAAATTGTGGAATCTACCCCCAGCTACGACGCGGACCGGTATGGGTTGGAAGGAACACAACCGGGATTTGCGGTTTTGTTCGAATACCTGGTTCACGGCGCGGGCGCAGTACACAAAGAGGATTACTATCCTGTGCTCGGTTGTCTGAATGTCAGTCCAATAGATGACCCTTACGCCACAACCTCCACTGACAATCCTCACAAATATCCCAAGTGGCCCTTTGAGTACCAGGTATCTTTAGGCTACGTTCCCATCGGAGCACGGGAGCAAGCGCGTATCAGTGGTTCAGGCCTTTATATGGTTCGTGTCACCGGCGATGTTTTAGATTTCGCCTGGCAACATGCATTCGACCTTGACGGCGATGACAGAAAAACTTACCGCGAAGGCGAACGAGCCTACGCGGTCTGGCTTGAAGTGCCGGAAATTGCCACCCTCCACACAACATATTGTCCGGATAGAGCCCAGGAGCCTTCGTCGCACCCGCCATTCCCTACGGCCCTACCACGTGCACCCATCCCTAGCCCGACCCCCATACCAAGCGGGCAATGGACACTCTATGACCCTTTAGGAAACAGCGGATGGAGCAGTCTTTTCCCTTCCCACCTTAACGGCCTGCAAACCATTGCCTTTGCCGACTCCGAACACGCGATGACAGCCGGGTCGCCTTACATCATGCGTTACTATCCCGACCGCTCTCCAACGTGGTGGCAATTGGAATATTCTACAAGACAAATCATGTCGTGGGTCCCCAGAAATGTCTGGGCCATTGCACCGACCGGGCCGGACAGCGGCTGGATGGCGGGTACAAATTCTTCGGACGAAGGATGGCTTGCCCAGTACGAGAGCGATCATTGGCAACGCATTCTTGGCCCGACTACGGAACGTCTGTGGGACATCCAAATGCTTACACCACAAGAAGGTTGGGCCGTCGGTGAAAACGGCACGCTTTTGCATTACACAGAACGTGAGTGGAAAGCCATCCGTGCGCCGGTAACAAACACTCTCTATTCTCTTTCGATGGTTGCGCCCAACCGGGGATGGGCCGTGGGGCGAGATGGAACTATATTGAACTACGATGGCTATCGGTGGAAGCAAAGTTCCAGCCCAACACGCGAACATTTACGAGGGGTCAGTATGATACAAGCGCAGGATGGCGCAGTAGAAGGCTGGGCCGTCGGCGCGCATGGGGTTCTGGCGCACTATCGCTCGAACCACTCGCCGGAGTGGGAGCTCGTAACCGGGCCAGTGGAAAACAACTTGCACGCAGTCGCAACACAGGCCCCCAATAACGTGTGGGCCGTCGGCGCTTACGGCTCGTTACTTCACTACGACGGCATATCGTGGGAAACGGACCCTGCTATGTTCGGCGGGCCGGAATACGCGCCCCGCGACACGCTCTGGGACGTAGTCATGCTATCTCATGATGAAGGATGGGCTGCAGGCGGTGAAAGTGTGCTCCATTACCATGACGGAATATGGGAATCAGAGTCGGAGCCATATCCCCATGCTCGGGGTTTGCACGCCATTGACTTTGCCGCTCCAGATGATGGATGGATCATTCGGAACGATGGCGGGTTTCTGCATTACGATGGCGCACAATGGCGAATCGCTTCATCCATTCCGCAGCACCACGATTTTCGCCTGGAAATGATCTCTCACGATGCCGGATGGGCCATAGGCGATCACCTCTACCGGTTTAATGGGCAAGAATGGTCGCGCGTATTTCTACCGGAAGATGCGCACATCAACGCCCTCCAGATGTTCGATCCGGATGGGGCCGAAGGCTGGGCGGTGGGAGATACGGGAAAGATTGTGCACTACATCAATGGCCGGTGGATGCCGGTCGAAAGCCCTACAATCGCCGACCTTTATGACCTTTCGATGCTCTCGCCTGATGACGGCTGGGCGAGAGGACGCCTTCGCCAGTCGGAGGAAGACTCCCCCGTTTTGCTCCGTTACACGTCCGGCAGCTGGGAAATGGGGCCTACATGGCCAATTTCCGAGTCGTATGTGATTGATTTCGAGATGGTCTCACCGGATGAAGGGTGGTTTATCTATGGCATAGAAAACAGCCTCTTCTCCTCCTATATTCTGCACTACAAAGAGGGGAATTGGCAAGAGATAGAACTGCCGGCAGTTAAATATGCAGATCATGGTTATGAATTAGAGGCCATAGACATGACATCGGCCGATGAAGGGTGGATTGTCGGAGAAGTGATTCTGCACTACGACGGAGTGCAGTGGAAAGCCGTCACATCTCTTTTGGGGAACTGGCATTTGTACGACGTGGATATGCTTTCACCCAATGAAGGGTGGGCAGTTGGCGGTTCGGGAACGATTATGCGTTTCTCTGCTCCACCATAACGTGACCCAAGTCGCTACCCAAACCGATAAAGGCCTGACAGATCTACAAGATTCGCAATTCACCGGCCCACCCGCGCTGACTCGCTCACCCGCAAATCCCGCCTCTTAACTTTCAACTTGCAACTTGAAACTCGCACCACCCTCCCCGCCATCCCTGGGAAGTTTCACAAAAAAAGCACACCCCTTCCCCATCTGGCTCTCGATGGCGATGTTCCCGTGCTGCGCCTCGGTCAGGGCGCGGGCAATCGCCAGGCCCAGCCCGAAGCCGGGTGTCGTGCGGGAGGTGTCCCCGCGATAGAAGCGATCGAAGATGCGATCCTGCAGCTCCGGCGAGACCCCCGGACCGTGATCCTGCACACAGATAACGACGTCAGTATCATCCTCGCCTAAAAGCACCTCGACCGGGCCGTGGGCGTGCTTGACGGCGTTGTCCAACAGGATGAGCAACACCTGCCGCAGCACGTCAGCGTTGGCGTGCGCAGTCAGCCCGGATGCGCCGTCGCAATGGATTTCGCGATCCGGCGACAGCAAATGCGCCTGCCGGCACACGTCCTCGGCCAGCGAGCGAACCTCCACCGGCCCCAGCTCGAACTTCTTGCCGGCGTCGGCGCGCGCCAGCGCCAGCAAATCGGTGACCAGACGGATCAGCCGTTCCGTCTCGCTGATAAGATCGTTCAAAATATCCTTCTGATCGTCCGCCGGCAGCGGCGGCTCCCGCTGCAACAGCGCAAGATTGCCGCGGATGGTCGTCAACGGCGTGCGCAACTCGTGAGAAACGTCGGCGACGAAGTCGCGTTGCACCTGCAGCGCGTGCGCCAGCTGTTGGTAGGTATCCTCCAGCCGTTCGAGCATCTCATTGAACGTCGTCGCCAGGCGCCCTAGCTCGTCGTCGGGGCCGGGGTGCTGCACCCGCGAAGAAAAGTCCCGCGCCTCGCCAATCTCGCGCGCCGTCTGGGTGAGGCGATGGATGGGGCGCAGGGTGACTCCCGAGAGCGTCCAGCCCACGCCAAAGGCGATCAACGTCGTCAACGCGCTCCCGCCAAGCAGCGCAATCCCCAAAGAACGCAGCGAGCGGTCGCGGTCGGCCAGCGAACGCGCCACCTGCACAATGCTGCTGACCTCGCCGTCGTTGAGCGTGACCGGCTGGTTATAGACCAACACGCGCCCCTCTTCGTCCTGAGCAAACTCGATCCAGATTTCGCCATTTTGAAGGCGGGACAATCCTTCTTCGCTGATCGGCAGGACGTCGTTCTCCTCTTCTGTAGAATCCCCGGAGAAATAAAAGGGCGTGAACAAGAGTTGCCCCTGAGCGTCCAGCATACGCACGGTGTCGCGGGGGCGATGCTCTTCCATGAGCGGCTGGATGGCCTCGCGCGCCTGATCGCCCTCCGGCCCCTCACGGCGCACCGCCGGCGGCAACGGCCCGCCCCAGGCGGAATCGTGTTGCATCCGCGCCCAATTCATCGCCATGCCGCGCGCCGACTTCTCCAGGTCATGCTCGACCAGCGCCAGCGTCGAACGCGACTGCGCCACGTAGAGCACCGTGCAAAAGAGCAGCAGCGTGAGCGCCAGAATGGCGCTGTACAGCAAAGTCAGGCGCAACCGGATAGACATCAGGCGTCCTCCCGCAACACGTACCCCACCCCGCGCACCGTCTGGATCAGACGCGGCTCTCCGTCAGATTCGGTTTTCTTGCGCAAGTAGCCCACGTAAACCTCAATCACATTGTCATCGCCGACAAAATCGTAGCCCCAGACGTGGTTGAGGATTTGCTTGCGCTCCAAGACCTGGCGCGGATGGCGCAGCAGCAGCAGCAACAGATCGAATTCGGTAGGAGTTAAAGAAAGGAGCCGGGAACCGCGCCGCACCTCGCGCGCAACCAGGTCCAGATGCAGATCGGAAAACGCCAACGTCTCCTGGGATTCGGGTCCGCCGGCGCGCCGCAGCAACGCCCGCACGCGCGCCAGCAGCTCCGGCGAAGCAAACGGCTTGACGAGGTAATCGTCGGCGCCGCGGTCGAGGCCCTCCACGCGATCCTGGATTGTGTCGCGCGCCGTCAGCATCAGGATCGGCACATCGTTCTTCTCCATGCGCACGGCCCGCAACACCTCGACACCGTCGAGCTTGGGCAACATCCAGTCGAGAATCACCACGTCGGGACGAACAGCATAAATAAGCGACAGCGCGGCCTCACCGTCCATCGCCGTGCTGACGTCAAACCCTTCGTAGGCCAGCGTCCGCTGCAACATCTTGAGCAACCTCTCGTCGTCGTCAACAATCAGGACTTTTTCCATTGTATACTCCTGGGAAACAGCAGAAAACAATCAATGATGGCAATTGGCAATTAGAAATTGGAAACTGGTAACCGGTAACAGATTTCCAATTTCCGACTTCCGATTTCCTTCATTATACACACCTATCTGAGAAGAGTCTGGGGAGAAGCTGAAGGAATGCTGTGAGACCCGACGGGCCGTTCAGGCGTGGGGTTGCCGTCGTCGAATCTCAGCAAAATCTCAGCAATTTCTTGGAATGTCCACAGACGCAGCCGGTAGACTGATGGCGTCGAATGGGATATTGGGGATTGGGGGATTGGGGGATTGGGGGATTGAGGGATT
>DAOUFX010000509.1:0-13885 GCA_034429675.1 Anaerolineae bacterium | reverse complement strand
CGAATTACGAATTACGAATTTCACGTTTCAGCCATAGCATACCTCCCCGACAAGCGGCGACATTCAACGGGTATGCCACAGCACATCGCGCTGCGATACCGGACATTTCAAAGCATTGGGCTTTTTGTGATGTGGATTTCCCGCCAATGTTCTGTCAATGCTGACTTCCCCGCCTGTCTGCTATTGATCGGACATTACAGGGTCATCATAGCGTGGAAAGAAGATTTGTCAATGAGCGTCTCTATCGCTATTCCTGGCGGGGATTGATTGTGTCATAGTATCAAGCCGCTTCGTTTCCTCGATATAATTTCCTTCTGTATTTCTATTTTAATTGACATTAAAATCGAAATATCGTACAATGAGAGTATGAGCCGTGAAAAAATATCAGCGCTAAACACTTTGGGCAAAGAGGAAATCGCTCTTCTTATCAATGGATTGACTTCGTTGAAAGGCGCTCTTAGCGCCCTGGATGAAACCCTTCCCAGGAGTTTCGAAAGGCTCAGTTTGTTGTTGGGCGAAGAGATGAAAAAATTTGATAGAGCGCCCGATGGCCTAATGACAACCAAGCAAGTATCAGCTCTACTCGAATGCCATGAACGATACGTGGCAATGTTGTGCGAAAAGGGTAAAATCACACGGGCGACCCCGGGGGAACGGGGGCGGGGAAGGTCGGCGATGTATCATCGGGACTCGGTCGAGGCCTACAAGGCAAAACGACGGCAAGACCCAACGCTATTGTCTTAACCGTCGCCACATCAGGTATAATACTCGATCGAATCAGATAAAAAGGATATAGCGTGACCGTTATTCAAGAGTATCCGCGCATTTACGAAGAAATCCGCCAGGTGTACCTGAATTATCCATACCCCTGGGTTATTGGATACAGCGGCGGCAAAGATTCCACTGCCACCATACAGATTATCTGGCATGCATTGGAAACGTTGCCTCTAGAGGCGCTGACCAAGCCGATCTATATCATTTCTACCGATACCCTGGTAGAAACCCCCATGATTGTTGATTATGTGCAGGAAACTTTGGATTTGATCGGAACTCGCGCGGCGCAGTCCAAACTGCCCATTAGCGTCCACCGGCTTCAACCCGCATTAGAAGACCGGTTTTGGGTAAATCTTATCGGGCGTGGGTATCCGGCGCCCAATAGTATTTTTCGCTGGTGCACCGAACGCCTGAAAATCAAACCTTCCAACCGGTTTATAGTGGACAAGGTCGCCGAACACGGAGAGGTTATCCTTGCCTTGGGTATGCGCCGGGGAGAAAGCGCCCGGCGCGATCAAGTGGTCAAGGAATACCATTACGACTGGCACAAACTCTCACGACATGGACAACTTCCCGGCGCTTGGGTCTATATGCCCATTGAAAATTTTTCGGTGGAGGATGTGTGGAACTATCTGCTGCAAGTCCCTTCGCCGTGGGGTGGCGACAACCGGCGATTGCGCGCCTTGTACAAATCGGCGCAGGATGGCGAGTGCCCGTTGGTGGTAGATGATACCACCGCATCGTGTGGCAACAGTCGTTTCGGGTGTTGGGTGTGCACGGTCGTGGATCAGGACCATGCCATGGAAGCCTTGATTGACGACGGCGAGGAATGGTTGATCCCGTTGCTCGATTTCAGGGATTGGTTATCCTCCACACAAGACCCCGAAGTGAAGCCACAACAAAGAGAATTCAAGGGCCGTAACGGGCACATCAGGATCACCCAACGCGGGCTGCTCTGGCGCAGTTACACCCTGGAGTTCTCCAAGGAAATGTTCAGACGCTTGTTGCAGACGCAGCTCAAGCTCCAGGAACACCACCCCAATTTTACGATCGTGAGCATGGACGAATTACGCGAAATCCGGCGATTGTGGCTTACCGAGCGCCAGGATTGGGAGGACGCGCTGCCGCAAATTTACGCGGACGTGAACGGGCATCCCGCTCAGTGGGACATCAATGACGTGAGCCGTCCGGGAAGGTTGGAGTTTGATCTTTTACAACGACTCACACGCGAACACGAGCTCCCGACAGCGCTGCCGCAAAAGCTCCTCGATGCGGAATGGCAGTACTACGGGATGCGCAAGCGCGGCTTAATCCACAAAACCATCGAGAGCATCTTGCGCGAAGACTGGATGACGTTGGAAGAAGCTCAGGCGCTTGCCGAAGAACAACGGGTGGAACCGGTATGATTATCCGGCAACTTACCCTAGAGAATTTCGGGGTCTACAGGGGCGAGCAAATCTTCGATCTGGCGCCTCAGCCCCTCAACGGCTATAACCGCCCCATCGTTTTGCTGCGAGGTAAAAATGGCGCCGGCAAGACCACCCTTATTGCGGCCATTCGTTTGTGCTTGCACGGCTCATTGGCCCTGGGCAGTCGCATCAGCCGCGCCGATTACGAGCATTATCTGGTGAAATGCATTCACGTTCCATCAGATTCCGACCTGTTCACGAATTCGGCCAGAATTACCTTGGTGATGGATTATGTGGGCGAGGGGCGAAAGAAGACCTACAAGATTGAACGCGCGTGGCAAGTTGTAGAAGCGCGCGTCAAGGAAACGCTCCAGGTCTGGGAAAATGATGTACCCTTGCCCGACCTGCATACTAAGGAAGAGATCGAGAGCTTCTTGCGCGAGTTGATCCTGCCCGGCGTTGCCGATTTGTTCTTCTTTGATGGAGAGAAGCTGCACACGTTAGAGCAAAGCGCAACCATCAGCGAGACGTTGGCCGACACCATTAAAACATTGCTGGGATTGCACCTGGTGGAGCAACTTCAGAGGGATCTGGATTTTTACGTTTCGCGCCAGCAATCGGAGGGCGACGAAGATAGCCTTCACCGCGCGTTGGCCGATGCAGCGCAAACGGCGTCTCAGCTCGAAGACCGGCGGGGCATTCTGATCGCGAAGCAGGCCCAGGTTGCCGGAGAAATCGTTCAAAAACAAGAGGAAATTGCCCGACAAAACCAGCAAATTGCCAGCCAGGGGCATTGGTTCACAGAACGGGTGGAATCCCTGCAGGCCTCGCGCCAGCGACTTGGCGCGGAAATCGAGGTTCAGCGACGCCAGGCGCAGGAATTGGCCAATGGGTTATTGCCCTTTGCCATCTCCCCGCAATTGACCGCCGCCGTCGCCCAACGGTTACAGCTCGAAGCGGCCTACGAAACTGCGGCGGCGGCGCAGACGGCTCTGTCGCAACAACTCGATCATCTTGCCGGCGCTCTGTCCGGGCCGGAAATCTGGTCGAGAGCCGGACTTTCGACCGATGAAGAGGCCAGAGCAACGATGATGGACGAAATCTCCGGAATCCTCAGACAGGCGGCGCCGCCGCCCGTTATTGCCGAAAAAGATGTAATCCATCGCGTCTCAGGAGAAGACCGGCAGACCTTGCTGCGCTGGATCGAACAGTCGCAAACCGACGCGCCTCGCGCGTTCTGCCAGGCCATCCGGCAATTGCAGTCTGCAGAAGAGGATCTGGCCCAGGTCAACCGGGAAATCGCCCTGGTCCCCGCCGACGAAACGATCAGCCCTTTGGTCGAAGCCTTGCACACCCTCAATCGTGAGATGGGCGCATTGCAGAAGGCGGAGAACGATCTGGCGGAAGCATTGCGACGTTTGAATTATGAGATAGAGCAGAACAACCGGCAGAGCGAGCGGCTGCGCCAACAAATTGCAGCGCAAGAGAAAGATCACCGGGGCATCCAGCTGGCGACAAAAACGCAGCAAGTCTTGGAATCCTACGCGCAGGAATTGAGCCGGGAAAAGACGGCGCGGCTGGCGACTCACCTGGTGCAGCGCTTCAATCTGCTGTGCCGAAAGGCAGATCTGGTAGATGCAGCGACCATCAACGCCGAAAATTTCGAGATCACGCTGTACCGCCGGGACCAATCCATCGCCTTTGGGCAGCTTTCGGCCGGCGAACGGCAACTGTTAGCCATGTCCCTGATGTGGGCCCTGCGCGAAGTCTCCGGCGCACCCCTGCCGGTCATCATAGACACCCCGCTGGGCCGCCTGGACAGCGACCACCGCCTCAGCGTCGTCCACAACTACTTCCCGCGCGTCAGCCACCAGGTGATTTTGCTGGCGACGGACACGGAAGTGGACGAACGCCTCCTCAACGAACTGGCGCCCGCGATTTCGCACGCTTATCATTTGGAGTATGATGCGGCGGCGGGGCGGACGGTGGTACAGGAAGGATTCCCGTTTGATATCCCAGTTCGGGAAAGGGTAGAAGTCCAATGAAGCTTAACCGTTTGCGCATTAGTGAAGAAGTTTCTGATCGTTTGAGTCAGCTGAAAGGGCGCACCGGCTTGACGCCTAACATCTTGTGTCGCATTGGATTCTGCCTTTCATTGAATGATTCAACCGCTCCTAATCCTGACGATTACCCATCTGACACAGAAAAGGAAATTGATCGCCACACTCTGACCGGGCAGTGGGATCGGCTATTTGTGGCGCTTATCAAAGAGCGCTGTCACCAAGATGGATTGTCCTTGAATAACGAAACGTTGGTAGAGCAATTTAGAGCGCATGTTAATCGGGGTGTCTTGTTGTTGTATAAACGCATTCGCAGCTTAGATGATTTGGCCCAATTGATGCCCCGCAACGTCTGTCAGGATGTGCCAGTTGTTGAAGAGCCGGAGTTGGTGTATGCCGACTGAACGAATTTATCTGGATCACAACGCTACAACGCCGGTTGATCCACGGGTTTTGGAAGTCATGCTGCCGTATTTCACAGAAATCTACGGCAATGCTGCCAGCGACCATATCTATGGCCTTGAAGCCAAACGCGCGGTGGACAAAGCGCGGGAGCAAATTGCGGCAGTTATCAACGCCCGCCCAGATGAGATTATTTTCACCAGCGGGGCAACAGAGTCCGACAATGTCGTGCTGTTTGGCATTGCGGAGAAATATGCGGACAAAGGCGACCACATCATCACCTGCGTCACCGAACACAAGGCGGTTTTGGATTGCTGCCGGCGTTTGGAAGAAATGGGAAAGTCAGTGACGTACCTGCCTGTGGATCGATATGGTCTGGTTGATCCCGACGCCGTGCGAAACGCAATCACGCCGCGAACCATTCTCATTTCGATTATGACGGCCAATAACGAAATCGGCACCATCGCGCCGGTACAGGAAATCGGCGCGATCGCGAGAGAGCACAACATCCTGTTCCATACCGACGCGGCTCAGGCAGTAGGTCATATCCCGATGGATGTCCAGGCGATGCACATTGACGCAATGTCCATCTCAGCGCACAAGATTTACGGTCCAAAAGGAATTGGCGCACTCTACCGCAGTCGTAGCAATCCACGTGTTTTGCTAGAGCCGAGAATTTATGGCGGTGGCCACGAGCGGGGGATTCGCTCCGGCACATTGAACGTTCCGGGGATTGTAGGATTTGGCGAGGCAGTGCATATTGCTCATCAAGAGATGGATGAAGCTGCCAAGAAATACCGCGCCTGGACACAACAAATATATCAGCAGCTCCAAGAAAAAATTGAGGGTGTCCAACTGAATGGACACCCTACACAACGATTACCAAACAACCTGAACATAAGTATTCAGGGAATAGACGCAAAAGTGTTGGTGATGAATCTCAAGGACATTGCCATCTCCACCGGTTCAGCATGTACTTCTGCGTCGTCGGAGCCTTCCCATGTGATTCTGGCACTTGGGTTTGGGGAAGAGCGGGCGTATAGCGCGATTCGGATTGGGGTGGGACGGGTTAACAACAACCATCAGATTGAAGAAGCTATTGCTAAATTCTGTTACCAGCTAAGGTCAAATAGTTGAAGCTGATAGTCGCTTGGTACTTGTTGTGCAAGCAAATAAGCTACTTCTGGATCATGATTTCTCACAACTTCTAACCAGGGGCGGTCAGGCAGAACTGGATCGAGCATACGATTTAGAACTCCCCTATCAACCAATTGAATATATAGCCCCAAATATTGTGCTTTTTTTGCGGCCTGTTGAGCGCGGAGTGTGAAATGATCGGCTGTAGAAACTACTACACCTCGTATTGTTTCTTTTAAAACCATCGCCCCAATCAAGTTTCTAATGGTACTTACTCCTTCGGAGCTATCTTCTTGAATTCTCCGCTTGACCTGTATTAGATGTTGTTGGTTTGCAGAATCAATGAACAGTACATCAACACCACCATCATCTGGTTTCCCAATATGAATCACTTCTGCTTCATGATAATTTGCTCGAAAAATATCAGCTACTAACTTTTCTAGACGTTTGGGTTCATATTGATGCCATTTCACCGGATTTCGACGTAAATACGATGCTAACTCACTGCTGCAAAATTCTGGAAGGCCATTATCAAACTCTCTTAGTTTAGATATACACGCTTTCTGCATTGGGCCAGGCAGGCAGCCATCACCTGTCAATCCTGTAAATTCATCAAAATAATAATACCATTGCCAAAACCGACAATATCGACAATACCATAAATAATAAGCTTTTCCATCAGATGAGCATATTACCTCAGGAGCAGAAAGATTGAAATTACCAAGATTTAAAAGCGATGTATTACAAAACGGACAAGTAAGGGGTATATTCATAAAGGTATGAAGAGGAATATTTAACTCTTGTAATTCGTCTGATGAATCAGCCTCATCTAAATCTACAGATAATCCAATTTCTAATACATCAAATGCTTGCATTACTTTCGGCAACGGCATACATACTCCTGGTCAGCAATTGTACCCAACGAGACAACTCTCATTCGCTTATAACAGGTAGTAACAAACCCTCGTGCCATGGTCTACCTAAATTATAGTTGGCTATTAACCTTTCCAAATCATCTTTGATTTGATTTCGAACATTGGCATTATCTTGTACTTTTATTGACCACTGTTCTTCCCAAAATCTTTGAGGAATCCGCTTCAAAATATCCATAACTTGATTTTGAACTGTGTTAGGATCGAAGATATCCTTTACAAGTCCAAATTGCCAAGCTTTCTTTAGACTCTCGCCGAGGAATTCGTTTAGGGCCGTAATATTGACCTTGGTCATAAAAACACCTTCTTTGCCCCATATATCTGGGTAGGTTCTTTTTACCGCATCCCATACCTCAAAAAATATTTCTAACAGCGAATCTGAATCTCCTTCGAAGTCAAGAAAACCAAATAGAGACCGTAAATATCTCCAAGCTTGCTCAATTGTTGTCAGTTCAACTAGTTTTTGTCCGTTTCTATTGTAATCCCACTTAAGCAATTGATAGAAGGGGCTTGAGGCTAAATCATTTACATCACGAAGCATAGGAGTTGTATCACCATAAGGAATTCCCGCTTTCAAAAGTCGTTCCTCAAGTTTCTCTTCCTCTACTCTTGTGATATCCGCTATGATGGATTTGGCATTGTCAGCTGGCACTCTTACGGCTTTATTATTTATGACAATAAATTGAAAAGCTTGTTCCTGAAGGTTCGCGTCTAGTAAAGCTACAACCACTACTGGCAAGTCCTCCTGCTTAAAATCCGCCATTCCATATAAACGATGCTGCCCATCCACAATTAACGCAGGTCGAAGATAGTCAGGTTGTGTGGAATCGAACGAAAAACTAAGAAACCCCCAATCCAGTTCTTTTTTGCAACCATTGAAGAAATCTTCTCTTTGCTCATATTTATCGAATGTAGCTTCTAATGAAACAAACTCAGTCTTTCCTGGTTCAAAAGCAATAAGAATGCTATTGGGAATTGTATTAGTATCACCTGACTCTAAAAACCGAATCATTCCTTTGATTCTTGATTTCCTTAATACACGCTGTGTGCCTTCGGGAGATTCTTCAGACCTTCGAATGCCTGTCCATTGCCTTATATCTTTAACCTTAGCCTGAAAGACGAAGAAGGGGACAGTTTTATCAGATTCACGTTGTAGTAGCCGACAACCAAAATACTTTCTACTGTTCATATAATATAACCTCGCATCCTTGGTGCGTCATTTATCATGTTTAGGAATATCTTTGGCGCAATATGCATCTATATTCAGAAAATGCCAACTATCATTAGGCTCTCGACGAGCAAACACCAGCCCACCTAACCGTGAAGCAGGCTCTTCACATGTAGCGCAACTATAATTGTGTTTTGCCCACAAAGCTACTCGGTAATCGCCTGTTAACTGTTGCCAAAAGGTCTCCTCATCCTTGTCCGTTGTAAGGCAGATTTCTTCATAGTGAAAATCACTCGAATCAATATAGCTTTTTTTGTGTTGGTTACAACTATGACATGATACTTTAAGATTGGAGGATTCATTCATTCCTCCCATTGAATTAGGCCATATATGTTCTACTTCGGGACGTCGAGGTGAGTTTGGATCATCAAAAACCAATTCGCAACCACATATATAACACCGTGCTCCTAATTCTTTAGCTTCCCTCAAAATTTGCTTGATTGTAGTTTTATTTGGTCCGCGAGCTGCAACATTAACACATTCCATTAATAAGGTATGCAAAAGCTCTATTTCATTTTTCGGTATCTGTGTGTAGTCGATCAAAAACCTTCTAAGCTCAATGAAATATCTTTCTGAGGGATAATCAGGAGTGTTATATTTTCTTTTTAAGAATTGTGCTGTTGCAATAAATCTACGCACCATATAGTTTATACTACTGTTGTAAACCAGCTCTGAAAATTGTGTATCAGCCAACAAAGCATTATCTATCTTTGCAATAGCTGACTTTTTATCATCTGGGTCAAAGGGATATAGGCGTTTGAAAAAATCTTGGAGCCGCTGACCCGGGTTGTATACTTTATCGTCTATATTCACAGGAAAACTCTTTACATAATATTATAGAATATAATTTATTGTGGTCAGTTACTGTTGTGCGCTCAACATCCCCACCAAATTCCACAACGCTCGCCCGCCCTGACCAAGCAAATCCGCCTCAAGGTCGTAAATTCCGGCGTGTGCGTATTCTTCCGCAATCGTCAGAATGTCCCCCAACTGCAATAGAACATTCACATCGTGTGTGTGCGAAATGGCAATCGCTTTGAGGAAAACAAAATCGTCGTCTGTGAAAACTTCCCGCCGTATGGTGTTTTTCTTCCCGCCAGATAGTTCACGGCGTTCTCCCTTGCGATAACCGCATAACGCGGCAAACATAAACACATCTTTGTAGGTTTTGAAGGGTGAAGTCTCGATATTGGGATCCTCAGTCAGTGCTCGATAAATGTACATTACCGACTCATCAATATTTACCCGGTCGCTGCGCGACGGTTCGGTTTCAGCCATGATGCACCTCTTCAATTTTAGTACAGCTTGTGCGATGGTCAAAGTTTAGACGGTATTCGGCTCCGATGCGGGGTTCCAGGTTTATGCGAGCCTGATCGTGGAGTTCTTCGTCGGTCACGAAAAGTATCAATTGATCGGCAAGATTGGGGAGATGTTCTGTGATACTGTTGCGGTGTTGCGAGGAAAGCCGTCCAAACGGCGTATCCATCACCAGTGGGGCTTCTTCCTCGCTGATTCGCGACATCGCGGTGATGAAGGATAAACTTAGCACTTGCCGCTCTCCGGCAGAAAGCTCTGGGCGCGCGGGCAAGCCGTAACGATCAATGACTTCCAGGTTGAAATCAGAGCCTAATTGAATGTCCTGGAAGTGAGCTTCTTTAGAAACTAGCCATTTGAAAATCTCTTTGGTCTTTGCTTCAATGCGTTGGCGCATATCGTCGGCAAACGTGTGATAGATTTCCCCGATAGCGTCGGCAGCTCGTTGCGCAAAATCCAGCTTAGTGCTGAGCAGTTGCTCTTTTTGTTCTTCCTTGCGAGCCGCCTCAATGGTTAGTTTCAACTCTTTGAGTTTGCGGTTGTGATCTTCAATTTGTTTCTTGAACGAGCCAACCTCGATATTGTAGCTGTCAATATCGGCCAGGAAGTTTTGTCGTTGGTTTTCCAGTGCGCTTATTTCTTCTAACGGCGATCCTTTAAGCTGGCGGCGAATATCGTCTAATTCGGCCTCCAGGTGTTGAATATATGCCATCATTTCAGAACGGCGTTTCATCGCAATGTTCAAATCTTCATCGCGTTGTTTACGCTGCCCGGCAAATCCTTGAAGTGCAGCGTAAGTATTCAGCACATCATCCTCCAACGAACCGGGCATACTGCTGCTGAGCAAAGCTAACAAGTGCTGATGCTCGTCGCTGTTTTCCTCAAAAGGCCGTCCACAAATACAACACATCTGGTCTAGTAAATCCTGAACAAACTGGTGTCGGATATTGCTTGGGATTTCTCCGCGTTCACGTTTTTCATTCAATATCTGAAGCGCACGGTCAATAACTGACCTTCCTAACACAAAATATGCGCCTGTTGCCAAATCGCGTATCTGTGAAACGATCGCTTCCAAGGTGGTTCGCTGATGCCTAAGATCATCTTCAACACGATCGCGCTGTTGTTGTAAGGCTTTGGCATTGGGTTTTTCTCGCAGCGTCTGATCAATTTCGGCTACTTTGCGCCGGGCAGACGCAATCTCTTGCTCCAGTTCCTCTACACGCTTTTCGGCCTTTTCGCGTTCTTTGCGCACATGATCCTCTTCATCTAACAGGCCTCTTAGCTTTTGCCCAGAAACCTTTTTGAGTTCCTTACGGTAATCTGTAGCCACATCTTCGAGATGGCGACGAGAACGCGCCAGCACCTCCAATTTTAGTACCAAGTAAATCGCCTGTTTAACCTGTTTCGCCGATTCCGGCTTGGCAAAATTGTCAATCTTTTCGCCGTCAAACAAGAAATATTCTCGTACATTGATAGGCAGAATAGCGTTCATCATTCCCATGGGATTACCTACCGGTTCAGCCTCGCCATCCGCGCGTATGCGCATAACGGTAAATTCGTCGCTATCATAATACTTAATCGCACCGTGGTCCTGTTTGATGCCTTGTAATCGGCGACGCACCAAATATTTACACCCATCATGAAAAAAAGAGAGTTCAACCGCAGTTTGAAGCAATCCACCGATCTCAGCCTGACTCACGATTTCCTTGTTAATGATCTCCCCAACATTCTCAATAACCCGCACATTTTCAAAATTCATCCCATAAAGGCACCAATTGAGCGCCAGAAACAGCGAAGTCTTTCCGGCCCCATTGACACCTTCAATGACGGTAACATTACGTTGGGAGTCTCTGGAAAATTCAAGCCGCTGCCGGCCGTAGTATTGCCGAAAATTCTCTATGGTGATACGTTCAAGTTTCATATCGTTTTTCCTTCTACTGATAAGGAACTAGGCCTGGTGTTGAAAAAGTTCATACTCCTCAGTTCCATCGCGCTTCAATTGCTGCCGTGCAATCCGGGTGATGATTTCATCAATTTGATCTTTGACTCTGGGACGCTCCATCGAGATGTGCTGCTGTTCAAGTTCACCGACTTCATAAACGATCCTTTGAATCGCCGGATCATAAGCCAGGAACAATTCTTTTAGCCGATCTTTAAGCATTCTTCACCTCCATCAAAAATCGCGCAACCCATAACGCGTTGCGATATCCCAAATCACATCCAATGCTTGATGTTTATTCCGCGCCGGTCCCGCAAATTCCTTAAAGCGTTGTAGTTCTCGGCGGACTACGCTGCGCTCAGATTCAAATGCCGCCGATCCTTGAACCGGCGGCCAAGCATCCGGCGGCACAGCAATCAAATCGTGAATCACCGAAAACTCCTTCCCCGGCGCTTTCCGCAATATACGCCCGCGTCGTTGGATGAATTCACGGGGATTGCTACTGCTTGCCAGGAAGAATGCTGTGCGCGTATCAGGCACATCAACGCCTTCGTCCAAACATTTCATGGCGACTAGCGCTTGCCATTCGCCATCGGCAAAACCCGCTAACAATCGTTGGCGTTCTTCCGGGCTCTCTTCCGCCGTGAATTTGTGGATCAGCAACCCCTTTTCCCAACCCAGCAATTGCATGACTTTGTCAATTTGTCCCGGTGCGCAGTAGAAAAGAGCGTGTTGTATGGCGGATTCGAGGTCTATCAATTGAGATAGAACTGCCAGCTTGTTTTCGGCCTGATTGAGCAAATCGGCGCGTTTGATCAAGAGTCTTTTAAGGATCTGTTGCCCCTCTTCATCTTCACGGGCCGCTGCCCGCGCAATCTTCAGCGAAAGTTCCTGGTAAGCTTCCATCTCCTCATCGGTCAATGTGACCAGGTGCGGATAATAATAGTACTCAGTCAAACTTAGTCCAATAGCAGCCTCAAGCGGCAATGCAAAAACTGTCTCGCCAAAGTAGTCGCGCAGCAAAGCCGTGCCTACATCGTCAAACCACCGATCCGGCGTGGCTGAAAGCGCTAAACGAAACGCCACATTTTCTGGATAACTGTGTCGTCCTTGTTCGGCGCCCAGGTGATGCGCCTCGTCGGCGATAAGAAGCGCTGGCCCGTTCAATCGCGCGATACTATTCTGAAAATCAGGGGTGACAAAGGTGGTGTGCGTTACAATCACCGCGACGAAATCGCGATAGCCGCCATTGAAGTCAATGATTTGATGGTTCAGCTCATTAAACCATCGAGATTTGCTCCGATAGGCCAGGATTGGACGATAATCAAACGCTTGTGCTTCAATCGCCCATTGATCAACCAGGTGTTGGTAGGGCACTGCAATCACTACAGTCAGGCGTTGTTGTTGATCAAAAAGCCGGACGGAGGCAGCCAATGCTGTAATTGTCTTGCCTGTGCCGGTTGCCATCTCCAGGAGCCCGCGCCCGTTATGGTCTAGCCATGCGGAAATAGCCTGTTCCTGATAATCGCGCAAGGCGATGGTTGGAGATATTTTAGGTCGCGCCGGAGTCACGCTTAACCGATACAACCATTGGGGCTCTTTCAATCGGCGGAGCTTTTCCCAATCCGGCTCGGCGTAAGGCCGATCTTGAGTGCGCAACCGCACAATCTCCTCACGCGCTGCCGCGGGCAGATCAAAAACCTGCACATTTGGATCCTGATTGCTCCACAAATGTTCGAAGCGTTCCGCATCTGCTTGTACCAGAGGAGCAAAAGCCGGCTCCCATGAGCAAAAGACCTTGATAGATTCGTAATTGCGCGTACCCTGGATGCTATCGTTGTACGAACCATTGAAGCTGATTCGGTTGCCCTCCGCGTCGGTGAAAACACCAAATTTGTCGTGGAAATCACCGCGATCCAGCTTCCGACGCGGCAGCGCAAGCTTAAAATCCAGGATGCCATCGGCCACCAACCATGCCAACGCTGACAGTGTATGCGCTTGAAGTTCACGTTCCAGATTGTCAAGATTGACAATAAGCGCATCGCGCAAGACCCTGTTGGTTCGAGCCGCTTCGCCAATTGTCAACGCATCCCAATCTTCTTCGCTGAGAATAGGGCTGGTTACCCATCGCGCCCGCCCGCTATTCCCCGCAAACGCCGCCATCCCCTCCGCCGCAATCCGCAGCCACCCGGCGCTGAAGAACCCTACGCCACGATCGTAGCGCACGGAGACCCGCAGCGCCGGCGCGAAGAAATCGTGGATGAGGTCGGCGTCAGAGGTTGTGAGAAAGGGGGAGAACTTGCAGGATATAAGCGTTTTATTTTCGGTCATAGGTGATCGGTCAACCTCGGTCATTGCAAAACAACGATAAACTCATTGTACGTAGCTTTTGTATTTTGCCAAACCAAAATGCAGACAAGTGTGCGGTTTCCGCTTTAGATTTCTGGAGGCAAACGAAACCTGGTCAAACAAAACTCCCGGCTCTGAGAAGCCGGGAGTTCCGTATGAATAAGTCCTGCTTAAGGTCTTTGTGGCGCCCACCAGACGATCTGTTGTTCGCCCGCGCCGTAAGTCAGCCGTTGCGGCGCGTTCCCGTCGAGCGCGATCTGCCACACGTCCGCCTGCCGGCCCGCCCCGACACTGACGACTAACCGGTTCCCCGCCGCATCCCACAGCGGCTCCGCGACCAG
>DAOUFX010000508.1:0-9232 GCA_034429675.1 Anaerolineae bacterium | reverse complement strand
GAGCCGGTACCCCGGCTCGAAAAAACGCCCCCTTATCTCCGGCTAACGGCTAAAAGCTAACGGCTAAACGCTATTTTCTAAGAAGACACACGGAGTTCCACACTATGTCAAACCGCTATGACAAACTTGCGTCAGGGCTGTTATTTCTTTCGTGGCTGGCGTTGCTCGTCGCCGGCGTCGCCGGCTGGCTGGCCTGGCCGGCGGTCGGGCTGACGTTCCTGGGCAGCGCCGGCGCCATCATCGGCGGCGTGACCATCGGTGTGACGGCGCGGCGGTATCTGGCCGGGCAGTCGCCGCGCCTCGTTTTCGGGCTGGGGACGACCTCGGCCATCGGAACCGTGACCCTGGGATTCGTCTACATCTTCCTGATGCGCTATCAGATCAGCAGCATCGGGACGTTCTACCGCACGTTCAGCCAGTCGCTCATCTTTGGGGATTTCCTGATCGCGCAATACGTGGGGGCGTTCCCGGTTTACGCCTGGCTCGCCGCGCGCTTGAGATGGGATCATGTCTGATCCGTTGATCTCGGTTATCATTCCCAACTGGAACGGCGCGCATCACCTGCCCGGCTGCCTGGACAGCTTGCGCCGGCAGAGCTGGCCTGCGGTTGAAGTCATCGTGGCCGACAACGGCTCGACCGATGCGTCGCTCACGGTTCTGGCGCAGTACCCCGAAGTCAAGGTATTAGCTTTGGGAGAAAATTGCGGCTTCACCGGCGCGTGCAACGCCGGGTTTCGCGCCGCGCAAGGGGAAATTCAGGCGCTCCTCAACAACGACACCGAATGCGACCCGTCCTGGCTGGCCGAAGTCGCCGCCGCGTTTGCCCGTCGCCCCGAAATCGGGCTGGTCGCCTCCAAGATGTTGCTTTTCGATCGGCGCGATACCTTCCACACCGCAGGCGACATTCTCACCCCGGACGGCCTGCCGCACAATCGCGGCGTCTGGCAAAAGGACGAGGGCCAATACGACCAGCCGGCCTACGTCTTCAGCGCATGCGGCGGCAGTTCGGCCTACCGCAAAGCCATGCTGGATGAGATCGGGCTGCTGGACGACGATTTCTTCTTTTCGTTCGAGGATGTAGATCTGGCGTGGCGGGCGCAACTGGCCGGGTGGCGCTGTCTGTATGTTCCCACCGCCGTCGTCTACCACAAGCTCAAAGCGTCCGGCGGCGGCGTCACCGCATCCTTCTACGATGGCCGCAACCGCATCTACACCTTGATCAAAAACTATCCCGCCGATCTGTGGCGCAAGCACCGTCGCGATGTGTGGCGCGGACAGTGGCAGGGGGTGTGGGCGGCTCTGCGAATGTGGCGCGGCGCCGAAGCGCGGGCCACCCTGCGCGGCGTCATCGCCGGCATTCGTGGAATTCCCGCTATGAGGCGCAAACGCCAGACCATCCAGGCCCGGCGGCGGGCAGACCTGGTTTACCTGGAACAGCTGCTAACCCCGCCCTACGCCATCCTGGAGCAATCGTAAAACAATCTCCGCCGTCATCGCCCACGAGAAGCGGGACAGGTTCTTTTTCCCCCGGATGATCAGTTCCCGGCGCAGCGTTTGATCTTCCAGCAGACGTTGCAATCCCTGCGCGATGGCGTTCTCGTCCAATGGGTCCACCATCAATCCACCCTCGCCGACTACCTCCGGCAGGCTGGAGGCGGCGCTTGCCAGCAACGGGACATCGCAGGCCTGCGCTTCGAGCGCCGGAAAGCCGAAACCCTCGTAGAGCGAGGGGAAGGCAAAAACGCGCGCGCCGGAGATGATGGCGGCCTTGTCCTGCTCGGCGATGTACCCCGGAAAGATAACCCGGTTTTGTACCCCCAATTCCCTGGCCCGGTTCAAGATGGGCGCGCTCAACCAACCGTTGGGCCCGGCCAATACCAAAATCAGGTCAGGATGGCGCGCCAGGATGCAGGCGAAGGCATTGATCAGCCGCACCAGATTTTTGCGGGGATGGATGCTCCCCAGCGCCAGGATGTAGTCGCCGGGGATGCCATAGCGCATTCGCGCGGCGGTGAGAACCTGAGGATCGTGGACGGGCGCAAGCGTGGCGTCGTAGCCGGGATAGGCTACAGTGATTTTGGCGGCGGGTACGTTGTACTCGCGCACGATGGCCTCGCGGGTGGCCTGTGAATCGGCCAGTATGTACGAGGCGGCCCGGGCGTTCCAGCGCGTGCTCCAGTCCAGATAGTACCGTTTCGCCGGGGGATGCGCATCGGGGAAGTAGCGATAGCCCAGGTCGTGGATCGTCACCACAGTCGTCTGAGGATGCACCGGCGGCAAGACGTGCGCCGGGACAAAAAGCGCATCGGGAGAATGGCGGAGCATCTCCCACGACAGGCGCACGTGCGTCCACAGCCGTGGATAGGGAATCGGACGCAGCTCCGCGCCGGCGAAAACTGCCGGATCGTCCGGCGGCTCGCGGAAGTACAACCGCATTCTCAGAGGCTCCGGCGCCGCCGCCAACAACGCGCGGATCAGATGGTAGGAGTACCCCTCGGTGCCGGTCGCCGTCTTGCTCAAGGCCCGGCTGGCGTCAATGCCGATCAACCCGCCATCTCGCCCCACTTCTCCGCTCACTCGCTCACTCGTCAATTCGCTCCTCAAAAAATAGCTTTTAGCCTTTAGCCAGAATCGCCGCCGACGCGGCGGAGGGTTAAAAGGATGTGTTTTTTCGTGCGGGGGTACCCGCACGAAAAAACACGGATCTACTCATACATCAAGGGTTGGCGCCGCAGGACGCGCGCTTCCTGAATGATCAGGCTCAGCGACGCTGTGGCCTCCACCGGGGCGGGATGGGCTCTGACCCAGGCCATCAGCGCCTGCCGGGCTGCGTAGCGCGCCATCGGGTCGAGTGGATAGAGTCGCGGGCGCATGCCAAGCGGATGCACGTCCAGACCGGAGAGGCTCTCCAGCCAGTTGTCCCAGGAGGCGCCGTCAAAACTTTCGAGACGGGTTGGTTGCGGCATCCACAGAACCGGCTTGTCGCGCAACGCCGGGTAGTGGCGGAACTCGCGCTGAATCCGGCGCAGATACCCCAGACTGTTCGAGCAATTGCGCGGAATCCAAACCGGCAGCAGGGCCGCCGCGCGGACGGCCGCCGGGGCTACTTGCGTAAACGTCTCCAGGAGGACGCCCTGCGGCTTGCCCCTGGCCTCGCTGATAAGCTTGCGCCACACTCGGAAGGCCAGATACGAGAAGAATTGCGGGTGCGCCCCTTCCAACGCCACAAACTCGAAGGCATTGTCGCGCGCAAATTGCGCCACCCGGTCGTGGAAAGGCGCCAGCGCGCCCCATTCCGATTCCGGCATGTCGAAGGCCGTTTGCCCTTTGAGCCCCCAATTCCCCACCGGTTCCGCGCCGGCGGACGCCTGCAGAGCGGCGATTTGTGGATGGACGCCTTCAATGAAATCGCGCGGCGCCAATCCCCCCAGCCCGCCTACCTGGAACCAATGCCGTTCATTGATGAAGTACATCGGCCAGGAGAAACGGCAATCCGCGAAGACCAGGATGCCGCCGGGGCGCAGGTTCTCGGAGATAAAATTCTTGTAGGCTTCCGGCAGTTCGAGCAATTTGTAGCGGATCTGATTGACGTATTGGACCGTCAACCGGTCGTGAAGCGGGTCATAATGATTGATCGCCGCCAGGTCGCGATTGCGCGACAGCGTCTCCTCGACCAGCGCCGCGCCGTGTTTCTGATAGATCTCTACATCGTCGGGAGGCGTGGAATCGCTGAAATTGACGAGGAAATGTTGGGAAAGGAACGGCGCGCGCATGGCAGTGGCCAGATGCGCTATCCCGCCGTTGGGGGCGCCGATGATGATGGCATTGAAGGGCCCCTGGACGTCCGCATAAAACGACACCGCCCACCCGGCCAGAATATTCGCCGTGATCCGCCGCGCCATAGCGGAATCGGCGCTTGCCGGGCCCATCCGTTTGAACGCCGCCAGCAGCGGCTTCTTCCCCCCCAGCGCCAGCAAATCCAGCGCATGGCGGCCCAAGATGCCGGCGTCCTCAATTTCGACGAACTCGTCGCGCAACGCGGCGGCAACCGAGCGCATCACCACAGCCGACGGGTCTTCTCGACTGATGGCCTCCCAAACCCGATTCTGCTTTGACATGCGTCCTCCGAAAATGATCAACACTGACGCAGCAGGTTAAAGAGACGTGTTCACGTGCCCGGCGTTCTGTTGTACCCGACTTCAGGCATGGTTAGAAAGTAACGATAGTAAATGGAATTGGAATGATCACCAGGAAGAAGATCAGGATCATCAACCACCCCAGCACTTTGCGGCGCGGATCCAATGGGGTCAGATCGTTAAGCGGCGGTGGGTGAAGCGGGCCCATCATCATCCCCAACCCGCCCCAGATCAGCCAGCTCAAGCCGGCGAAATTGCCCCAAAGCATCAACCCGCTTCCCCAGGCAAGGCAAAGCACCACAAAAGATCGGGCGATCTTCCAGGCGTTGCGCCCAAAAAGCGCGTAGATGATGTGCCCGCCGTCCAGTTGGCCGATGGGCAGCAGATTCAGGCCCGTCACCAGCAGCCCGGCCCAGGCCGCAAAGACGATCGCGCCGCCGGCGCTGGGCGGGGAAAGCCAGACGTCTTCACCGGTGGCCGGGTTGGGCAGGACTTGCCCGTGGACGATGTATTTGGCCGCCATATAAAGCAACGAGTTGCCCTCCTGCGACAATCCTTCGGCCTGGGATAAGTCTATGAACTCAGCGGGGCGTCCCACCTGCGTGAACATCAACCCGATGAAGAGCAACGGAATGGCTACCACCAATCCGCCAATGGGGCCCGCCGCGCCGATGTCGAAGAGGGTTTTGCGGCTGCGCATGGGGCCCTGTTGCACGATCACCGCGCCCATCGTGCCCAACGGGCCCAACGGCATGGGAATAAAATACGGCAAGCTTAACGGCGACCCATAGCGTCGCCCGACAAAATAGTGGCTCAGCTCATGCGCCGTCAAAATTCCCAACATAGCCAGAGCAAATGGGACGCCCACAAGCCAATCCTTCAAAGTAGTGGGGATGGCTCCGTCCGATTCTCTGGCCATTCCAATAAACATGACCGAAATCACCGTGGCCACAAAAAGCAACGCATTTACCCACAGTTTTTTGGGCTTCTGATCAAAAACGCGATGAATGGCGTGAAGGACGTGACGGTCCTCGTGGGCGCTGAGAATAGGCGTGTACCCCAGTTTCTCGAAGCGTTGCAGAATCCGGTCAAACACCGCTTCCTGATCGTCGTTGTCGCTGAGGCGCCCCCTGAACTGCACCGGCGGGTTGGTTTCGTTGGACAACACCGTAATGTCCTCCACCGTCATCAGCCCGTCGAGCGCCTGGCGCAATTGCTGAACCACGTCAGGTTCGGGCAAGACCGGCGTCGGTCTCGCTCTCCAACTCTGGTCAAGCGGGTTTGTGTCGTTTGTCGGTTGATCCATAGGTATCCTTTTGGGAACGCCGTGGCGCAAACAGCGTCCCGGCTGTAAGAATGACTGCCAGAGCGGTGTCGAGCAGCATATCCGCGCGTACTCCCCCAAACAGCGGGACCGGGTCGGCCCGCTGCGAAGTAAGCAGAGCCGATCCTACGCAATACAACGCCAGGGCCAGCCCGCCTTTATCTCTGAGCGCCAGCGCCAACCATAACATCACGAGCGCCCACACGGCGCCCAGAGTTTGGACGGGATAGCGCTCCAGTTGAATGTGGTAAAGGTCGGGCGAAGTTGTCGCCAGCCAGCTATGCCAGGATGCGGTGGTCGTCGCCGGGTTGCCCCAGGCGCAACCGACCTCGCGACAGCCCCACCAGGCGCACATGGCGATGCTCAATGCAACCGGCGCCCACAGCGCCAGTAAGTCGGCAAAGCGGCGCGACTTCACCAGGGCCCACAACGCGACCATCAGGATACCGCCGGCCAATGCAGACCCGCCGTGCATTCCGGCGGCGGTGCGGAAGCGGATAAACGCCCATGGGTGCTGTGTGAAATAGGGCTGCCCGATCACATACCCTATCCGCCCGCAGGCCCACGCCACAAAACTGACTGCCCACACCCACGGCAACAATTCCTGCGTCGAGATGTTGCTGCCCGGACGAGTTCCACGCCGCCACAACAACGCCATTCCCAACGCAGCGCCCAATGCGACGCGCAATGTGTACAGTTGCACCCACCATGGCCCAATCTTCATCAGGGCGAAGTATAGCACAGCGAAAAGGAAAGGCCAACAAAAGGGGGATAGATTAGCCGGCGCTTAAAATAAGATGGACAAAATCGTCCACAGCCGCCCCGACGACCTGCACGTTTGTCGCAAAAAACGCCCGGACCGCGCCGCGCAGTGCGCTTTCCTCCCAGGCAACTCCCACCAGCATCTGCTCCAGAGTCTCAATGGCCTCTTCGGGGTGCATGAAAAAATCCCCGGTGATGCGGATCGCGGCGATAGCGCCCGCGTGCACATCCAAACACACCCGCAGCAGCTTGCCGCCGGCAACTTTGTAATCAGCGCTTATGCGTCCAGACCGTGTCGCCATATCGCTCCGTTCTAAGCCGTGTCGCCAGGATCAACTCCTCTTCGCGCAACTCTCCCTCCACCAGCTCAATGGCCAGCGCCTCGGCAAATCCGGCGGTCAAGGCCCGCACAATGACGGCCTTATCCACCGGCCCCAGCTCGCGTGTGATGGACGTAACCCGTTCTTCGACCCCGGCGATGATCTTGTCGCGCAGCTTCTCGTTGGGCACTTTGAGCAGCGAGAACATCAGGGCGGGATCAACGGTGTAAAGAATAGTGCCGTGCTGCAAGATGCCGCCAAAGCGGCGAGTCTGCGCGTTGCCCGAAATCTTCTTGCCGTTCACCAAAATATCGTTAATTGGCCTGAACACCGCCGGAAGCCCCAACTTCGCCAATCCCTTGACCACGCCGGCGCACAAGACCCCATACGACTCCAGCACTTTGTGCGGAATACCCGGGTAGGATTCCGGGACGATCAGGGAATACGTCACCTCGCCCTCGCGGTCGTGATAGACGGCGCCGCCGCCGGTGAGCCGGCGTACCACGTCCACGCCTTTGGCGCGACAGGCGTCCACGTCCACTTCCTGTTCGACTCCCTGGAAATAGCCGATGGATACCGCCGAAGGGCGCCACTCGTAAAAGCGCAAGGTACAGGGCTGCCCCGGCGCCATACATTGCAATACCGCCTCATCTATCGCCATGTTTTCCACGGCGTTGGCGGCGCCGGTGAGCAGCAATCGCCACGTTTCGGCCATCGGCTACAACGTCTCCGTCACTTTCGACAGCCCCAGCGGATTGTCGGGATCCGCGCCTTTTACTTCGGCCAGAGTCAGGGCGAAGAGTTGCCCCGGCAGGACGGCGGCCAACGGCGTCAACCATTCCGGGATGGCGGGCGGCAGCGGCAATCCCAACTGCGCCTGCGACAATACTTGCTCGTCATCCGAGATAACGACCTGTTCGACGCGCCGCGCCCGCAGCTCGTCAATCAGCGCGCGCAAATCCCCAGACACGGCGCCGGTCGGCGCGATGAGCAGCACCGGCGCATCGTCGCCCGCCATCGCGATCGGCCCGTGGCGAAAATCCGCCGACGAGTACGGTTCGGCGGCCACGCGCGTCAACTCTTTGACTTTCAGGGCAACCTCAAAGGCGGTGGCGTAATTGTAGCCGCGCCCGATGACGGCGCAGCGGTTCACAAAGCGGTAGCGCTCGATCCGGTGGATCAACGGCGTGATCCCGGACAGGGTCTCAGCCATCAGCGCCGGCAATTCGTAAAGCTGGTCCAGGGCCCGTTGCGCCTGCGATTCCTCCTCCGCCAGCAGACACGAAAGCAGCGCCAGTACCGCCAGCGAGGCCGTATACGTCTTGGTGGCGGCAACGGCGTGCTCCGGCCCCGTGTGCAAGGGGATAACGTACTCGGCGGCAAGCGCCAGCGGGGATTGCGCCTCGTTGGTGATCGCCAGGGTCGGGCGACCCTGGCGGCGACCTTCGGCCAGAACGGCCACAATATCCGGGGATTGTCCCGACTGCGAAATACCGGCGATCAAGGCGCCGTCCAATCGGGGCGGATGTCCATAGAGCGTGTACAGCGAAGGCGTGGCCAGCGCTACTTGCAAGCGATTGTACGCGCCAAACCGGTACTGGGCGTAGCGGGCGGCGTTATCCGAGGTGCCTCGGGCCGCGATCACAATGTGGGTGAACCGTCCCCGCAGCCTGGCGGCGATCTGCGTCACATTTTCGCGCTCGCGTTCCAACAGGCGGGCTACAACCGTAGGCTGTTCGTAAATCTCTTTTTTGAGGATGGGCATTCTGCTTTACCCGCGCCGGCTCTTTTCCCATGCCGCCAAAAGCGCCCGGTTTACCAGGACCTTCGTCATCTCCTTGCGATACTCCGCGCTGCCGCGGTAATCTTCGACCGGATGCAGTTCCAGCAAACTCGGCTCCAACGCATAGGCGATGCGCTCCGGGGTAAGCAGCTGTCCCTTCAGCAGATGCTCGGTTTTGTGCAAGCGCATCGGCCTGACATCGGCGCCGCCAACGGCGACCCGCGTCACAGACGCCAGCCCTTCCTCCACGGCTACGTAAGCCGCCACGCAAACGATGGGGCGATCTTTGGGCGAGCGCCCCACCACCTCAAGCGCAACGGCGCTGCGGGCCGGGGCGCGCTTGATGCGCACTTCGGTGAGCAGAACGCGGGTTTTGATCAACCGGTCGCGGTAGGCCACAAAGCTCAAGAAAGGGACGGTATGCGTAACCGGATCGGCGTAGCGCACCTCAGCGTCGAGCACCTGCAAGACCGTGGTCAGCGGATCCGCCGGCCCGGCCACGATGAGGGTGCCTCCCAGGGTGCCCTGTTCCCGTAGGCTCCGGGATTGCGTGGTATCGGCAGCTTGCGCCAGCGTCCCGTTCGCCATCACCCCCACTTCTGGATGTTCGATCAATGTTTGCAGCGTCACCGTCGCTCCGATGCAAACGGCGTCGGCTTCAGTTTTGATGTAGTCCAGCCCGGTGTTCTGCAAATCCACGACGGTTTCCAATTCTGCGCTGCCCTGCGCCACGATCCAGGCGCCCCCGCCGGCATAGATGGCATTGGGACTGGATTGCACCAACGCGACAGCTTCTTCGAGATTTCCCGGACGGTAATAAGTTTTTACATTGCGCAACATAGATTTTGCTCCTTCGAAAATAGCCCGCTCACGCGGGGGGGTAAAGAGAGGGTTTTTCGCGGGCGGG
>DAOUFX010000507.1:0-3954 GCA_034429675.1 Anaerolineae bacterium | reverse complement strand
CCCGAGAGAGGGAGCGGCAACACGGGCAACGGGGACACTGGCAACGCCGCGACGCCCACCGCAGGCGGCGGCGGGGGGGATACCCCGCACGCCCACCCTTCCATCTCTACTCCCGTATCACCAACGGCAGGTAGACGGCATAAATTCATCTTCAAAAGAATCCACTGACGCGGCAGGGTAAAAAAAGGCGTGTTTTTTCGTGCGGGTACTTCCGCACGAAAAAACACACTGCTTCCATCTACTCCCGCATCACCAGTGGCAGGTAGACGAAGGCCTTCGCTGGCGGCGGTTCCGGCGGCGTGGCGATGGTGAAGGTGTCGGTGAGGACGATCCGGCCGCACGGGTTTTCCGCCGTCATCGTGACGGTGAGCTCGCCGGTGATCACGTAGGTGTGAGTGACGACGGCGCCGCTGCCGGTGAAGGTGTCCCCGAAATCCCAGTTAAAAACGATGGGCGGCGATCCGCCTTCCGCAGTGCCGGTAAACGTGACCATAACGCCCAGAGACAGGGTCTCCAGCGTCGGGCTGATCGGCGCAAAGGTGAAAGCCGCGCCGTACACGGGGATGCAATCCGCCGGGCCGATGTGGATCACGTCGGTGAAGACGTCCATCCCGCCGGAGTTGGTCGCGGTGAGCGTCACGGTGTATGCGCCGGCGGCGGCGTAGGTGTGCGTGGGATTCGTCGCAGCAACGAGGGGCGTCTCGTCGCCAAAATCCCAGAGATAGGCGACGTCCATCCCAAATGTGGTATTGGTGAAGTAAGTGACCCATCCGAGCGGATGCGGCGCCGATGAGATGAACCCGGCCAAAGGCGGCGCCGCCGTGATCGTGACCGGCAACGAGGCCACGTTCTGCCCCCAGGCGTTGGTCGCGGTCAGCGTCACCGTATAAATTCCCGGCGTCTGGTAGATGTGAGCGGGCGACGCCAGCGGACTGGTCGTTTGATCGCCGAAATCCCAGCGGTAGGTCAGCGGCGACGAGCCGGTGGTGGTATTGGTGAAACTGGTCGCCCGTCCGACAACGGTCGGCGCGGAGGAAGTGAAAGACGCCTGCGGCAGCGCGACCATAGTCACCACGGTATGTGAAGTGTTGTTGGTCGTGATGAACTCGCGGGTTTCAGAAGCGAGGGTGGCCCCGATGGAAAAGGATCTGCCGCTCGGAAATTCTGCCGGCAACGTCGCCGTGAACGAGCGCGAACCGGAGGCGGACGGGGGGATGTCGCCCAACGTCCAGGTGAGCGGGCTCGACGTGACAAGACTTGGCGGCAAAGTCGCCGTCAAAACGGCGGAAGTCGCCGCGACTGCGCCGTCGTTGACGTAAGAAACGGTCACGGGAACGGTCGCGCCGGCCAGAGCCGAGGACGGCGCCGCCACCGAGACGCGCAAATCGGCGGCGCTGACGGTCAGAGCGATCTGCACATCGAGCGGCGCATAGGGCGTGTCGGACAAGAAGCGCAGCCGGGCCGTGTGAGTTCCGGCAGCGGAGACGTCAGCGCTGTCCAGCGATACGGCGAGAACTGTGCTCTCGCCGGGCGCGAGAATGGCAGAAGAAGGATAAATGGATAACCAGGCGACGGGAGGCTGTTCGCTGGCCGTCCAGGAAAAGGACCAGGAGCCGTTGTTGGTCAACGTAACCGGCAGTGTGCGGGTCATTCCCAAGTCGAGGCTAAGGCCCAACGAGGATGGAGTCCGGGCCAGCAGTCCGGCGGGCAGGGCAAAACTTTGCGAGAGTACGCCGCCATCAGCGGCGACCACCGTCGCCGTGGCCGGACCGTACTGCGTATGCGTCGTCGTGAGCGTCTGCGTCCCGGCGGGAACGAAGAGCGTGTAGAAAGCGCCGCCGGCATCCGTCGCCGCCGCCGTCGCGGCGTCCCCTTGAGCATTGACGACAACGGCGTCCGGGAGCGGCGCGCCCGTATTGAGATCGGTCACCTGCCCCACGGCCAGCCCACCGGCTTGCGCAACGCACACACCGGCATCCCACGAATAACCAGGAGCGGCGCAGGCGGTCAGGTTGGCCGACAGCGTGAAGTGCGCGTTGCCGTCGCCCATCAACGGCGCAAGAACGCGCTGCGCGCCGTTGTACCCGTCGGTCCAGGCCGTCACGTTCAACGTGTAGGTGACGCCGGCGGCCAGGGTCAGAGTATAGCGACCGGTCAACGGATCGCTCCAGGCGCCGGCAGGCGGATCGAGGGGGTCGCCGGACACGGCGATATGAGCATAGAGCGGCCAGCCATCGGCGGCCATCACCGTGCCGGTCACCGTGTAAGCGGACGCAACAGGCAGGGCGAAGTTCCGCTGCGTGGCAGCGCCGGCAGTGACGACAACGTCATTTACCGTGACCGGCAAATACCCATACGCCTGCGCTGAAACCGTGTAAGTGTAGGACGGCAGACTCAGCGCGTAGCTACCATCGGCCGCGGTCGTCGTGGAAAACATCTCGTCGCCCTGAGCCGTCACCACCGCCTGGCTCAACGGCGCGCCGCTTCCGGCGTCCGTCACCACGCCTTGCAAGGTTCCATCGGGATCAACGGGAACGGCCAGATGCGCCACGGTTCCCACCGAAGCCTTGACGTAGTGGGTGTAGTAGGTCATATTGAGCGTGTCCAGACGGTCGTTGACGGTGTGGTAATAAGCGTTGAAATCGCTGGAATCGTCTTCGATGGCGAGAATGGCCGGATAGCCTTTGTTCCAGAACGGGCTGTGGTCGCTGGCCGTGATACCGTCGGGGTCAATGATCGGAGTGAGGGCGCTGCTGAGGCCGTAGGCGCTGACGACGTTGGTGAACGTCCCGGCAATCGCCAGATCGCCGGGATAGCCGGGATTGCTGGTGCTACGGGTGTGAAGGCGCAGCGTCGGGCCGTTGACGGCGTCCCAGGCGATCATGTCCATATTGTAGACCGCCACGATATTGTCCCCTGCGCCATAGACCAGATTGGCGTACTGCCCGCTGCCGATCAATCCCTGCTCCTCGCCGGTGAAAAGAACAAACCGCACCGTGCGCGAGAACGTATGCTGGCTCATCAAGTCGGCGGCGACGAGGACGCCCACCGTGCCGCTGGCATTGTCGTCGGCGCCGGGGGCGGTCGAACCGGAGGGCATATCGTCAATGTGCGCCGTGACCAACACAATCTCTCCCGGCGCCTCTGCGCCGGGCATCTCGGCGACGACGTTGCGATTGCTGTAACCGCTGGCGGTCCAGGTGTGATAACTCACGGCCAATCCGAGGGATTGCAGGTGTTCGTAGGCGAATTGCGTGGCCTTTTGGATGGGAATTCCAGAATTGGTGTGGCGGGTAGCGATGGTATAAGGCGAACCGCCGATCGTTGCGGGCATCACACCGCTGAGCCATGCCGTGTAGGTGTAAAGAGTGGTCTGCTCCACCTGAGCGATCATCGCCCCTACCAGTGGGTCGGGAACAAACGACGCAACGCGGGTGGGAGCATGGCGGACGGTGAAAACCAACGGGACGTCCGGCAGCCGGGCCAGATCACAGCCGGCAGCGGTGAGCGATTCCGCCTGCACCGGGGTCGCGCGGACGATGAGCTGGCGCCCGTCGTCGTGGAGCACGGTCGCGATCCGCGACGCGCGCGCGCGCGCATCGGCGCGACGCGGCAAGGCGATCCAATACGATGAAGCGCCCGCCAACGTATCAAGCGCCCGGTACGCGAAACCGCTCGTCGCCAGTTGCTCCGGCGGCGCAACGACGAGCGCGTAATCCTGCCCGGACGCATCCTGGAGGTGCGCGTAGACCGGCAAGCCCAGCGATTCCGGCGCGCCGGTTACATCAATACGGGCCAACGTCAGCGCCGCAGGCGCCTGCGCGCTGACCGGGGCAAGCGACCCCAACAGCAGCAGACTGAGAACGAAGACATAGAAACAGCGTTTCACAAAGACCTCCCTTGAAAATAGCCCGCTAAAGCGGGGGAATTAAAGGAAGGTTTTTCGCGGGCGGG
>DAOUFX010000506.1:0-7833 GCA_034429675.1 Anaerolineae bacterium | reverse complement strand
GTACCCGCACGAAAAAACACTTCCTCTTAACCGATTCAAGATATACGGCTCGCATTTTTGGGTGCGAGCCGTATATGCCAGAGTCCTTGTCGTCAGGCGGCTCGATCAACGGAAATTAGTAAAGTACGTTCTTTGCTTCCTGAGTATCAATGTTAGCCGCATCTACCATAATGAAGCCGGTATCCACAAAGTGTTCGACCGTCTTCCCCTGGATGGCGGCCTCATAGGCCGTTTTAACGCCCATGTAGCCCATGTTGTAGGAACTTTGGACGGCAATGGCATTGAGCGTGCCGTTCCGCACTTGCTCCTGCAGGACGCTGTTGCCATCAAATCCAATGGCCACAATCTTCCCACTGAGCCCCGCTTGCTCGATCGCGCGACCCATGCCGATGGCGGTCGGTTCGTTGGCGCCAAAAATGCCGACCAGGTCCGGGTTGGCCGTGAGCACGTTGGTGGTCTGGTTGAGCGCGGTGGGCATATCGGCGTTGGAATACTGGGTCGTCACGATCTCCAGCTTCGAATTCGCCTTGATGTAGTCCTGGAATCCACCCACGCGGCCGATCTCGGAGCCAACGCCGGCGACGTAGGACATGATGGCGATTTTGCCGGTGTCGCCGCCGGTCGCCGCTTTCACTTCCTCGATCAGCCTCTTCGCGCAGGCCTCGCCGGCGGCTTTGTTGTCGGTCGCCAAAAACGAGACGTAATTGTCCTCTGACCCCTCAAGAAGCGAGTCAATAATGACGACGGTGATGCCGGCCGCCTTGGCTTTTTCTACCACAGGAATGAGGGCTTTCGTATCCGAAGGGGCAAGCACAATCGCCTTGACGCCGCGGTCAATGGCGCTTTCAACGATGTTGATTTGCTCGTTGACGTTGCTCTCGGATTGTGCGCCGAGGAAAGTAACCGAGAGCTTGGGGGTCTCTCCCTTCAGCTCCTTCTGAGCGTCGAAGGCGCCCGTCTGCACATTCTGCCAAAAACTGGAGTTCCCGGTCTTGACGATGACGGCAATCTCTATCGGGCCTTCTTCCTTTGGACTATTGCAGGAAAAGAGCGACACCAGGCAAACCAACACGGTGATGATTGACACAAGCTTTTTCATCAGATTCTCCTTCTTAATCATTGTTTTCTATGTGGATGGGGTCTAGCCTCTGCGCACTCAGGCACAAGCCTGGATGCGCCAATACGTTGTCGGGCCGCGGGTTTACCGCTTGCGCCCTCTGAGCTGATCAACCGCCACTGCGCCAATGACGACAAGACCGATAACAATCTGCTGCATAAAGTAATTCCAACCGCCCATGGTGAGTCCCACCGTGAGTATGCCAATGATAAAAGAACCGATCACCGTTCCGCCCACCGTTCCCACTCCCCCCGACAGACTGGTGCCGCCGATGACGGCGGCGGCAATCGCGTTCAACTCGTAACCTTGCGCGCTGTTCGGCTGGGACGTAGTCATCCGTGAGGCAAGGATGACGCCAACCAAACCCGCGAGCAGGCCGGAAAAAATGTAGTTGACAATCTTGACCTGATTGACCTTGATCCCGGAGAGCCGCGCGGCCTCTTCGTTCGACCCCACCGCGTAAGTGTACCGGCCGATGCGCGTTTTCTTGAGGATGAAGCCAAAAAGAATGGCGACGGCCACCATAATGAGCACCGGATAGGATATGCCGGGGAATTGCGGGCCGGTGCCAAAGATCGTACCGTTGCCCAATTCGCCGAAGCCATCCGGCGCCGGCCAGGCGTTGGCGTTCGTGATCGTCAGGGCAACCCCACGAGCGATCATCATCGTGCCAAGCGTTGCGATGAAAGGCGGAAGTTTCAAGCGGGTGATCATGAGCCCGTTCACCAGGCCGCAGAGGACCCCGACGAGCAGACCGATGATCATGCTAAGCCAGATCGGAACTCCGCGAATCGCCGCCATCACGGCGATGGTGCCGGAAAGGGCGATGACAGAGCCGATTGAGAGGTCAATACCACCCGTAATAATGCAAAAGGTGACGCCGATGCCCATAATGGTGACCGAGCTCGTCTGCAAGACGAGGGTGAGGATGCTGCGCATGGTGAAAAAATTTCGCGCCGTAATCGAGAAGAAGATAAACAGCACCACCACCGCGGCAAACGTGAAAAACTTGTCCGGGGCCAGACCGGACTTTCCCGCCTTTTCTATGACCTCGGGGGCCTCGTTCTTGATTGGTTCCGCTGTCACTTCATTCATAGTTGCGCTCCCGTTCGGGTCAATTTTGGGTCGGACATAGATGTGCCTCCTTCAATCACCTGCGCGACGCCGGCCGCGTAGTTGAGTATTTCTTCCTGTGTGGTTTGTGCCGTAGTGAGGGTCGCCGCGAGTTCTCCCTCGCGCAGCACCAAAACGCGATCCGTCAGGCCCAGGATCTCCGGCAACTCGGAGGAGATCATAATGATCCCCCGGCCTTCCCGCGCCAGGATTCCGATCAGCTCATAGATCGCGTACTTGGCGCCGACATCTATGCCGCGAGTCGGCTCGTCGAAGATCAGAACCTTGGAGTCGCAGAACAGCCATTTCGCTACGACCACCTTCTGTTGGTTGCCCCCGGAAAGGTTGTTCACGATCTGGGAGAGACTTGGCGTCCGGATACTGAGGCTTTTGACATAGTGCTGCGCAACTTCCATCTCGCGATTGTGAGAGAGCACGCCAAAACGTCTGGAAATCTCCAACACGTTTGCCATAGTGACATTCTCGGCAAGCGCCATTTTCACGGCCAACCCCTCTTCCTTGCGGTTCTCCGAAAGGTAGGCAATGCCGGCTCTGATGGCATCGAAGGGTGAACTCAGCGAAAGCCCGCGGCCATTCATCGTCAAGTCGCCCGAATCCATCGGGTCGGCGCCAAAAATCGCCCGCCCCAGCTCCGACCGCCCCGCTCCCATCAGGCCGGCGATCCCCAGGATTTCCCCGCGATAGAGGTCGAAAGAGATGTCATGAAGGATCCCCCGCCGCACGATGTGGCGAACCTCAAGGAGCTTCTCCGTAGTTGGGGCATTTTGCTTCGGCGGGAACTTGTTCTCAAGTTTTCGGCCCACCATCCGGTTCACGATTTCGCCCATTTCGATGGCAGCGTAATCATCGGTGCTGACCGAATGCCCGTCACGCAAAATGGAAATGCGATCCACGATGTGCTTCAACTCATCGAGGCGATGGGAAATGTAGATGATCGCCACCCCGTGGTCGCGCAGTGTGTGGATGATCCTGAAAAGTTCGTCAATCTCGGACTCCGTCAGCGCGCTCGTCGGCTCGTCCATAATGAGCACTTCCGAGTCGAGCGAGAGCGCTTTGGCGATCTCCACCATCTGCTGTTTGGAGACAGGGAGCCGGTTCACCGTGATGGTTGGATCCAGGTAAATGTTGAGACGGGCAAGAAGCGCCACGGTATCGGCGTTCATCTTCTTCTCATCAAGCGTCCCCAGTCGCGTCAACGGCTCCCTGCCGATGAAGATATTGGCCGCCACCGATAAATGCGGGATGAGGTTGAGTTCCTGGTAGACGATCCCAATGCCGGCTTCACGAGCCTGAGTCACATTGCTGAAGGATACGACCTCTCCTTTGTAACGGATGGTCCCTTCGTCGGCCCGGTAAGCCCCGCTAAGAATTTTCATGAGCGTTGACTTGCCGGCCCCGTTCTCTCCGACCAAAGCGTGCACTTCCCCCTTGCGGAGATCGAATGAGACGCCGTCAAGCGCTTTCACACCCGGAAAACTCTTGGAAACGTTCTCAACTTCGAGAATGATCGCTTGTAGAGATGATGAGCTTTCTACTTTCATAGATACTAACTCCAGTGCGACAACATTGTGGAATGACGCTGCTTGTTTCGGCTTGATAAATGTAACTGTACAGATACTTTCATAAGGTTGCGCCGAAGAACCGGCTGAAGCCGGTGAATACAATCGCGTAAGTACACTCCGACTTTAGTCGGTCTGCCTGCGCCGGACAATGGCTGTAGAGTTACTGATAAGTATTTCAAAGTTTGATATGGTATCGTTACCACATCAGGCGAAAAAAAAGAATCGCTACAAAAGCGTTTTACATAGGACAGTATGGTATCGTTACCACAACGAGCTAAAAAAAACGCTGCAAAAGCGTTGAAATAGACCTTACTCTCTATGCCAATGCCTTGCCGCTCGATTCCCGGACGACGATCGTGGTCGGCAGCACAATTTCTTTATAGGCAGCCGGCGCTTCTTCAGACAGACGTTTCAACAACAAGCCGGTGGCCTGCCGCCCCATCTCATAGGCGGGTTGGGCGGCGACGGTAAGGAATGGATCAACCACCAGATCCGTAGGCAGGTCGTCGAAGCCCACCAGAGCTATGTCCTCCGGCACACGCACCCCCGCGTCCCGCAATGCCCGCAAAGCGCCAATGGCGATAAAGTTATTGCCGGCAAACAGACCACTCGGACGAGGAGTTCGCGCCAGCATCTGTTGCGTCATCGCGTATCCGCTTCCCAGCGAGAATTCGCCATAATGAATCAGCGCCGCATCAATATCCAATCCGGCCTCGGTCAGCGCCCGCCGGTACCCGGCAGTGCGATCCTCGGCGGTGGAGACTCCCTGAGGCCCGCTCAGCACAGCGATCCGGCGATGGCCCAGTGACAACAACAACCGGGTAAGTTGATAGGCGCCGCCCTCGGAGTCGCAACGCACCACGTCGGCCTGAGTGTGGGGGACTCGCCGATCCAGCACCACCACCGGCGTTCCCTGGCTTTGAATGAACCTGATCGAATCAACCGTACTGCGCGCCGGCACCAACAAGACGCCGTCCACCTGTTTTTGCAGAAGCATGCGCAAGTACTTGTCCTGTTCTGTTTCCGATTCATCGGTGTTGCACAAAATCACGTTGAAATCGGCATCGCTGGCTGCGTCTTCTACACCGCGCGCAACCGTAGTCCAAAAAGGATTGGAAACATCGGTCAGGATCAGCGCCAGAGTATCGGTGCGCCGCGAGCGCAGGCTGCGCGCCAACATATTGGGGACATAGCCCAGCTCGACGATGGCCGTTTCCACACGTTTGCGTGTCTTCTCATTGACGTAACCAGAGTTATTGATCACGCGGGAAACCGTTATGGGGGCAACCCCGGCCCGTTTTGCTACCTCACGTATTGTGGCCATAGAGTAGATAGTTCAATAAAAGTATGGTACCGTTTTCCTGATACCGTTATCATACTACAACGGAAAGACTTTGCTGTCAATAGGTTGGCCTACCAGACTCCGGGGATCAGGCGGTAACGGGTTCTCTTTGCGAAGTCCGCGTAACCGTCGAGTTCGGCTTGCAGTGTGCGATCTTCCAGCGCCGTGCGCAGAATCATCAGGACGGCGGAAATGGCAGCGGGGACAAGCGCCCACCCGCTGCCGAGCATGGCGGCGGTGCCCAGCTCGGACGCGATGATGCCGACGTAGGAGGGGTGGCGCACAAACCGGTACGGCCCACCGTCGGCAACCCGGTGGCCGCGCTCGGTCTGGATGCGCACGATCTGTGAGAAATAGGCGTTCGATCCCGTCGCCCACACCACGACAGCATATCCCGGCAGGGCAACGATCAGCCCGAGGATTTCCAACCAGAGCGGGAACTCCTTCGTCCAGCCGAGACGAAAGTCGAAACCGGCCAGGAGCAGTTTGGCGACCATCATCACGCCGAAGATCCCCAGGATGGCGGTATCCCACGATTTGCCGCCCTTGCGCGGGCCGACCCGCTCGGCGAGAAGTTCGGGGTAGCGCGGGATGGTGACGGCAGCCGTGCCGGCAACCCAGAGAACCATCGCCACGATCACCACCCAACCCATCGGCCAGTTCACGGTCCCGGCCGGCCAGAAAAGCATCAGCGCATAGATCACACATCCCATCGTCTCACGGACGGCCCAGCGGATCACGCCACGTCTGACACCGGCATCGGTCAAGGTCTTTTTCGGTTCCATCGCTCACCTCCATTCTTTTAACCACGGGACGTACAAGTCGTGCTCAGGGCCTACTGTCGCGTGATACAAGGCATTGGGCACGGCATCGTAACCGTTCACAAAAGCGAGGGTCGCCCCCATCCGTTGAACGCGGCGCATGCCTTCAAACAGCAGCGCCCTTGCCAACCCACGTCGCTGGTGGGCAGGGACGGTGGCCACCGGATCAAAGAGCGCGCTCCGCGTCACATCGTCGAACCAGAGCGTGCAAAATGAAGCCACCGCGCCGTCCGGCGCAATCGCCACCAGATCGAGGTCACGGCGGTAGAGGGGCGCCGTCTGGATGTTGCGATACCAGGTAACGTCGTTGCGATTGTCCACGGCGACAGCGATGTCGCCCTCGTGAAAGCCAAGCCCGGAGGCATAGCAGCGCTCCAACAATTCGAGGCCGTCTCCCAGGGAACGGAGCGTGTATCCCGGCGGAACCGGCACGTCGGGAAGCGGCGCATCCAGCCGGCGCCGCCATTGGTATTCGGGATATTCGCCCTTGACGTAACCGCGCCGGGATAAAATCGGCTGCCGCAGTTGATCCTGTTCCGGCGCCCACGCCCACAGACGGCGCACACCGTCCTCCCCCACCCTGGACAGGCGTTTTTCGGCGACGATGAGCATCTCTTCCTCCAGGTCCGGGGTGCGCAAAGCCGGATGCACCGACAGATGCGCTTCACCGAGGCCGCCGTCCGGCATCAGGATGGCCACAATCTGGTCTTTCATTTCCCAAAGGAAAGCCACGTCTTCCAGACGCACGTTGGCGCAATTGATGCAGGTGTGCCAGCGGGCATATTCGAGCCGGGCCACGTGCCAGCTCCGTTCGCGCCGGTCGTTGAGCAAAAACACCTGGCGCAGGAATTCACGCATACGCCAGAAATCGTCTTCGGTTTGGTAAGAGCGGAATTTGAGTTTCATCGTCTACAACCGCCGCAGGCGTCCTCGCTTGAGTTCCACCCGCACGTGCTCGATCTCCGGGTCGTTCGCGGCGACCTTCACGTTGTAGCGCAACAGCGGTCGTATCACCGGCCAGCTAAAGGTCGAAGTGATGGCGCCTTGTGGGCAGTGCATCTCGCAATGGACGCAGAACACACAGGTGTTGCCCCAAACCGGGCGACCGTCCTTGTCTGCGGTGAGATTGCGGGTAGGGCACTGGTTGATACACAAGCCGCACGCCAGGCACGCCTTACGGTTCAACGAAAACATCCGGCTGTGAAAATGACCGACCAGCCACGGGGTCATGACCAGGCTCTCCATCCAGCGGACGAAATCTCGCGGATCGTCGGGCGGGCGGGTGTACAATTGTCCGGCCACGACAGCAGAGACGTTACGGCCAAAGTCCCCGGCCTGGGACAGTTCTTCATCCGTCGGGCGGTCCGGCGAGAAAAGGTAGCCAAGGCGCAGATAGCCCAGGAAGATGTCGTTGCCACGGCAATGAAAATGCCCCACCTCCCTGGCCGCTTTCCGGGCCAGGGCGCGCCGGATGATGTTGCCGGCCTCGCCGATATAGCTGCCGTACAACAGGAACGAAAACGCCGGCAACCCGGCAAGATCGGGCAGACTGTTCACGTAATCCAGCACATTGACCGCCGGCTGGTAGAAATACACCGGGGACCCGACTCCCAGCAAATCGTAACCACCTGGCGCTGGCGGCGGCCCGTCCTTGAGATTGTGCAGGTCAACCTGATACCCCGTCGCGCGCAGCCCGGACGCAATCGAGTCGGCCACGCGCCCCGTCGTCCCATACATCGAATAGTATACAATCAAACTTTTGGGCATTTCAGATCTCCTTCGAAAATAACGTTTAGCCGTTAGCCAAGAATTGCCGCTGAACGTGATGGGTTAAAGGGGGGTGTTTGCGCGGGCGGG
>DAOUFX010000505.1:0-21375 GCA_034429675.1 Anaerolineae bacterium | reverse complement strand
CCCGCCCGCGCAAACACTTCCTTATATCTCTGACATGGAAACCGTGATTTTCATCCAACCGCTGGTGATAGCTAAAGTCAGCCCATTGCCAGCGCTGCCTGCGGCGCTTTTGCCTTGGCGGCGACCTTCATCTGGCGATAAACCGTAAAAACCACGTCCGGGCAGATGCGCGCGCACGAGGCGCACCCGATGCATTGCTCCGGGTCGGTCACGCTCACCGGGTGATACCCCTTCGCGTTGAAAACCGTATTGTCGAACGCCAGGATGTTGGCCGGGCAGACGTGTGTGCACAGGCCACACCCTTTGCAACGATCTACCGCAATGACCACCATGCCCTTTGCCATAAAAAGCCTCCTTTATATTGAAATCGCACCGAGATACAAAGGGGGCGCAAAAGCGCCCCCCAGGTTTACAATCCAAGAAGTGGCATCACCAGGGTCAGTAAAACCCCTCCGGCGATGACCGACCCCAGTTGGCCGGCAGTGTTGGCGCCCATCGCGTGCATCAGCACAAAATTGGAGAAATCATCTTCCTGTGCCACCTTCTGCACCAGGCGCCCGGCCATCGGGAAAGCGCTGATCCCCGCCGCACCGATGAGGGGATTGATCCTCTTGCCCGACAAGATGTAGAGCAATTTACCAAACATAATCCCGGCGGCGGTGTCCAGACCGAAGGCAAACAGCCCCAACGTCAAAATAAACAGCGTTTCCACCTTGAGGAAATTCTCTCCGGTCATCATGCTGCCCACCACCAGCCCCAGAAACAGGGTGGACATATTGATAATCTCATTTTCGGATGCCTTTGTCAGCCGGGGGACGACGCCCGACTCCTTGAGCAGATTGCCCAACATCAACGACGAGATCAACGGCGCGGCCTTCGGCACCAGGATACCCACCAGGATCGTGACAATAATGGGGAAGAGGATGAGCGTCAGTTTGGAGACCGAGCGGGGCGCGTACTCCATCTTGGTCATTCGCTCTTCGCGCGTGGTGAGTAAACGCATGATGGGCGGCTGAATAATAGGCACCAGGCTCATATATGAATAGGCGACCACCGCAATGATAGGGAGCATGTCCGGCGCGAGCTGATTGCACACGTAGATGCTCGTCGGGCCGTCAATCGCGCCGATGATGCCGATGCTGGCCGCCTCGTTGAGCGGAAATCCGAGCAAAATCGCCAGGATCAGCGCGCCAAAAATGCCGAATTGTCCCGCCGCGCCCATCAACGCAAACAACGGCTGCGCCAACAGCGGGCGGAAGTCCATCATCACCCCTACGCCGATAAAAATGAGCAACGGGAACAGCTCGTTGTCCACCCCGGCCTGTTTGAGCACGGCCAGCATCCCATGTTCGGCAGGGTCAATCATCGCCGAGAGCGGCAGATTGCCAATGATGCAGCCGATGCCGATGGGCAACAACAATACCGGCTCGTATTCCTTGGCGATAGCCAGATAGATCAGCAATCCGCCCACCGCCATCATCACCAGACTTTTCCAATCGAGGGCCAACAGCCCTGCCGCAAGAGTGCTCAGATCAATGTTGTTCACTCCTTACTCCTTACTCTGCATTGCATCCAGTACATCGGACGAACGATTTCAAAACCGAGTTTTTGGTATAGCGCGATGCTGTCTTGCTTGTTCTGAAGGACGTGCAAGAAAATGCAGAGCGATTCGCAGCTCAACACACGCACAAGCGCCGACACCGATGCGGCGGCGTAGCCTTTGCGGCGGTGCTCCGGATAGGTGACGACGTTACCGATCTCGGCGGCGCCCGGCACGCGCAGGCGCGTAGTCGCCATCGAAAGCAGTTTGCGTCCCTTGCGCACCCCAAAAGCCGGGCCGGCGGCCAGCGGGTCGCGCTCTATCCATCGCAGGCCGTTTGTCTCGGACAGGACGTGAATCGCCGGTTCATCCTGAGCCGCAAGCGCCACTGCCGGTCCGGGGTCCAGCGACGATGCATCGCCCTTGAACACCATCTGCCACTGCGGAAACACCTCGCTGATGTCAAACGCGGTCTCAACCAGTGGGCGCTGATCGGCATTCGCCACAACATACACGTCGCTGCCGGGGTCCATCAAAAAGGTCGCATAATTGCCGAGTAAATCCGTAGATTCCCCCGCAAATGCCAACACCGGCAACGGAAAACGATGACAGCTGGCGAGCGACATACCCGGCGAATGCGCCACATCACATTCATCGGCCAGAGAAGTTACGTCGGCGACAAAAGCATAATGCTCCAGGGTCCATTCCAAATTTTGCGTTAGCACTTCGATTTGATGCGCCAACGAGGATGGACGGTCGCCAACGTCAAGGTCGCCGGCCATTTCAGATCTCTAGGGTCACCAGGGGCGCGCCGTGTTGCACCTGCTCCCCAATGCGGATATGAATGGCTGTCACGAGACCGGACTGGGTCGCGCGAATGGGGTTATTCATCTTCATCGCTTCGAGGGTGCAAAGTTCTTGCCCGTGCTCCACCCTGTCGCCTACGCTCACGCCAATATTGACCACCGTGCCGGGCAACGGCGCTTTCACGACATTGCTTACCCCTCCGCCGGTTGGCGCGCTTATGGGCGCCGGCGCCGGGATGGGTGCGGGAACGGGCGCTGCGGCGGGAACTGCGACCGGCGTCACCACCGGCTGGACCGGCGCCTGCCCCGGTGTCTCTACAGCGACCTCAATCACCTCCCCGTCCACGATGGCGCGCACCGGGCGTTCGTTGGGATTGGGGACTTCGACTGTGTAAGTTCTGCCTGAGATCGTTACGCGATAAGTTGGCATTCTGGCTCCTCTGAAAATAGCGTTTAGCCATTGGCTTTTAGCCGTTAGCTAGGATCGCCGTCTCTGATGATTAGGTTAAGGAAGGTGTTTTTTGCACGCGGCGTACCGCGTGCAAAAAACACTTTCCTTTTATTCCTGGCCTTGTAAGCCGTGATTTTCATCCAACCGTTGGTGAATCGCCGGTTAATGATGAAGTCTTCCTTCATTTATTGAGTGTGAAGGCGGGCGACATAGTCGCTGCGACGGGCAAGGTTGCGGCTGCGCACGTGAGCGTTCCACGCGCTAGAGGCGTCGGCGGGCGCCGGTTGAACGGCAGCCGGCGCGGTCGTCGCCAACGCGCCGGCGACGGCGGCTGCTGCCGCGAGGTAGCGCGCCGACGAAGTTTGCTCCGCCAGAGCCACAGAAACAGCAGCGGCGGCGGCCAGGGGACGTTGATTGTCCGCCGGCCCCCACGCCCACGGTTCAAGCTCAACAGCGGGCGCGGCTTCCGGCGTTTCTTCCTCTTCGACGTTAGCCTTGTCCTTGATGAACGCCGTCATGGCGTACATCCCCAGCACCAACACCCCGATGGAGGCAAATGTCATCCCCATTCCGATGAGGGTTAATAGTAAGGATTGGTTTAACAATTGCAACATAGGCGTCCTCACAAAGCGTGAAACGTGAAGTGTGAAACGTGAAGCGTGAAACGTGAGGCGTGATTTGCAATTCGCAATTTGCGATTCACCAATCCGCCGACTCGCTGACCCGCTGACTCGCTGCAAACAAGCTTTGCCTTCATAAGTCTTGCCCGCCTACACCGGCATCACGCCGTGTTTCTTGGCTGGAATGTGCCGCACCTGTTCGCGCAACACGCGCAACGCCGAAATCAGTACCGCGCGAGTTTGCGCCGGTTCGATCACGTTGTCGAGGATGCCGCGCTCCGCCGAATAGTAGGGATTGGCGTAGCGAGTACGATAGTCGCCAATGAGTTGCGCACGCAGCGCTTCCGGAGCTTCGGCAGACTCCAATTCGCGGCGATTGACCACATTGATGGCGGATTCCGGCCCCATCACGGCCATCTCGGCAGAGGGCCAGGCGAAGTGCAGATCTGCCCCCAGGCTCTTGCTGCCCATCACGATGTACGCGCCGCCGTAACCCTTGCGCGTGACGACCGAGATTTGCGGCACGGTCGCCTCGACATAGGCGTAGATGATTTTCGCGCCGTGGCGAATGATCCCGCCGTGCTCCTGGGCCACACCCGGCAAAAAGCCCGGCGAGTCGGCGAAGGTGAGGATGGGCAGATTGAAGGCGTCGCAAAAGCGCACGAAACGCGAAATCTTATCCGAGGCGTTGATGTCAATGGAGCCGGCCATCACCATCGGTTGCTGCGCCACCACGCCGACGGACCTGCCGTCCAGCCGCGCCAATCCGACGATGGCATTCTGCGCCCAGCCGGCTTGCACTTCAAAGAAGCTGTCGCGGTCCATCACGCTGTGGATGACAGTATACATATCGTAAGGGTTGTTGGGCGATTCCGGCACCAGTGTGTTCAAAGCGGGCGCGCTGCGCTGGGGATCATCAGTGGGGGGACAGGCCGGAGCGCTCTCGACGTTGTTCGACGGCAGATACGACAACAGGCGCCGGGTCAGCGATAACGCTTCATCCTCGTCGCGCGCCATAAAATGCGCCACGCCGCTCACCTGCGTGTGAACCGCCGCGCCGCCCAATCCCTGGTGATCAATCTCCTCTTTGGTGACGCTCTTCACGACATCCGGCCCGGTGATAAACATCAGCGAGGTCTTGTCGGTCATCACGATGAAGTCCGTCAGCGCCGGGCTGTACGAGGCGCCCCCGGCGCACGGCCCAAGCATCACCGAAATTTGGGGAATCACGCCGGAGGCCAGCGCGTTCTGGCGGAAGATTTCGCCGTATCCCTGAAGCGACGTGACGCCATCCTGGATGCGTGCCCCGCCGGAATCCAGCAGCCCGACGATGGGCATGCCGTTGCGCAGCGCCATCTCCTGCACCTGCGTGATCTTGCGCGCGTGCGTCAGCGAAACCGAGCCGCCGTACACCGTGAAATCCTGGGCGTAGACAAAAAGCGGGCGCCCGTCCACCGCGCCGTACCCGGTCACAACGCCGTCGCCGAAAATGGCCGCCTCATCTTCGGGGTGGGCCACCGTAAAAGGTTGAATTTCCTGGAATGTCCCCGGATCGAGGAACTGCGTAATCCGTTCCCGCGCCGTCATCTTCCCTTTTGCATGCTGCTGATCGCGGCGTTCTGCGCCCCCACCTTCCTGAGCCTGCGCTTGCCGCGCCTTGAGTTCGCCTAAACGTGGATCTTCGTTGGTGATCACATATCCTCCGATGTTGAAAATTGATAACCAATTTCTGATTACCGATTCACTTCTCCCCTACGTGCAACGCCAGCGTACCAAGCATCAACTCCTGCCAGGTGACGTTGCGCAATCCGGCCTTTTCCATTGCGGCGCCCATTTCCTGCGGTGTGAGAAAATGCTGCACCGAGCGTGGGAGGTAACGGTAAGCTTCGCGGTTTCCAGTGATCAACCCTCCCACCAACGGCGGCAGGGTGAAAAAATAGAGACGAAACAGCCATGTCATCGGGAAGCGCCGGGGCCACGTCATCTCAAGACAGACCACCCGCCCGCCGGGCTTGACGACACGGAATTGCTCGCGCAATGCCTGAGCAACGTCCGGCACATTGCGCATCATAAACGCAGAGGTAACGGCATCGAACGCATTGTCTGGGTACGGCAAGCGCAATCCATCGGCAGCCATCCAGGAGATGGCAGTCGCCGCGTCCTTCCGCTGCGCCTGCGCCAACATGGCCGGGGTCAGATCGGCGCCCACCACCCGCACCCCCGGATAACGGCGTTTTGCCATCAGCGCCAGGTCTCCGGTGCCGGTAGCCACGTCCAGCAGGCGCCCCCCAGAGGGAACCTGCGCCTGGGCCAGCGCCTGCGCACGCCAATGCTGATCCTGTCCTAGCGAAAGCAAACGGTTGACCCGATCATAAGAAGGGGCGATGCTATGGAACATCGCCTTGATCATTGGGTTCTGCGCGATGGGCCTTTTTGACACGCAATCCTCGGTTTGAAAAAGTTCCTACGGAATTTTGTCCACAACAATATTCTGGACAGTGATGGTTGCTGGCATTATAGCCCGCCTCAAACACAGGCCGTAGTGGGAATTGTCACGTCAGCGAACGTGAAGTTTCACTAGCTGACGTTATGATGTCGGGGACGAAATGGGGAAAACTAACCGTGGGCGCCACTCTCCGGGGGAAACCGGAATCAACACAGCCACCAGGTGTCCCTGAGAATCCCAGGCCTGGAGCATCTCACCGGCGGGCCATTCCACACCCGTCCGAATCGTTTGTCCGTGCATCACGGCTTGAACCTGTGTCGGATCGAGGGCCACGCCAGGCATCGCGCCCAGCGCAGTCTGAGGCGGCAAAAGCGCCTCTGCGAATTGACCCTGCGCCGCCAACTCACGCAGTTCATCCAACGAATGGCTTTGCTCCAGCCGGAAATCGCCGACCTGACACCGAACGAGCGCCGCCAGATGCGCGCCGCATCCCAACACCTGCCCAAGATCGTGAGCCAGGCTGCGAATGTAAGTGCCGCCGGAGCAGGCCACTTCAAGCTGCACGGTAGGCGGATTCCAATCCAGCACGTCCAATCGGTCAATCGTAACCGGGCGCGGTTCCCGCTGGACTTCTTTGCCCTGACGCGCCAGGTCGTAGAGCTTTTTCCCTTCTACCTTGATGGCCGAATACATCGGGGGAATTTGCAGAATGTCGCCGCGAAATTGCGCCAACGCCTGATCGAAGTCGGCGCGCGTCGCAGTGACTGCAGACTCGCCGGTCACTTCGCCGTCGGCGTCGTAGGTCGTCGTGGTCATTCCCAGACGCACGAGCGCCCGGTAAACTTTGCCACAATCGGCGAGAAACTGCGCCAGCCGCGTCGCCGGCCCGATCAACACGACCAACACCCCCGTCGCCGCCGGATCGAGAGTGCCGGTGTGTCCCACCTGCCGCACGCCGGCAAGACGGCGCACCACGTTGACGACATCGTGGGACGTCATGCCGGCGGGCTTATTGACGACCAGCAATCCGTTCAAGAGCGCAGCACTTGTCGTACCAGGGGCAAAACTTGCGCGATCGCCGCATCCAGTGGGCCGGCCACCGAACAACCGGCAGCCTGCCGGTGCCCGCCGCCCCCCAGGGTTTTGGCGATGCCGGCGACGTTGTAACCGGGGCGCGCCCGGAAACTGATCTTCACGGTGCCGTCGTGCATCTCAAGGAAGGTCGCAATCACGTTGGCTTCGGCCAACCGGCTGAGGAGATTGCCCAGATCGAGGTCATCGTGATCATCAATGCCCAGCTTCTGTTTCTCGTCCAACGGCAGCGCCGTCCAGGCGAGGTGGTCTTCCAATTGAAGCCGGCTCAGTGCGATGCCCCAGCCACGCATTTGCTGGTAAGGAACAGAGTCCAGCGTCCGCTGCATCACCTGCAGATAGTCACCGCCCGCGGCGATCAGCCTGCCGACCAGCGCCAGCACCGCCGGCGTCGTCGTCTCGGTGCGCAACCCACGGGTATCGGTCAACAAGGCCACCAACAGGCAGGTTGCCATATCCCCTTGCGGCGACATCCCCAGAGCATCCAACACAGCTACCATCGGCAAGGCCGTGGCCGCCGCCTCGGCATCTACGACGTTGACGTCGCCGAACGCCTCGTTCGTCTCGTGATGATCAATCACCAGCAGAGGGACATGTCCGCGCCAGCTATCCCTGAAAATTCCGCCCGTGCGCTTGAGATCGCTCAAATCCACCGCAACCACCAGGTCGAAACCGGCGTCTTCGGCGACGTTGAGAACAAACTCGTCCGCTCCCGGCAAATACGCGAGATTCGCCGGGAGCGGATGCACGCAAGCGACCGTCGGGACAGCTCCCAGCCGGAGCAGCGCCAGCCGCAACGCCAAAGCGCACCCAATGGTGTCGCCATCCGGGCGGGGATGCGCGATCAGCAGCGGGCGTTTAGAGGTCTTCAGTAAGTGAGTCGTCTGTTCCAACATCGTCGAATTCGTCATCGTCGCCATCTTCCTCGTCTACATCTTCCTCGTCGTGAAATTGCTCCAACAGCGCCTCAATCCGCGCCCCATGTTCGAGGGAGGGATCGTAGATAAAAACCAGTTTGGGAATATTGCGCAGGCGCAGCGTCTCGGCCATGTGCGACCGCAACCAGCCGGCAGCGCCATCCAAAACCTCCTGCATCCTGGCAATATCGTCGCCTTCACCAATCAGGCTGTAATACACCTCAGCCCGCGTTGTGTCGCGGTTGACCACAACATCCGTAATCGTCACTTCAGTTAAGCGTGTATCCTGGCTCTCTTCCAGCATCAGTTGCATCAACTTACGCCGGATGAGCTGGCTTACGCGTCCCATGTATTTCTTTCCCATAGAACTTTCCTCTTTCAAAAATGCCGGAAACCGTACGCTTAGGCGGACTCGACCCGTTTCATGACATAGAACTCAAGCACATCTCCGGCTTCGATGGCGTCAAAACCGGCTACTTTGATGCCACACTCAAAACCTTGTTTCACCTCGCGGGTGTCGGTCTCAAAGCGCTTGAGCGAATCGAGTTTGCCCACATGCACGATTTCGCCCTTGTGGCGGACGCGCACACGAGCGTTTCGCTGCACCACCCCTTCGATCACATAGCTGCCGGCTATCCGTCCAATGCGTGAAATATCGAAGGTGGCGCGGACTTCAGCCTTCCCGATCGTTTCCTCGGTATAGGTGGGGTCCAAAAGACCCTTCATAGCTTTTTCAACATCATCCACAATTTCGTAGATAATGCGATACACGTGAATTGACAAATCTTCAGCATCGGCGTGCTGACGAACGGTGGGGTCAATATCAACCCGGAATCCGATCACGATGGCTTCTGAGGCCAACGCCAGGTCAATGTCAGATTCGGTGATATTGCCGGCCGCCGCGTGAATGAGAGTAACCTTCACATTCTCATTGCTTAGCCGTTCCAAACTATTGACAATGGGTTCAATGGACCCCTGCACGTCAGTTTTCAACACGATGGGCAAATCTTTGACCTGCCCCTCGCGAATGCGGGCCGAAATATCATCCAATGAAAGCGGACGGTGAAGTTGCGCAAGACCCCTGGCCTTGACCTCTTCCTGACGTTTGGCCGCAATAGCCCGGCCCAGGCGCTCGTTCTTCACCGCTTCCAGGCGATCTCCGGCGGCCGGGACATCGTGCAGCCCCACCACCAACATGGGAGTCGCCGGGGGGGCCGTGCGATGCCGCCGTCCGTTTTCATCTTCCAGAGCGCGCACTTTACCCCAGGTATTGCCTACGACCACCACATCGCCGGTTTTTAACGTGCCGTTCTGAATCAGCACCGTTGCCACCGGCCCGCGACGCTTGTCCAAACGCCCCTCCAACACCGTCCCGATCGCCTCGCGGTTCGGGTTGGCGCGCACGCCGACCTCGTCGGCAACCAAGACAATGGCTTCAAGCAGATCTTCCAGACCGAGCCGCTTCTTGGCCGAGACCGGAATCACCATCGTATTGCCGCCCCAATCATCGGGGGTCAGACCTTGATCAGACAACTCTTGCTTGACCCGGTCCGGGCGCGCGTTGGGTCTATCAATTTTGTTCAACGCCACGAGAATGGGGACATGAGCCGCGCGGGCATGGTTAATCGCTTCGATCGTCTGGGGCTGAACGCCGTCATCGGCAGCGACCACCAACACGGCAATGTCCGTTGTGTGTGCCCCTCGCGCCCGCATTGCGGTAAACGCCTCGTGTCCCGGTGTGTCCAGGAACGTGATGCGCCGGCTTCCGTGCTTGATCTGATACGCGCCGATGTGTTGCGTAATACCGCCGCTTTCGCCATCTACCACATTAGTGTGCCGGATTGCATCCAACAAAGAGGTTTTCCCATGATCTACGTGGCCTAAAACCGTAACAACCGGGGGGCGATCAGAAAGGTCTTCTTTATTTTCGTTCACCAGGAGGGCCTGCCAGGAAGTCAGCTCAGTTTCCTCAATTTCTTCAGTCTCAGGATAAGGGACCACGGCCTCAAAGCCAAACTCACTGGCAACCACAGCCGCCGTATCGAAATCAATCTGTTGATTGATGCTGGCTAACACTCCATTATCCATCAAGACCTTGATAATCTTGATCGGCGTTTCTCCCAACAACTGCGATAAATCACGGACAGTAACAATTTCGGGAATCGTGACCTCTTTAGCTGACATACTCAATCCTCCTCAATCAAATTTCCTGTGTCAGACGTATCCGGTTCAGACGGGACAAGAACAAGCGGGAGCGTTTCCGCGTATGCTTGCAGGACGATGACTTCCTCTGGTTTGAGGGTCGTTCGCAATGCCTGATTGAGCACTCCACGCTTGATGGCGCGTTCCCAACAGTTCTGTTGGCGACAGAGATACGCGCCCCGTCCATTTTGCTTGCCGGTTTCATCCACAACAACCTGACCCTCGATCGTACGAACGATGCGGGTCAAATCACGCTTGGGCCTCGACGTGCGGCAAGCGACACAGGTTCGTTCCGGTATATGTTTTTTTCTTCGCGCAACTTGTTTCTTTTTCATAATAGAACACAAAAGGGACGCCAGATGTCCTCTGGCGTCCCTTTTCTGCGGGCGTAAGCGCCCGATCAGACGGTATTAACGTCGTCTCAGCATCAATCTATGCCTCTTCGACGAGAATCAGGACAATCAAAGGATTGCATGGCTATACACTGCCGGCTTAGTAATCGCCGCCATATTCATCCCATACTTCGCTCTGCTGGCGACGGCGATGCTTGCGCATCACAAAAGTCTCCCCAGTTTTATCATCGAAAACGACCGTGCGGTTTTTACGCTGCTTGCGACGTTTCTTCCCCGCAGGACTATCATCGTCTTCAAGTTCTTCGTCTTCGTCGAAGCCTGCGTAAATTTCGGCAACTTCTTCCAGAACCTCCGTCGCAAGGAGCACCGACTCCGATTCTGGCTTCACCAACTCTTCTTCTACTGCTTCTGTGACCGGCGCCGTCTCTGCCACGACTTCCGCCGCTTCCTCTTCTACGGATTCGACGAGCGCTTCGACGGGGGTCTCCTCGATTTCAGCGATTGCTTCGACACTGACGACGGCAGCTCCGGCTTCAGGTTCGGCGACAACTCCCACAACGACCTCATCCGATTCCGTCACAGCTTCATCAACAGTTTCAATCTCAATCACAGGGCCGCCGAGGACCAGTCCCCTCTCTTCGAGCACTTCCTTAATATGGCGCAACGCCTTCACGCCAACGCCGTCCAGGGCCAGCATCGCTTCATCACCCAGAGCCAGGCGTTCCATAATGTCACCCACACTGGTGATGCTGTTGCGCAGCAAATTGCTCAACACCTTGTCATTCAAATCCAACGACTGGAGCTCTTGTTCATAGGCGCTCTTGGGCACACGTGATTGAGCTTCGCGACGGGCTTCAAGGCGCTCAGCATCGGCCTGAGCCTGAGCTGAACGACGCTCACGCGCCTGACGGGTCGCCGGGCGATCCATGTCCCGGCGCGCGATCAGCGCATAGCGCACGGCCTCCACGGTCGTCTTGATGATTTTAATCTCTTCATCAGTATAAGGATATTTATCTTCCTCATGCGTGCGCATGATGGTCGCCAGATGAGGAATGGATGTCGCAGAGCTCTTCAGATCATCCAACAACTCTGGCATAGTGTTGACCTGTTCCAGCGCCCAGAGAGCAGCTTCGGAAGCTCCCTGAATGTCAATGCGCCAGTTCGTCAACTTTGCGGCCAGGCGCGCATTCTGCCCCGATCGCCCGATGGCCAGGGACAGCTGGTCATCCATCACCGTCACCGACGCGGTGCGCCCGCCGGGATTGTGCGGGTCCAGAACCACACTCAACACCTTGGTCATACTCAGCGCATTGCCGATGAAAAGCACATCGTCCTTATTCCATTCAATCACATCAATGCGCTCGCCGTGCAGCTCGTGCGAAATCGTCTGAATGCGGATTCCGCGCATTCCCACGCAGGCGCCCACCGCGTCCAATCCCGGTTGCCGCGCCGCCACAGCTAATTTGGCCCGCGTTCCGGCCTCACGCGCAATAGCCTTGATCTCGACCTGCCCACCGCGAATTTCAGGCACTTCCAGTTCCAACAACCGCCGCAACATTAGCGGGTGACTCCGGCTGACAATAATCTCCGGCCCACGCGGCGTCCGGCGAACTTCCAGCACGTAGACGCGGATTTTTTGATGCAAAGCATAACGCTCGCCAGGGATTTGCTCGCGACGTGGCATGTGCGCTTCTTCGGTACGCTCCAGATGCAGTGTGACGCTTTGCGGGTTGATGGATTGGATCGTTCCGATGATGATTTCATTTTCTTGACGGCTGAAACGATTGAATTGGCTCTCACGTTCTGCCTCGCGCAGTCGTTGCGTGATCACCTGCTTTGCCGTCTGCGCTGCAATTCGGCCGAAATTCTGAGGGGTGACGTCAATCATCAGCAACTCGTCAAGTTGTGCTGTGGGTTTTTGTTTGGCAATACTCTTCAACGCGATCTGCGTGTCCGGGTCCTCCACCTGCTCAACGACAACTTTTTCCAAAAATATGTGGGCCAGACCCGTCTCAAGATTGATGTCGGCGGTGACATTTTGCGTTACCGCAATCTTCCAATCACGCCGATAAGCAGTCACCAACGCCGCACGAATAGCATCAAGGACGATCTCACGCGGCAGGTTATACTCAGCACAAATTTGATTAAATGCCAGGGCGAACTCGCTCTTCATGACTTACTTAGCCTCTCATCCCATCAAATACGATTTATAAAGAAAAGTGGGGAGGTCCCCACTTTTCTTACGCGCCACTCATGCAGCTATGGTTTATGTGAGGCACATTATAGCACAACCCTTAAGTTTGTGCAAGATTGGCCCTTCTTGCTTCATGTGATATACTTAGGACGCTTGCTAAACAGCCAAGCCAGAATGACAAAAAAGGTGAACCATTGAGTGCTCATTATGAACCCGATTCAAGGGAATCCCCTCCCATTCAACGTTACATAGAGGACCTCACCAGCGAAAATCCGCGCCAGCGTTCCTTTGCCGTGCAGGAGTTAGGAAAATTGCGGGCTCCTCAGGCCGTGAGCGCTTTGGTGGCTTTGTTGCAAAAGGACGTGAACACCTACGTGCGCAGCGCCAGCGCCGAGGCGCTTGGACATATTGGAGACGCTCAGGCCGTCTTTCCTTTGATGGATGCGCTCCACGATTCTTGTTCTTTTGTGCGCCGGTCGGCGGCGATTTCACTCGGGCAGTTGAAAGCCAAAGAAGCTCAGGGAGCGCTGCTATACGCCTTGAAAGACCCCAACTTTTACGTGCGCCGGGCGGCCATCAATGCGATCGGGAAACTGGATGTGCCCGACATGGGGCAAGTTTTGCTGCCGCTATTGGACGCGCCGGACCCACGCATCCGCCGTACCGTCGTCACAGCGTTGCGTCGTCTCGCCGCCCAAGAGGCAATTCCCAAGATGGTCGAGACGCTGGAGACTTATATCGTGACTCCGTCGCCGCGGGATTTGCCGGTGGTAAAGACGCTGGTGGTGGCCTTTGGCGAAATGCGCGCCGCCGAGGCCGTACCGGCGCTCATCCGTGTGGTGCGTGGATACGTGGGTGGTCGGTCGTTGGCCGCGTTGGCTCTCGGTCAAATCGGCGATAAAGCGGCAAGCGAGGTTCTGGTCGAGGCGTTGAACGATAAAAGCGTGAAGTTACAACTGGCGGCGATGAAGAGCCTGGGACAACTCGGCAATTCTGAAGTGTTGCCCATCGTGCGGAAATCCCTCTCGGCGCCCGATCCACGCATGCGCCGTATGGCCGTGCTCACCGTCGGGCATCTCCTTGATTATTCCAGTGCTCCTCTGTTGATAAAAATCGCTCACGACGACGGCAGCCCGTTGGTGCGTCCCGCCGCCGTCGAAGCGCTCGGTAAGGTGGGCAACGCGCGCATGGTCAGCGACCTGTTGCCGTTGGTCAACGATACCAATGCCTTCTTGCGCGCAGCGCTGGCCCACACTCTGGCCGACCTGGATGGCAATACCCCGCAGACCCAGGCAGCGCTTGAGAAGTTAGCGCACGATCAGGTCGAGCACGTCGCCCTCGCCGCCCGGTCGGCCATGGCGCGCCGGGAAGCACCTGTGCATCCCGGTCAGGATCCGGTTCAGCAAAACGATGCCGTTAAGAAGCCGGCGTCCTGGCTGAAACGACTCCTGGGGCGTGTATAAATTTTCTCTGTTTCTAACAAACAGCAGTCCCGCCGGTCAGGCGGGACTGCTGTTTCGTTAAAGACTGGCGCCGTCTTAGCTTGAACAGACGACGCCGTCCAAAACCACGATCCAGCCATTGTCCAATCGCAGCTTCCCCTCGCTCTGCAAACGGTTCAGCGCGCGGTTGATGCTTTCCCGGCTGGTCCAAACCAGATCGGCCAATTCTTGCTGAGTCATGGGCGGGGTGATGCATACCCCATCGGCGACTTTGTGCCCCGAGCGCGAGGCTAATTGCTGCAAACGGCAGAACAGACGCTCCGGCACCGGCAACGACGCCAAACGTTCGGCGTCGGCGGTAGTGTTGCGCACCCGCGTGCACAGCGCGCGCAACACTTCCAGGGCCAGGGTCTGCGAGCGGCGCAGACAGCGCAGCAGCGCGCTCCGGTCGAATTCCAGGGTTTGCGTTTCGGTCAATGCCTCGATACTGGCCGAGCGGGGCATTTCCTCGAAGAGAGCCATCTCCCCGATGATCTCGCCCGCGTCCAGAATGTTGAGGGAGAGTTCGCGCCCATCTTCGCCAACCACGTAGACGCGCACGCGCCCCTCCAGAATGACGTGACAGGTGGCTCCCATGTCGCCCTCGTGGAAAATGACTGCGCCGGGGTCGAAAACACGCCGATGCGATTCGGCGATCAGGATTTGCCGGTCGGCGTCGCCAAGCCGCTGCAACAAGGGCAGAGCGTACATCTGTGTTCTATGAAGTGTTTTTTCGCTCATAGATCCCCTCCCGGTTTGGGTTAAGATCGCTTGCGCTCGATTGGACGACGGCCAGGATAGATTCATCTCACTCATTACATTCCCTCGACGTTTAGAATAACCCTACGATCATACGAGCAACCAGTCCTGCCGCGATGGCCAGCCCGACACCGAGCGCAGTTTCAGCCCAGTGGGTCGTCATACAGAGAACGACGCCGTAGCTGTGGCCCTGAGTCTGTAACCGGCTGACGCGACGCGGCAGAAGAATCAGCGGCACCAGGAAGAAGTAGCCGAAGTAGACGCAGATAGCGATCAGAAAGCGTTCGACCATCGGCTGGTACTTCTCGCCCAGGCCCAGGTTGGGGGCAGCGTCGGCGCCGTAGATGCCACGAACGACGAACCGCAGCGTCACCCAGGCGGGTTGGAAGAGCAGCATACAGGCGATCACCGGAATGAGCACCTTAGCCGTCACCAGCGGCGTCAGTGAGGGCGCAACCAATCCTTCCAGATTCACAAGCGACGGGGCATTCGTCGCCAGCACTGCGCCGACGATAACCGCCAGGTGTGTCGCCTGATCCAGCAGGAACCAGGCCAGGTCCTCTTGGGTGTTATGAGTGTGAAGCAATCGCGCGCGGACAACGTCAATGAGTGTGTGCACCAGGCCGATCATGGCTGCGTAGGGCCACCAGACGGGATAGACGAGCAACACACAGGTCAGGGTGGTCAGCGTGACGATGCCCCCGTGCGCCACTACGCCCCAGATTGAGCGAGCTTTCCACCGAGCGATCGCATCAAACTGAAGAATATAGTCGCCTAACAAGTGTGAGATGATGAGTATTGCCAACATTGTCGGCCTCCTTGTGTAAACCCCAAGACAAGGGTGAATTGTCTACCATCAAGAATACTCGATACCGCCGGTCCCGGCAATGATTTTAATCACACCCGGATATTTTGGGCTTGCCATACAAAAAGCCCCGCATTGCTGCGGGACTTTTCGGTTGAGATCAATCGCTAACTAGGCAACCCGTCTGACTGCCAGCACGAGGGTGTCGCCTTCCAATTCCTCGGACAGCGCCTTGTCGCCCGCCGGCGATTCAACGGCCTCCAGGCGCTCGGCCAACACTTCGCCGGCGATGACCGCCGTCTGGCCGCGGATGGCCTCGCCGAGCTTGCCCGTGGCCTTGTACTGGACAAAAATGTGATCGGTCAGGTTGTAATCGGCCTGTTTGCGCAGATCTTGCACGCGACGCACCACCTCGCGGGCCAACCCTTCTTGTTCGAGCTCCGGCGTCACGACGGTGTCCAGCGCCACCACCAGGCCGCCTTCCCCGGCGACGCCGTACCCCTCGCGGGAATGGCTCTGCACGATGACTTCGTCGGGCGCGAGGACAGCCTCGCTTCCATCGGACAGCGCCAACGTGAGCGGTTGACCGGCGTGCAGTTGCGCGACGGCATGCGCGGCGTCCAGCTTATCCAACGCCTGGCGCAGCAGCGGGAATTGCTTGCCGAACTTGGGCCCCAGGATGCGGTTAAGCGGCAATAGCTTATACTCCACCAACTCGCCCTCCTCGGCGACGAAAGCGATGTCCTTGACGTTCAGCTCGTCGGCCAGCACGTCGAGCAGTTGCGACAGCTCCTCGCGGCGCCGCGGGTCGGCGGCGATGAGGGCGCGGGCCAACGGCTGGCGCACCTTGACGTTGGCGGTCGCGCGGATCGAGTGCCCCAGCGTCGCAGCCTGGCGCACGGCGGACATAGCCTCGACCAACGTCGCTTCCTCCGCATTCAACGACGCGGCAAGAGGCAGCAGGGTGTGGTGGATGCTCTCCGGCGCGGCGGGGTCGGTTTCGCGCACCAGGTTTTGGTACATCGCCTCGGTCATAAACGGCATAACCGGCGCCAACAGCTTGGCGAACGTCACCAGCACCGTGTAGAGCGTCTGGTAAGCGGCTTCCTTGTCGGCGTCAGAGCTGGCGCTTTCGCCGCGTGCGGCCCAGAAGCGCCGGCGGCTGCGGCGGATGAACCAGTTGCTCAAATCGTCCAGGAAAGCCTCGGCAGGTGTGGCGATGTCCAGCGGGATGTAGGATTCGTACCCTTTGATCATCGCGGCCACCGTCTCGCGCAGCCGTGCGATGATCCAACGATCCATCACCGTCGGCGCAGCGGTTCCAACCCAGGGCGCGTCCAACATCCACGCGACCGCGTCAAGGCTGCCGCCCTCAAGTCGCGCCGGGTGACGCACCAAACCGGCAGGCGGCGTCCAGCCGTCAATGTTGGCATAAGTGATAAAGAAGGCGTAGCTGTTCCACAAAGGAATAACGAACCGGCGGCGCGTTTCGTCCGCGCGGTGGTAACCGAATAACAGGTTTTGGTCGAGCGGTTGGTTCAGGAACAGCCAGCGCATCGTGTCCACGCCCATTTTTTCGGCGGCATCGTCGAACCAGATGGCATTGCCCCACGACTTGTGCATCTGGCGGCCATCCTCGGCCAGACAGGTGGAGTAGCCGTGGACGATCTTCGTCGGCGGCATCTGCTCGAAAACCGTGCTCATGGTGATCAGACTGTAAAACCAGTTGCGGAACTGGCCGGGGAACGACTCGCTGATCAATTCGGCGGGCACCCATTGCGCCCAAAACTCGCGGTTGGTGCGATATTGCGTGGTAGAATAGGCCACGCTGCCGGCGTCGAGCCAGGGGTTGCCCACGTCAACGGTGCGCGTCATTGCGCCGCCGCACTTGGGGCAGGCAATTTTGACGGCGTCCACGTAAGGACGATGTGGCGTGTGGCCTTCAAAGACGTCCCAGCCGCTGACGGCGCGCTCGCGCAGCTCGTCCCCGTCGCCAATGACCTCGAAGTGGTCGCAGTCCGGGTTATCGCAAATCCAGATGGGCAGCGCCAGGCCCCAGTAGCGCTTCTTAGAGATCATCCAGTCGTGCATGTTGCGCAGCCAGTCCATCTCGCGGGCATAGCCGAATTCGGGGATCCACCGGATTTGATCCGCCACGTCCATAATCTGATAGCGCAGGCTGGCGGCTTTTTCTTCGGCGGTGACTGCTTCGCGCGGTTTGTCGTACAACTCGCCCATATTGATGAACCATTCGTCCACCAGTCGGAAGACCAGCGGGGTGTCGCAGCGCCAGCAGACGGGATAGCGGTGCGTGTAGCGGTCCACGCGATAGCGCCGCCCTTTTTCTTCGAGGTTATTGAAAATGTCATTCGCCACGTCGTGGACGTCGCGCCCGGTGAGCCAGCCGAAGCCCTCCAGGAACGCGCCGTCTTCGGCGAGCGGCGCCAACGCGGGCAGCCCGAACTCCTTGCCGAGCACGAAGTCCTCCGCGCCACAGCCCGGCGCGATGTGGACAATGCCGGTACCCTCTTCTTCGCCGACGGCATTCCAGGGGATGACGCGGTGAAAGGCGGGGACATTCATCTTTTGCACGGCGGGCAGCTCGTCGAAGGGCCCATCGTATTCCCAACCGACCATGTCTGCCCCCTTCAGTTCGGCCAGCGTCTCGAACTTGCCCTTGATCATCTTGAGCGTGCCTTTGGCGAGATAATACGTCCAACCGTCGGCGGCGCGAACTTTGGCGTAGGTCAGAGTGGGGCCAACGGCGGCGCTGACATTGCTGGTAAGCGTCCAGGGCGTCGTCGTCCAGACCAGCAACGCTTCGTTTTCGCGCCCGCGCAGCGGGAAGCGCACGACAGGCGCGTCGTGGGTCAGTTCGCGGTATCCATCGGTGACGATCTCGTGTTGGCTGAGGCCGGTTTCGCAGCGCGGGCACCAGGGCATCACGTCGTGTCCTTTGTAGAGCCAGCCATTTTGCCACACCTTCTTGATGAACGTCCAGATGGTGTAGTTGTTTTCGGTAGCGAAGGTGAAGTACGACCCACCGAGCTCCGGCGCGCCCAGGCGTCCCACCATCCGCTCGGCGCTGTCGGTGACGGGGCCGGTGGGGCCGTTCACCGTCACCTCCTGCGCCGGGTCGGCCAACAGTTTGTCGGCCAACATACGCAGCGTGTCCGGTGAGTTCCAATCCATCCAGTATCCCAGGCGGATAGATTGTTCGGTCTGCCGGGCGGCCTGGCGCAAGACGCGCGCCTTGCATTCCAACACAAACGGCGCGAGGCCATAGGTTTCGATGTCGAGCTTGGTCTTGAATCCCTTCTCCTTCTCGACCTCCACCTCGACCCAGAGGCCCTGGCAATCGAACCCGTTCTGGTAACGTTCCTGATAACCGCACATCGCCCAATAGCGTTGCCAGAGGTCTTTGTAGGAACGTCCCCAACCGTGGTGAACGCCCATCGGATTGTTCGCCGTGATGGGGCCATCAATAAACGACCAACGCGGGGCGCCCTGACGCAGTTGGGTAAGTTTTTGAAATGCCTGGATTTTGTCCCAAAATCCCTGCATTTCGTGTTCCTGTGCGACGAAATCTACCTGGGTTTGTACCGGTTTGAACATGATTTTCTCCTCAGAAAATAGCTTTTAGCCATTGGCGGTTAGCCTTTAGCCAGGAATCGCCGCCGACGCGGCGGAGGGTTAATAAGGAAGTGTTGTTTCGTGCGGGGGTACCCGCACGAAAAAGCACACTTCCTTTAACTTTTCCATTGAATGCGGCGGGTTAAAAGGAGGTGTTTTTCGAGCGAGTCTGCTCGCTCGAAAAACACGCTGCCTTTACCTTTCCCGTGCGGTCACTGGGCATCGCCGCAGTCAAAGAGATAGCCTGTAGCCTTGACCTTTTGGATCTCATCAAGCCGGCGACAGCGAGCGGTTAGTCCGTCTACCAGGAGACGCTCTTCGTCCCCGTTGACGTGGCTGAACAGCATCCACACACGCGGGCGTCCGGCGGCGACGGCCCACAGCCTGGCCCACTTTTCTTCGGCGGGCAGGGTACGAATCCATGACTCAATGACCGCGTTCTGTGCCAGGGTTGCGCCGGCATAGACGCGAAATGCCGGGCGAGCAGCGTAGTAGACGTACGCGCCATCCCCCGGTTGCCACTGCGACTCAACGTAGGCGATCACCTGCGCCAGTTGTTCTACTTCTTCTTCTGGAACGCCGCTTACCATCGGCAAACGGGACACTAGCAATCCCAGCAGCAACACCGCAGCCAGTATTCCTAGCGAACGCAGCGGCATCCAGAGGGATTTCAACGACAACAAAGTGCCGGCGGCGACCAGAATTGTACATAATGGAAAGGTATGCCACAGATAACGATAAGCATAGACAAAGAAGCCAAATCCGGCAGCGATGTAGCCAATCCACAACCCACCAAGAAGATACAGCGAAAGTCGCCGGCTCCGCGATTGGGAAAATCCAATGATAAACCCGACCACCAGCAAACTGCAGGGCAACCACTTGAGATCGGTGGGAGAATGCCCCCAATACAAAAATCGTATAATCTCTACAGTCTGGACTCCCCACTCCGTGATTTCATGCAGAGGATTGATCTGCCATGTTGTATAACGCGCCGGAGCAAAGTCTTCAGATAGTCGCGACTTCTGCGGTAGAGCATAAAACTGCAACAGGAGCACCCCAACGACAGCAAGGAGAACCAGACCGCCCAGCCACGTCCATCGCACACACCAGGGATGTTTCATCAACACATAGACTGTGCCAACCACGACCAGGGCGATCACATAGAGCGCCAACTGATAGTGCGCAAAAAACGCTGCTACGCCGGACACAACAAAGCCTCCCACGGTTTTAAGGGATGGCCGTCCTAAAAACAGCTCAAAAGCGAAGATACAACCTACAGCAAAGAAGGGAGTCAGCGCATATTGGTTGATTTCCTGTCCGTAGTAAACGGCTCTGGGCGCGACCGCTGTTATCGAAGCGGCCAGGATTCCGACCCAGGGAGTGAAATTTCGCCTTGCCAGAGCAAAAACGGCGGCAATGGTCAACGTACTGAAGGCGATAGGCAGCATACGCAGATAGAGGTCATTCTTACCACCCATCATCCACAAACTCAGTAACAAGCTTAACAGCGGCGGATCATGGGTCATATCCCGATCGGCCAAAATCACCTCGCCCACGGGCCGACTGGCGACCAGATATTCCAGCGCCTCATCCAGCCATAATGACTTCGGCTCAAAAGGATAAAGCCGCAACCCAAAACCAACTAGAAGAATACTTAATAGAATGACCCGTTGAATCGGCTTCATTTCCGGCGCCCTTCCAGCCGCCATAACAAAACGCTCCCATCCCACAACAGGGACGGGAGCGTGTTTTTGACACTAACTCTCGCGGTACCACCCTGCTTGATCTGCGCGCCATCACGCAAATCCGCTCTAGGTCGGCGGCAAAAACCGCCGTGTTGTGGGTAACGGGGACAATCCCGGCCAGGCTTACTGGGTTTCCCGGTTCAGCCGGCAGCTCCGGAGGGATTTTCAGAGTGGGATTGGGCGCCCGGCTCACACCTTCCCGGACTCGCTGTGGCATCCTCTCACGCTTACTCGTCTCCATCAACGCCTTTGTAGCAGAAATTATGCCACAAGCAAAGGGGATGTCAAGCAGTAGAGACGCAAAATTTTGCGTCTCTACTGCTTGACATCC
>DAOUFX010000504.1:0-7276 GCA_034429675.1 Anaerolineae bacterium | reverse complement strand
ACCCCTACCCCACCCTCTACCCGGTTGACCTGGAAGGGCGCGGCTACATGACCTGGGACGGCCCCGATCGCCTGTTGATAGACGCGCGCGGCTGCGAGAAGCTGCTGCTCGCATCGGCCTACCCCAACGTCGAGCGCCACTACACCGAGTGGAGCTCCAGCCCCAGCCCGCGCGACCCGGTGCACGACACCGCCTTCGAGGCCGCCTTCATCGTAGACAACAACTGGCGCGCGCGCGGCCTGATGGATTCCCTGTCATTCTGGGTAGTCAGCGACATCTTTGAGGAATGCCGCCAGGGCGACACGCCCTTCCACGGCGGCTTCGGACTGGTCAACGTCCAGGGATTGAAAAAAGCCTCGTACCACGGCTACTGGTTCCTCTCGCAACTGGGTGAGGAAGTGCTGGCCGAAGGCGATTCGTATGCGGTCACCCGGCGCCGCGACGGCACGCTGGCCATCCTGCTGTGGAACTACTGCCACTATCGCGACGACGCCAACGACAGCCGGCTGCTGGCCGCCGCAGAGCCCGGTGAAATCTATGAGTTGTTCAACGTGCAGCCCCCGCGCGAGTTCACACTAAAAGTAGCGGGAATGGGAGCGTTGGCCCGCGTGCAGATGACGCGCTTCGATCGGGAACACGGCAGCGCGTACGACGCCTGGGTGGACATGGGCGCGCCGCGGCACATCCGCCCGGACGACTTGAAGGTCTTGCGCCGCCGCATGGAATTGGACGTTTCCGTGCAGCGCGTCGCCACGCCGGCGAACGCCCTCGAATGGACCGTCGCGGTGCAGCCCTTCGGGGTGACGTTGCTCGAAATTCGCTCCGAATAGCGCGGGTCGGCGAGCGCGCCAAACTGGCCGGTTGGCGGTTGCCACGGCGCGGCTCCCCCCATACACTGATGGGGCCACAAAATAGATAAGGAGGGTTTTCGCGGGCGAGCAGACTCGCCCACGAAAACCGCCTCGTTACCGTCGCTTCGACGGCTCATTTTTGAAGGAGGAAAGAAAAAACACGATTTTTGAAACGAACACAAAAACAGCCAGGATAGATCATTTAACACAATTCAGGAGGAGAAAAATGAAAGCGAAATCTTTGTTCACGTTTCTGACCATCATCGTGCTGGCAAGCATGATCCTGACGGCCTGCGGCAACCCGACCCCGGCGCCCGCCACAGTGCAGCCCACCGATGCCCCGGCAACCACAGAGCCCGCCGCCACGGAACCCGCAGCCACAGAGCCCGCAGCCGCCGGAGCGCATCCCCTCTGGACGCCCGAACTCAAGCAGGCATTCGCCGCCGCGATTGACCGCGAGGCGATCGTGGACCGCGTCTTCGAAGGACGCAACATCCCGGCCTACCACATGGTTCCAGAGGGCTACCCCTACGCGACCGAGCCGTTCCTCGACAAATACGGCACGCGCGACCTGGAGATGGCCATCTCGTTGTTGAAAGGCCTGGGCTACACCGCCGACAAACCCTTCGAGTTCGATCTCTGGTACCCGCCGGAACACTACGGCACAACGACGGCGGACGTGATGCAGGTCATCAAGGAACAGCTCGAAGAAACCGGCCTGATCAAGGTAAATCTCCAGTCGCAGAACTGGGCCGAGTACGTGGACAGCTTCGTCGCCGGCGAGGCCTTCCCGGTCTTCATCCTCGGTTGGTTCCCCGATTTTGCCGATCCCGACAACTGGCTCACGCCCTTTTCGTCCTGCATTTCGTCGCCGGACAACGGTGTGAACTACTGCGACGAGAAGATGGACGATCTGCTGCAGCGCGCGGCGGCCTCCCCCAGCGCAGCAGAACGCGAAAAGCTCTACAAGGAGCTGGGCGACTACTACGCCGAGCAGGTCCCGACTCTGCCGCTCTTCTGGGAGCCGGAGTTCATCATTGTGCGCGATGGCATCGAGGGTGTGACCATCGGCGCGCCGTTTGAATTCAACTACAATGTGGTCAGCTTCACCGCGGACGCCAAGCCGGCCTCCGGGAAAACGGACACGATCATCATCGGCACCACCGACGAAGTGAACAGCCTCGACCCGCAGGACGCCTACGCCACCCACGACTGGGAAGTGCTCAAGAACACGGGGGTACCTCTGCTGAAATACAAGGCCGGCACCTCCGAACTGGTGCCTGCCGCCGCCGCAGATTTCCCGACCGCCAGCGAAGACGGCAAGACCTACACCTTCAAACTGCGGGAAGGGATCAAATTCGCCGACGGTACGCCGGTCACAGCTCAGGACTACGCCCGCTCGTGGGACCGGATCAACGGCCTCGAAGGTCAGGTTTCCGGCCTGATGCAAGCCTACATCGAAGACGTGGAAGCCCCGGACGACACGACCGTGGTCATCAAACTGAAGGACTCCTACGGTTTCCTGGATGCCCTGTCGGCGACTGCGCCCTTCATCGTGGGCAATCCCAACATCTTCACCGCCGATGAGATCGTTCAATTCCCGGAAAAACTGGACGGCATCGGCCCGTATCGCGTGGTTTCGCACACGCCGGGGCAGCAGATGGTGCTCGAAGCCAACCCGGAATACTTCGGCGACGACAAGCCGCTCATTCCCAACGTCATCATCCGCTACTTCGCCGACCCGACCACGATGAGCAACGCCGTAGAAAAAGGCGAGATTGACATTGCCTGGCGCACCGTCGGCCCGGTCGAGGCCATCCGCCTGCAAAGCGTCGCAGGGCTGAACGTTGTCACTATCAACGCGCCCTCTCTGCGTTACCTGGTCTTCAACCAAAAGTACATGGTGGACGGAGAATAATCGCCGCCGCCGGACGTTAACGAACGGATGGGGGTGAGGCCAATCTCACCCCCATCTTCGTGCGATCAAATTCCGAGGACGGAGGAAGGTCTATGTCCAATTCGTTGCGCAATTTTCTGATCACCCGGATCCTGTTGACGATTCCGATGGTGCTCATTCTCGTGACCATGGTCTTTTTTGTGATGCGCGTCCTACCCGGCGACCCCATCCGCTCGCAGCTTGGGCCGAAGGTGAGCGAGGAACAGGCCGCGGCGCTCCGCGAACGGTTGGGGCTGAATCGCCCGCTGTACGCGCAGTACTTCGACTTTCTGTGGCGGATGATCACTCTCGATTTCGGCAACGCGCTGACGCAAGGCGAACGGCCAATCAGAGACGAACTGGCGGAGCGCCTGCCGGCGACGATCGAACTGGCAATCCCGGCGATGATTTTCACTTCGGTGGTGGGGATTCTCAGTGGGGCATACGCGGCGGAAAAGCGCAAAAAGCCGGCAGACTACGGCATCCGTGTGTTCAGCATCATCATCTATGCGATCCCGGTCTTCTTTTTGGGGCTGATGTTCCAGATTCTCTTCTCCGTCCGCATTCCGATCTTTCCGCTGGCAGGGCGCATGGACCAGCTGTTGCTCACACAATTTCAAGCCCGCACCAACTTCTACATTCTCGACGCCATTTTGAGCCAGAACTGGCCGGCCCTGAAGTCCCTGCTGCTCCACCTGGTGCTGCCCGCGCTGTCGCTGGGCCTGATCCTGGTCGGGCCGTTCATCCGCCTGACGCGGGTCAATATGATCGAGATGCTCCAGGCCGACTTCATCACGGCCGGGCGGGCGCGCGGGCTGCCAGAACGCCGCCTGACTTACACACACGCGATGCGCAACATCTTCATCCCCATCATGACCCTGATCGGCTTGCAATTCGCGCTGCTTCTGGCCGGCGCGGTGCTCACCGAAACCACGTTCTCGTGGCCCGGCATCGGGCGCTATCTCGTCAAACGCATCGAACTGCGCGACTACAGCGCAGTCCAGGCCACGATCGCCGTCTTCGCGATGTTCGTGGGCGTCATCAGCGTTTTGATTGATGTGCTCTACGCCTTCATTGATCCGCGCATCCGCTATTGAGGTAAATGGTATGAGCAAAGAAACAACGACACAATCCGTCCCCGACTGGCAACTCGAACTCGACCGCGTGGGCTTTGTCCGGCGTCTGCTGCTGGCGCGCAAATGGTACGGCGGCGACTGGTGGTTCGTCCTCATCAGTGCAATCTTATTGCTGTTTATCATCATCATTGGCGTTTTTCCTAAAATTTTTGCGCCCTACGACCCCCGCGCCGAGGTCGGCCCCTCGCTTCTGGCGCCCGGCGAACTGCCGTCCGTCTACGCTCTGGTGGTGCCCAAAGGCGCGACGGCGACCACGCTGCGCGACATCGCACTGAACAACCACAACATCGGCTACGTCGTCGGCAGTCCGGCCAGCCAGGCCTTACGCGACGCCGTCGCCGCCCTCAACCAGAAAGCCCAGGAAGAAGGTCTGGCCGCGAACTACCAGCCGCGCCCCCGGCGCTACAACACATTGGAAGAGGGCCTCGCAGCGCTTAACGCGGGCGAGCTCGATGGGTTCGTCGTCGAGACGGCCAACCTGGCGGCGATCCAGGAGCAGTTCCCGGATGTCGCGGTCATCGGCGGACTGAAAGAGGAAGAGGGGCGCGGTTTTGTACTGGGCACCAACCAGATCGGCCAGGACGTGTTCAGCCGCATCATCTGGGGGACGCGCATCGCCCTGATCGTGGGGCTGAGCTCGGCCGTCGTCGCGGTGGTCATCGGCGTGCCGATCGGTCTGATCAGCGGCTACGTCGGCGGCCCGCTGGATCGCGTGCTGACGCTGATTATGGACAGCCTCTACGCTTTCCCCGGCCTGATCCTGGCCATCTCCATTGCCGCCGTGCTGGGGCCGGGCATCGGGAACATCATCGTCTCCATCGCGGCGCTGTATGTGCCGACGTACTTCCGCATCGTCCGCGGGCAAACGCTGACGGTCAAGGAAGAGCTCTACGTCGAAGCGGCCCGCAGTCTGGGGGCCACGTCGCTGCAAATCCTCCGCGACTACATCCTGCCCAACGTCATCCCCTCCATCGTGGTCATCTTCTCGGTCAACGTCGCGGACGCCATCCTCACCGAAGCCGGTCTGAGCTTTCTGGGGTTCGGCATCCCGCCGGACACGCCCGACTGGGGCATTGACCTGGCGCGCGGCCAGGACTACCTGCGTCGCGCCTGGTGGCTGATCACCTTCCCCGGCGGGATGGTCACGCTGGTGACGCTGGCGTTCAGTATGCTCGGCGAAAGCCTGTCGGAAATCCTCAACCCCCGGCTGGCGGAGTTATAAAATGCTTGAGATCAGGAAACGTCATACCGGCGCAGCGCACCCTTCACGCCTCACGTTTCACGTTTCAAGCATCGGGAATGCGCTTACAAAGGAACGAGTTTATGACCACAACCGATAACAAAGACGTTCTGGTTCAAATCCGCGATCTGTCCGTCACCTACCACACCCGCCTGGGATCGCTGAGCGCCGTCAACGGGGTTTCATTCGACATCTACAGGGGCGAAATCCTGGGATTGGTCGGCGAGAGCGGCTGCGGCAAGAGCACGATGGGCAAGGCCTTGCTGCGAATGATCATGCCGCCCGGCGAGATCAGCGGCGGGCAGATTATTTTCGATGGGGAAGACGTGATGCGCTACGACGATCGCCGGATGCGCGACTTTCGCGGGCGCCGCGTGAGCATGATTTTTCAGGACCCAATGACGTCCCTCAATCCGGTGCAACGCATGGACGAGCATCTCGTCGAAGCCATCCAGGTCCACGAGCCGCAAACTGCGGTGCAGGCGGCGCTGGAACGCGCGCGCACCCTGGTCAACAAACTGGGCATCCAGGAACAACGCATGCGCGATTATCCGCACCAGCTCTCCGGCGGTATGCGCCAGCGGGTGATGACCGGCCTGGGGTTGGTGCTCAACGCCGACCTGATCATTTCCGACGAAGCGACCACCTCGCTGGACGTGATCGTGGAGGCGAAGTTGCTGGACGAATTCAAAGTGCTGCGCGACGAATTCAACCTGACCATCCTCCTCATCACCCACAACATCGCGCTGGTGGCCCAACTGGCCGACCGCATCGCGGTGATGTACGCCGGGCAGATGGCCGAAATCGGCGACGTGATGGACGTGTTCGACGCACCGCTGCACCCCTACACCGATGGCCTGCTCCGCTCCGTGCCCAGCATCCGCCTGGACGAGCGGGAGGAACTCTACAAAATGGGAGGCGAGCCGCCCAACCTCACCCACCCACCCGCCGGCTGCCGCTTCCATCCGCGCTGCCCCAAGGCGCTGCCCATCTGCGCCGAAAAAGAACCGGCGCTGATGACGCCCCACCCCGGGCACCTGGTCCACTGCTGGCTTTACGAGGGAGAACAATGAACACACAAACGGACACACTCGTCGAAATTCGCGACCTGAAGAAGTGGTTCCCGGTGCAGCAGAATATGATTGACCGCATCTTCAGCCGGCAACGGCAATTCGTCCACGCCGTAGACGGCGTGAGCTTCAGCATCCGGCGCGGGGAAGTTTTCGGCCTGGCCGGGGAGAGCGGCAGCGGCAAGACGACGACCGGACGGCTGGCGCTGGGACTGGAAACGCGCACGTCCGGGACGGTGAAATTCGATGGCATTGATCTGGCGACGCTGAACAAAACGGAACTGCGCCAGCTGCGACGGCGGATGCAGGTCATCTTCCAAGACCCGATGGCCTCGCTTAATCCGCGCATGTCGCTGGGAACCGCGATCGGTTACGGCCTGCAAATTCCCATCCCCACGATGTCCGAGGACAAAAGGCGCGAGACCGTCGTCGAGATGATGGAAAAAGTCGGGCTGGCGCCGGCCAACTACTTCTACAACAAATTTCCGCATCAAATTTCGGGAGGACAGCGCCAGCGCGTCGTCATCGCGCGCGCCCTGGTCACGCGCCCCGACCTGGTGCTGGCCGACGAGCCAATCGCCATGGCCGACGTGAGCGTGCGGGCGCTGTTGCTGGACCTGATGAAACAGCTCAAGCACGAGCTCAACCTGACCTACCTCTTCATCACCCACGATCTGGCGACCGCCCGGTACATCTGCGACCGCATCGGGATCATGTACCTGGGCGAACTGGTGGAGGTGGGCGATCTGCGCGAGGTCTACCGCATGCCGCTACACCCCTACACTCAGGCGTTGCTGGCCGCCGTGCCCGTGCCTAATCCGCACGAACGCCGCACGCAGCCCATGCCGCGGGGAGAAATCCCCAATCCCATCAACCCGCCGCCGGGATGTCGCTTTCACCCGCGCTGCCCACTGGCCCAGGCAAACTGCTCACAGGAAGCGCCCGTGCTGCGCGAGCTGCGACCGGGCCACAGCGTCGCCTGCCACTACGCGGAGCAGTTCGTCGCTTAAAATGGAAATAAGGAGGGGGTTTGCGCGGGCGGG
>DAOUFX010000503.1:0-2638 GCA_034429675.1 Anaerolineae bacterium | reverse complement strand
CCCGCCCGCGCCAACACCCCCCTTTACCCCATCACGTTCAGTGGTAATTCCTGGCTAACAGCTAAAAGCTAACGGCTAAACGCTATTTTCGAAGGAGGTGGCCGTATGTTTCACGCAGCCGATCGGGTTTTGGTGGGGGTTATCAAGAATCCGCGCGACTTTGCCATCGCGCGCGATCAGGGGTGGTATCGCATCCCGGAGCGTCACGCGCCCGAATGCGTCACCGACGCGGCGGTGCTGGCATTCTATTTGACGGCGGCTTTCGCCGAAGAAAAGTGGAGCATACCCTGGTACGCCGAGGTGCGCGGTCACGAGCTGGCGCTGCGCCGCGATCTGTTCCCGGACGAGGCGGAGCATCAGCGGGCCGGCGAGCGCTATTACAAGCTACAAATCGGGCCGCTGATCCGGCGCGAGCCGCCGCTGCCCAGCCTGCGCTGGCGGCGGATCACGTTCGTGCAATCCACCTGGGACCGCTTCGCCGCCGCCGAAGAAATCAACGACCTTTACATGTCCGGCGCGGACGGGATGTACGTGACGCTCAAGGAGAGCGGCTTTTTCCCCGAACGCGACTATTTCATCCGCGACGATGACGGGGACTACGTCGCCGACCTGGCGATCCCCTGCCGTGACGGCGTGGTCGCCGTCGTCCTGGGAGACGGTCCCGCGCCATCGCACGCCCTGCGCACCGCCGACGTAGCCGCCATCCGCGCAGAAGTGGCGCGGCGCGGCGGAGCAATTGAAACGTGAAACTGGAAATCGGTAATTCGTAATTCGCTCACCCGCTCTTCAACTTTCTAACTTTCAACTTGCAACTTGCAACGCTCTTGACTTTCGACTTTCTGGAGGACGACATGTTCACACAATGGACCCCGCATCTGTGGGTAGCGCAAAGTGCGCTCTATGCCACCAACCACGGCGTCTTCATCGCCGACCATCAGGCGTGTCTCATTGATCCCGGTCTGACCCAGGAGTCGTTGGCCGCCATCGCCGCGTTCGTCGCGGAGCGCGGCGCGACGCCGCACACGCTGGTGATCACTCACGGGCACTGGGATCACATTCTGGGCCCTGAAGTCTTTGCCGGCCCGGATGCGCCCGCCGGCATGCACATCGTCGCGCACGCCGGCTACCTGGAAACGCTGGCGACTCACGGCGAGCACCTACAACAGCAAATCGCACAATGGGAAACCGAGAGCGGCATCCAACGGCCACACCCCTTCGTCCTGCCGCGCCCCACGCTTACATTCAGCGACGCTCTGCACATACGGCTTGGCGACCAGGATTTGCAGATGCTATTCGCCCCCGGCCACGCCCCGGATCAGATCGTGGTTTATCACGCCGCCGCCGGGATGCTCTGGGCCGGCGATATGCTCAGCGATATCGAAATCCCCATGGCGTCGGGCGGCTTGGTCGCCTACGAAAACACCCTGGCGCGTTTGGCCGACCTGGACGTGCGCGTCTTGATTCCCGGCCACGGCGCGCCCACCGGCGACCCCGCCGCAATCCGCGCGCGCTTTGACCAGGATCGCGCCTATCTGGCCGAACTCCACGAACGTGTGGCGCACGCCGTCGCAACCGGCATGACCCAAGCGGAAACGCTCGCCCACTGCGCGAGCATCACCGGAGCGGAACGGGAAGATTGCGCCGGGCCCCATCGTTGGAACGTCGAAAGCGCCTATGTCGAACTCGGCGGCGCGCCGGACGCCAACGCCGGCTGGGAACAGGAATGGAGAGAGACCGCGTGAGCACCCTCATCCCGCAAGAATGGCTGGCCGAACAAAGAGCCTATCGTTATCATCGCACCCCCGAACGACGGCTGCACACCGTCGCCGACGCCCGCGCCTTTGTGGATGAAGTCGGATTCTGCCACTTCTGGCCGATCAAGGACATCGAACTGCCCAGTCTGCTTCACGCCATCGCCGGGCGCGCGCGGGACGTGCCGGACGCTCACGACGATCCCGACGGCAGCAAATGTTGGGGCTGGAAAGACGACTCGTTGGACAAAAAGTGGTGGTACTACGGCAAGTTGCTGCGGCGCCGGGCCACGCTGGTATCGCTGGAACTGCTCCCAACCCTGTACGCATGCAGCGAGAGTTTCGGCGACCTTGAGGATTACCTGACGGAATACCGCGACGGATTGCTGACCTCCGAGGCCAAGGACATCTACGAAGCCCTGCTGCGCCTCGGCCCGCTGGACACCGTCCGCTTGCGCAAAGAGGCGCGCATGAGCGCCGAAAGCGCCAAAACACGCTTCGAGCGCGCGCTGGTGGAACTTCAAGTGGGGCTGAAAGTCATTCCCGTCGGCGTTGCTCCGACCGGCGCCTGGCGCTATTCTTTCGTCTACGAGCTGCTCCAGCGCCACTTCCCCACCGTATCAGAACAAGCGCGGGCCATCAGCCGTTCCCACGCGCAACAGACGCTGGTCCAGAAGTACGTGGACAACGTGGTGTGCAGCGACCGGGATACCATCGCCAAAGTGTTCCACGTCCTCAAATGGACGCCCGCCGAACTGGACAAGACCATCGCCGCGCTGCTGAACGCCCACATCCTCGAAGAAGCCCAGCTGGAGGGCGTGAAACCAATGCAACTGCTCTCAGCTCACGCAATGCAATAAGGGGGAAGTGGGGGGCGGGCTGCGCCC
>DAOUFX010000502.1:0-10782 GCA_034429675.1 Anaerolineae bacterium | reverse complement strand
GGGCGCAGCCCGCCCCCCAAGCCCCCACCCTCAGATTTTTAGAAGATACTGAATCTGCTAATGAATTTTGCGGCGTAATGGGATAGAAGTCAAAAACGTAAACAGGTGTATGATCATCGGGCCAATCTTTGTGAGAAGAGGAAAGCCCGATGAGCAACGATACACGAAAGTGGCGCGTGCCTTATGCCTTTGCATCTTTGCGCTATCACAATTACCGCCTCTGGTTTTTCGGTCAAGCTACCTCGTTGATGGGGACGTGGATGCAGTCGGTGGCTCAGGGATGGCTGGTCTACCAACTCACCAGTTCCAATTTCGCCTTAGGGTTTGTTTCGTTTGCCGGCAGCATCCCGACGCTCTTTTTGATGCTCCCGGCCGGGGCGATCATTGATCGCACCTCCAAACGCCGGCTGTTGCTGATCACGCAGACGGTTATGATGCTCCTGGCCTTCACGCTGGCGGCGTTGTCCGGCGCCGACATTTTGCGCATCTGGCACGTCGGTTTGCTGGCGACTCTGTTGGGGATCGTCAATTCGTTCGACGCGCCGACCCGTCAGGCGCTCACCGTCGAGCTGGTGGAGGACCGCCATGATATGCCCAACGCCATCGCCCTCAACGCGACGATGTTCAATCTGGCGCGCGTGATCGGCCCGGCGGTGGGTGGGGCGGTGCTGGCCGTGTTGGGCGCGACCTGGTGTTTTGCCCTCAACGGCCTCAGTTTCCTGGCCGTGCTCCTGGCTCTTTCTCGTATGCGCTTTCCCAAGCCGGTGGTCACACAAACCAGAAAGCCAATGCTCGATCAGATCAAGATCGGCCTGGCTTACATCTGGGGCAATGTGCCGGTGCGGACGATCATCGCGCTGGTCGGCGTGTCGTCGTTGTTCGGCGCGTCCTACGCCACTTTGCTGCCCTCTTACGCCGCCGATGTGCTGCACGCCGAGGAAACCGGGTTGGGGATGTTGAGCGCAGCGGTGGGGGCAGGCGCGCTGGTCGGTTCGCTGATCATCGCTTCGTTGGGCGGTATGCGTCGCAAGGGGTTGTTGTTGACTTTCGGCAATTTGTTCTACCCGATAGCCTTGGTGGCGTTGTCTTTTTCGCGCTCGCTGACCCTGTCGCTGTGTATTTTGCCGATGATCGGCCTGGGCTTTGTGCTGCAAAATGCCACCGCCAATACGCTGGTGCAGTCCATCGTCTCCGATGAGTTGCGCGGCAGGGTGATGGCGGTGTACACGTTGATGTTCTTCGGCACGGCGCCTTTCGGTTCGTTGTGGGCGGGCACGATCGCCCAGCTCTGGGGCCCCACGGTTGCGATTACCATCAGCGGCGGGATTACGCTGGCTTTTGGGCTGGCCGTTCTGTTTGCCGTGCCGTCGCTGCGTAAGTTGGAATGTTGAGAGGTTCATTCGCAGTATCGCGCGATCAGGTGCGGCTTAAAGCAACCGGCTCAGTTCCGCAACGGCCTGGGCGATCTGCTGCTTGCGCTTCAAACTAAACCACTTCACCTCCACCGTTCCGATGATTGTCGCGCCTTTGGGTTCGATGATGGCTTTCATCTGGGCGAAAACCTGGTTGGCGCCCCACTCCCGGCGGAAGAAATGGGTCAGGAGACAGGCTACTTTTTTGTCGCTCAAGGACGGAATCTGCTCCAGGTACCGCCTCATCGGCGATGGTACGGTCCCGCCCCGCACCGGGCAGCCGAACACCAGCGCGTCGTAGGGGTTCACGTTGGGCTGCGTTTTCAGCGCCGCATCTTCGGTGGCTCGCGTCGCCACCCCGACGATTTCCACTTTTTCCAGTGACACGGTATGTCCGGCTGCCAGCAGCGCCTCTTTCAATGTTGTCGCCACCGCTAGGGTGTGGCCGCTCAACGAATAGACGATAATGCCGATGTTCATTCTGACCTCCTTGGGAAATAGTTGAAAGTTGGAAAGTTAAAGAGGGGGGGGGCACAGGCGGGGAATCCCGCCTGTGAACCCCCTTTCTATCAGCGGCAAGCGCAGGGTGAAGTGTGCGCCGGTTTCTGCTGTATTCACTTCGATTTGGCCGTGGTGTTCCTCGGCGATGGCTTTGACGATGGCCAGCCCCAGCCCGCTGCCCGGATACTCCGCTGTGTTGCGCCCGCGATGGAAGCGGTTGAAGAGGTGCGGCAAATCCGCTTCCGGGATGCCGATGCCGGTATCTTCGATGTGGATTGCCACGGACTGCGGGTCGCCGGCGACCGCGACGCGCACCGCGCCGCCCGCCGGCGTGAATTTGAGGGCGTTGTCGAGCAGGTTGGTCAATGCGCGGCGCAGGTGCGCGGCGTCCCCCTGCACCCACGCCGGGCCGTCCGGCATCGTGGATGTGAACGTGAGATTGGATTGTTCCGCTTGCGAGGCGTAGATTTCGACCGTTTCTTGCACCAGTGCAACGACGTCCACCGGCGCAAAAGTCGGCGCGCCGGCTTCGATGCGCGAAAGATCCAGCAGCCCCTCCGACAGTGCTTCGAGTCGGGCTACCTGTCCCTGGGCCCGGCGCACCGCATCGGAGTCGCCGGCCAGTTCCAGATTCGTGTGCAATGCCGTGAGCGGGGTGTGCAGCTCGTGCGCCGCGTCCGAGACGAATTCGCGCAGGGTGGTCACGGTCTCTTCGACGCGGTCGGCCATCTGGTTGAAAGCGCGAGCGAGCGCGCCGAACTCGTCGGCGCGGTCGGTCGCCGGAGCGCGGGTGGACAGGTCGCCCGCCGCCATCCGCGCCGTGGTAGCGGTCAGGGCGAGCAGCGGCGCGCTCAGGTTGCGGCTCATCAGCCAGCCGACGGTCGCCGCCAACAGCACCGCCAGCGCCCCGGCGATGCCCCACGCGATGGCCGCGCTGCGCACGATCTGTGTGCCGTAGGCCGGGCCTTCCGAAAGTTCAAGATACCCCCACAGTTCCCCGCCGGCAGCTTGCACCGGTTGCGTCATCTTGACCGGCGAGCGTGCTCCGGCTGTGTTCTCATCTCTTTCCAGGGCTACGCCGTAGATGGTGCGCACCGCGGGAACCGCCTCCATTCCCGGAATCTGTGGAGATAAGTCCGTTCCTGTGAACAGCAGCGTTGAAGTGGGGATGTCGGAAGCAACTGCGGCGACAAGCATTGTGCCTTCTGTTGTTCCCCCTCCTACATCTTCTCCCATGGCGATGGTTCGGGTGAAGGGGATAACATCGCTGAGCTCGGGCGGAGGCGTTTCGATGGATTGCATGCGGATGATTTGATCTCCTTGTTCGTTAAAAGAGACCATAAACATTCTGTCTTCAAGCGGCGAGCCGGAGTCCGCAATCTCGTTGTTTTGGGTGTCCAGCAGGCGGACGCGGCTTTCCGCCAGGAAGGTCAATCCTTCCACCTGCGCCTGCAAGGTGTCGGGAGACGGGTTTTGCCGCAGCATATCGGCGACAAAGGCGCTGACGGCGACGGCGTTGTCTTCCAGGTAGCGGAGCTCCTGTTGGCCGTAGTAATTGCGCAAGATGCCCAACAGCACCGCGCCCAACGCCAGCGTCACCAACAATGCCAGCCCCGCGAAACTCAGCGCCAGCCGCCAGCGGATAGACTGTTTCAACATCCAGATGTCTCCTTCAGACGCAGCAGAGGGTAATAGGGAGTGTTTTTTCGTGCGGGTACTCCCGCACGAAAAAACACCTTCTTCCTCAGTATCCGGCATCTTGCCGACTTGTCAAAATCCCATATACAGGATCACCTCGGCCACGAGGCGGTCGCCGCGCTTTTGCCCCCAGGCCGTGACCAGACCGTTGTCGCCGATGTCGTTCAGGGTGATGAGTTCAACCTTTTGTTGGATTGTCGCGGGCGTATCCGCGCTCATCGCTTCCGGGCCGGGCATTTCGGTGACTTCCCGGTAGATTTGGGTGTCTTGTGTGACCACGATTTCGACCTCGGTGCCGGCGCCTTCCGACCCCGGCGAGTCTATGGTTATTTCGCCATCTTCCCCGGACGCCGCCACGATCATTCCGCCGCCGCCGATGTCTTTGACGAAAAGGCTGTTGTCCTCGACGCTTTTCAGCTGGCCCATCGCCTCGGGTTCGCGTTCCGGCAGTTCCGGCGCAGGTTCCATTTCGACCGAAACCGATCCGGAAGAGACGCGGGCGCCGCTTCCGTCGCTCACCGACGAACTGATTCCCGGCCCGATCACTTCGCCGTTCGGCCCGATCATTCCCTGCGGACCTTCTTCGGCCTGCGCCGACTTTTGCAACAGCCGCCCGGCCACAAACGCCGCTCCACCCAACAACAAAATGACGACAACTCCAATGACGATGTACTTCGTTTTCATGTGTTTTTCTCCTCCGAAAATTAAGGCGGTGTTTTCGCGAACGGTACGCCGTTCGCAAAAACACTTTCCTACTCATACCGCAGCGCCTCAATCGGACTGAGCCGTGAGGCGCGCAGGGCCGGATACAGCCCGAAGGTTATGCCGGTGAAGATCGCTACGCCCAGCGACAGCGGAATGCTCACCGGCGCAAGCAGCGCGACGCCCCGGTTCAGGGCCGCCGCCAACGGGATCGTCAGGATGCCCACGGCGACGCCGAGGATACCGCCGGCGGCGCTGAGCAAAACGGCCTCGAGCAAAAATTGCCGCACGATGTCGCCGCGTTGCGCTCCCACGGCCAGCCGCGTGCCGATCTCGCGCGTGCGCTCGGTCACGCTGACCAACATCACGTTCATGATGCCGATGCCGCCCACAACCAGCGAGACGACGGCCATCGCCGCCAGCAGCAACGAGAAGGTGTTGGCCGCTTCTTTCTGCGCGCCCAGGATGTCCTGGCGCGTGGTGATGTTGAAGTCGTCCTGGTACACGCCTTCGTCGTTCTTCTCGACCGCGTGGCGCTGGCGCAGGTAGGCGGCGATGTGTGCTTTGGCTTCGTCCATGCGTTTTTCGTCGCGCACGTATGCCGTAATGCCGACCGACGGCTCGTTCTCGAAGAAGGCGCGGATGGCCGCGCTGATGGGCATATACAGCGCCTCGTTGGGCTTGCTGCGGTAGCGGTCTTCGGCATCCACCGTTTCCAGTTCGGCCAACACTCCCACCACGAGGCAGCGCATGCGGTTGATGTAGATGGTTGCGCCCACCGGGTCGTCGCCTTCAAAAAGGTCCGCAGCCGTCTGCGAACCCAGCACACAGACGTCTGCGCCGTCCATCACCTCGGCCGGCGAGAAGAAACGTCCGCTCTGGATGAAGTCTTTCTCGCCGAGCGCCGCGCCTTCCTCGCGTCCCACCGGCTGGAGCTCGCCCTGCGCTGCCGTCTCTTGCAGCGCGTCGGCGGTGACGGCGGCGTAGTGCATGTCCAGCACTACTCGTCCGTGACGCACTTTCGCCGAGCCGCTTACCGACATCGAGACGCGCGCCACTTCGGGAACTGCCACCGGCATGTTCAGGCCGTCGGCGTACGAAAGGGTTTTGCCTACGGAGCGGAATTTGCCGTCCTCGAACTCCTGGCGCTCGGAAATTTGCGCCTGGTCCGCGCCCAGGAAGCGAAAACTGGCTTCTACCGCTGCCCGCGCCCCGTTGCCGAGCGCCAACATCGCAATCACCGACGCCACGCCGATGATGATGCCCAACGTCGTCAGCGCCGCCCGCAATTTGTTGGCCCACAGGCCGGTGAAGGCTGTTTTGAGACTATTGCCGAATGTCATAGATTCACTCCTATGGGTGCAACGTTTGAACGTTCCAACGTTCCAACGTTCAAACGCCCGTCTTTCATCCGCAACACCCGTTCCGCGTAGCCTGCCACGTGGTTGTCGTGTGTCACCGTGATGATGGTGCGACCTTCGGCGTGCAGGTCGGCCAGCAGGCGCATGATCGCTTCGCCGGTCTGGCTGTCGAGATTGCCCGTCGGTTCGTCGGCCAGGAGGATGGCGGGATCGGCGATGAGGGCGCGGGCGATGGCTACCCTTTGCCGTTCGCCGCCCGACATCTCCTGGGGGCGGTGCGCGGCGCGGTCGGCCAGACCCACGCGCGCCAGCGCTTCGATCGCGCGCTTCGCCGCATCTTTGACGCGCCCACGGTAGAGCAGGGGCAGCATCACGTTGTCCAGCGCCGAAGCGCGCGCCAGCAGATTGAAGCTCTGGAAGACGAAGCCGATGCGCCGGTTGCGCACGTCGGCGCGGGCGCGCTGTGAGAGCCGGCTCACCTCGACGCCTTCCAGGCGGTATTCTCCGCTCGTCGCCGTGTCCAGGCAGCCGAGCAGATGCAACAGCGTTGACTTCCCGCTCCCCGACGCTCCCATCAGCGCCACGAACTCCCCCGCCGCAATCTGCACATCCACCCCGCGCAACGCCTGCACCTCCGTCCGCCCCAGGCGGTAGGTGCGGCAAAGGGCCTGTGTCTCGATGATATAATCCGTGAAACGTGAAACGTGAAACGTGGAATGAGTAGACGGTAGACGGTAGACGGTAGACGGCGGAAGAGGATACTCGCTATCGCTGCCCCGCCGCCCCGCTGACTCGCCGATCCGCCGCCCCGCCGCTTCATGATTCATGATTCGTGATTCTTGATTCATTCTGCCACCACCTGCTCACCCTCTTGCAGCCCCTCCAGGATTTCCACGTAGGTGTCGCCGCGCAGTCCAACTTTGATGCTGCGTTTGACCGCCGCACTGCCGTCCCACACCTTGACCTCGGCGCTGCCGTCGCTGCGGGCGCGGACGACGGCGCGCGGCAGGCGCAACACGTCCGTTCGCGAATCCAGCACGATCGAAGCGTCCACCGTCATTCCCGGCGCCAGCGTCTGCGGTATGGCCTCGTCCAACGCAATGATCACCGGGTAGAGCGGGCGATCGTCGGAGGTGCGCTGCGGCACGATCCGCGCCACTTTGCCCATGATTGCGAGTTCCGGCTGCGCGTCGAAGAACAGCTCCACCGGCTGTCCGACGGCCACCAGCGGGAAGTCTTCTTCGACGACGTTGGCCGCAACCTCGACGGCGATCGGGTCGCCGAGCACCAGTAGCGCGCCGCCTGCTGCCACCGCCTCGCCGGCTGCCGCCTTGACTTCGAGCACGATGCCCGTAAACGGCGCCTTGACGACGGCGGAGGCCAGATCGGCTTTTGCGTCGTCCAGCGTGATCTGCGCTTCCTGCACCTTGATCTGCGCGGCTTTTAGCGCCAGCGGATCGCCGCCCGCCTGCAGCGCTGCCAGCTTGTCCTTCGCTTCCTGATATTCCTGCGCATCCTTCGACACGTCGCTGTTGGCGGTGCGTTCCTTGAGCGCTGCCTGTGCTTCGAGCACCTGCAAGTTTTTCTCGGCGTCCTCGAACTCGCGCCGGGCCTGATCCACAAACCAGAACGAGTCCAGTTTGCCCTCGCTGAAGAGGCGTTGGCGCGATTCGTACCATTCTTTCTTATCGTTGTACGCGATGCGCGCGTTGGGCAGAGCATTCAGGAACAAGTCCTCGGCGAGCGTCTGGTCGCGCTCGGACTGCGCGATGCCCAGCGCCGAGCCCGCCTGCGACACCGCGTTTTCGGCGGCGCGGATGTCGGCTTCGCTGGCCGGACGTTGCAGCTTCTCCAGCTCCAGTTGCGCCTGTTGCAGGCCCAGCTCCGCCTTGGCCACAGCCTGCTCCAGATCGCCGGCCTCCAGCCGCGCCAGCACTGCCCCGGCCTTGACGTGGTCGCCGGCCTGCACGTTGAGCTCCGCCACACGCCCGCCCACGTTCGCCGCCAGCGTGACCTTGCGCGTGCCCACCAACGTGCCGGGCGCCGTCACCGTCTGCGCCACGTCGCCGCGCGTCACCTCCACCACCGGCGGCGCCTGCGCCACGGGCGTCGTTTCGGCCTGCACGCTCCGCGATCCCCAATACCCCGCGCCGCCAACCGCCGCCAGTGCAATCACCACCAACACAATCCATAGACGTTTCATCGAATAACCTCCATACTCCCAACTTCCAGCGTCTAGTATCGCCGCCGCAGGTTTCGATGCGGTTGCGTGGAGATTACAAAGTTGTAATTTGAGCCGGGGCAACAAAAAAGCCCACGTACGTGGTGGGCTTTTTTGGCGATTTCTGCGAGGGGAAGTTATCAGACGTGTTTCTTTAGCAATTTCGAGATGCCCTTGGCGCCATAGCGCACGAGGACGAAACCGATAGGAACGATGAGTACAATGTACATTAGGGGCTTCAATGCCGGCAGTTGCTCTTTACTGGCTACCGTGTAGGTCACAAAAATCACCGCGTATGAAATATCCATCAGTACCCAGAACCAGTCTTTTCTGGCGGCGTTACCGAGGGCAAAAGCCAATAGGAATACTACTGCGGCACTTCCAGATAACTCTGCTCCCGGTTTGAACAGGCTGTAAACCATCATGCCCATTGCCAAGAGCATCAAGCCCATCCCGACTCGGTCCAACCATGTCAAGGGTTTGCGTTCTTCTTTTCCGTTCTCTTCTCTTGTCCTGACATCTTCCCGGTTTTGGCTCTTTGCTATAGATGTGAGCGGTTCGTCTGCGGACTTAGCGTGGATGGAGGAGTCGTCTATTTTCCCTTCGGACATGGTTCCCTCCGGAAACTATCAATTTCATCCCACCAACCGGTACCCAATCCCCGGCACGGTGAGAATGATCTGCGGCTTGCCCGGCTCCAGCTCCACTTTTTCGCGCAGCCGGCGGATGTGGACGTTGACGGTGCGTTCGCTCTCGACGTCGGCGGCGTAGCCCCAGACGGCGTCGAGGAGCTGGGCGCGGGTGAGCGCCTGCCCGGCGTGTTGCGCCAGGTGCACCAGCAGCCGGAACTCGATCGGGGTCAGGGCCAGCGTTTCTTTGCCGCGCAGCACCACGCCCCGGCCGCGATCTATGCACAGGTCCGCGACGTAGAGCACGTCCCCGCCGGTCGCGGACAAATCGCCGTAAGCCCGCCGCATCTGCGCGCGGATGCGCGCCAGCAGCTCGCGCAGGCCAAACGGCTTGGTGACGTAGTCGTCGGCGCCCATCTCCAGCCCCAGCACTTTGTCCATCTCCTCGCGGCGCGCAGTGAGCATAATGATGGGCAGCCGCACGCCCTGCTGGCGCAACGCGCGGCACACATCCAACCCGGACATGTCCGGCAGGCGGATGTCCAGCAGGATCAAATGCGGACGGCGCTCGCGGGCGTAGGCCGCTCCCGCAGCGCCGTCCGCTTTCCACACTACGGTATATCCCTCGCGCTCCAGCCCCGCGCGCAAACTCTGCGCCACGGCCGGATCGTCTTCGATGAGCAGAATGTGGTTGGGTTGTTCGTTCATTGTGCGAGTCAGCGGATACCGGATACCGGATTGCAGATTGGTTAGTGTCTCAAAGTATTCGCCGCGCCTGACGCCAAGCTGTTCTCCCCCCCTTAATCCCCCCCAACGGGGGGGAATGCGCGCGATAGAATCTTTCTTCCCCCCCATTGGGGGGGATTTAAAGGGGGGGGACTTGCTTAAGTACGCTGAGACAAACTATGGCGAATACTTTATGACAGTAACCAGATTGCAGATTTCCAGTTACCCATTTCACGCTTCAAATCCAAAATCCAAAATCCAAAATCTAAAATCTAAAATCCAATCTCCTCCCGATCCAACATCCCGATCATTTCCCACGCGAAGCCCGCCGCTTTTTCCAGGCCGGCGGGCGTGATGTTGGCCACGTTGTCGCTGTGCTGGTGCCAGTTCTCCAGCCAGCCGTCGGGGCCGACGCCGGAGAGGCAAAGGCCGCGGAAGCCCCGGCTGCGCAGCGCGCCGACTTCCTCGCCGATGACCATGTCCCGCCCGTGGATGCCAAACTCGGGATGCGCCTGCGCCGTCTTCTCGGCCCATGCCACGGATTGCTCGTCCGGACGGTACGTGCTGACCTTCGAGAATCCGCTGTGTTGGGTGACGTAGGCGATTTCTGCAGAGCCGACCATCTCGAAGTCGAGGAACCACGCGCTGCGCAGCAGCGCGCCGTAGACGTCCAGCAGCTTGTGCGCCCCGACGCAGCCGGCCTCCTCCGCGCCGGTGAACGCCAGCCAGACCTCGGTGTGTTTCAGCGGGGCGGCTTTCAGTTGCGCGGCCAGCCCCAACACCACGGCCACGGCGGAGGCGTTGTCGTTGGCGCCGGGGACGTAGGTTCCCTGCTCGTCGTAGATCGCCAGCGCCAGCGATACGATCAACGCCAGCGCGCTGCCCCAACGCAGCCGTTTCGCCCCCTTGCCGGCGCCGAAACTCTCGGCGAGCTGCGCCACGCCGTTGGTGACAGTCGCCGCCAGCCCGAACGTCGTCAGCCACGACAGCCACTTCTTCATCTGCGGCGCGAAGGAGGGGCGGTGTTTGTTGCTGTCGGTGTGCGCCAGCAGCACCAGCCGCCGTTTGACCGCGCCCGTGGGCGGGATGCGCACGATGAGGTTGGCGCTCTGATCGCGCGGCGCCAGCACCGTGACCGGCTGCTTGTTGATCCGCATGGACTCCCACAGCGCGTAGCCGCTCGCCAGCGCTACCAGCCCGCCGAAAAATCTGCCTGCTTTGGAGTCGCGCCGCCCCAAGCGGTTGCCGGCCAATGTGATCGCCAGCGGCAGGCCGGCGGCGTACCCCCACGTGTCCGGCGTCAGGAAAGGCAGCCGTTCAACGTCCTTGTATCCCAGGTCTGCCAGGGTCATCAGAACGTATTGCCGCGCCTGTTCTTCTTCCGGGTGTCCGGCAGGGCGCGGCCCAATGCCCTCCGCCAAAGCGCGGATGTGGGGCATTAAAGATTCGGTGGATAGTGTTTGGGTCATATTAAATCTCCTTCAAAAATAGCCCGCTCACGCGGGGGTAAAGAGGGGGTTTACGCGGGCGGG
>DAOUFX010000501.1:0-11211 GCA_034429675.1 Anaerolineae bacterium | reverse complement strand
GTGCAGCCCGCCCCCAAACTCCCACTTCTCTCCTCTTCCTAGTGCACAAACTTGTCAATAAGTTGGAATCCTGTTAAAGTAGGAACAAGGTGTCTGATATGGACGAGAAAGCGCCGCAAGTAGGCTTTTTTCAAGAATTCTTCTGGGAATTCGTGCAAAATATAGTTCTTTTGACCGGATTCTTTCTGTCGTTGACCATCTGGCGCCAGGGGCGGATCGGGCTGGCGTTGGTGTGTATGATCGTTGGCGGCGTTCTGGGCGCGTGGAACATCCGCTGGATCGAATGGAAATTCAAGGGGCACGCGGAGCCGCTCAAAGTCACCTGGACCAACTCGGTTGTGATGCCGGTTCTAATGCTCGTCTTTGTGGCTTACCTGACGGCGACGTGGAGCAGTTGGCTGACCGATGTACTCATCGGCGCTCTGGGCGGATTTGCGCTCTCCGCGGCGCAACGCTTGACGCTCAAGGCGCCGCTGGATCTGGCGCGCAGTCTGGCATTTGCCGTCGCCTTCCCACTGACACTGCTGTCCATCCGCGCCGTGATGCCCTTGCACATAGTAGTAACGATTTTGTTAAGTACGACCATCGCCACCCTTCTCATCGTCGCCATCCATCAAGCCTCAAAGCGGCGCAAGGGGTAGTGGATTTTGGGTTGTGGGTTGTAATTCGCGATTCGCTGATTCGCTGACGCGCTCATCTACACTCGATTCGAGGTTGATTATGGATCTGCAAACTTTCCAAAGCTTGCCTGTTGAACAAATCGCACAACTGGTGCGCGAGGCCGGAACGAAGGTTTGCGTCTTTCCGGTCAAGGGGACGCGGCGCTGGTTTGCCATGGAATATCCCACGCCGCCAAAGGAAGACTATGCGGCGGCCTATCTCGACGCCATTTGGGGACAGCATCTCGTCGTCTATGGATTGGCGTTTGAGCACGGCATTGAAACGTTATTGACCCCCTCTTTCGACCTGCCCCTGATGGAACGCGGCGACGCCTACATGCGCATGGCGGCTGACGGTCTGGCCGCTCTGACACAATCCGCCGACTTTCTCAATTTCTACGACCGGCACGATGTACGTGTGCGCTTTTACGGCGACTATCGCGCGCATCTGGCAAAGACGGCCTATGCTTACCTGATTGATCTATTCGATGAATTGACGGCGCGGACGGCCTCCCATTCCCGCCACCGGCTATTCTTCGGCCTGTTCGTTCACGACGCAAGCGAAACCATCGCCGAATTATCCATCCGTCACTACCAGGAACAGCAAACGACGCCCGACAAACGCGCGCTGATTGAGCGTTACTACGGCGAATATGTGGATCCGGTGAACATCTTCATCGGTTTTTCCAAACTGCGCGCCTTCGATATGCCGTTGTTGCTGACCGGGAAGACCGACCTGTATTTTACCGTCAGCCCTTCGTTGTATCTGACGGAAAATCAATTACGAGACATTCTTTACGATCACCTCTACACCAGACGGCGGTCGTCTCAAAGCAGTTATGCAGCCCTGTCGTCAGAAGACCTGGGACACATGCGAGACTTTTATCACGCGAATATCGGCAATACCATCGGCGTCGGCGAATGGCGTGAATCTTGGCAGTGCTGGACACCTCATCTTCAAATGAAACAGCACAATAAGCGAGGACAACAGTGAATCTGCAAGAAGAAGTCCACAATCTCTTACGCAAGATCGGCCCGGGCCACATGATGAACACGGCTTACGACACTGCGTGGATTGCGCGTCTGAGCGAATTGGGCGAGCACATCGGCGCAATGGCGCTGGAATGGTTGCGCGAAAATCAGTTGCCAGACGGATCGTGGGGCGCGCCGCAGCCGGTGTACGCTCACGATCGCGTCATCAGCACACTGGCGGCTATGAATGCGCTGGCGCGACGTGGCCGGGCCGCCGACCGCGAGCGACTGCGCCGCGCAGAAGATGCATTGGAGCACTACATTGCCAGACTTCACGAGGACAGTGCGGGTGAAACCATTGGATTTGAACTCATCGTCCCGACGTTGCTGCGTGAGGCGAAATCGTTAGGCGCGATACACCGCGATGAAATGCACGTCATCAACAAACTGCTGCCGATGCGGAAGGCCAAGCTGGCGGCATTGCCCGACAAGATGATCAGTCGTTTTGTCACGGTGGCCTTCTCGGCGGAGATGGCCGGCGCAGACAATGTGACGTTGTTGGATATGGAACGCTTACAAGAAAGCGATGGGTCGGTCAGTTACAGTCCTTCGGCGACGGCCTACTATGCGCTGTACATCCGGCGCAATGCGCCGCATGCGATGCGTTATCTGCGCCGGATTGCGCCCAACGGGGCGGCGCCCAACGTGTCCACCTTCGACATTTTTGAACAGGCGTGGACCCTGTGGAACCTGGCCTTGATTGACGAATTGGACGAAGAATCCATACAACTCTGCCAACCCCATCTCAATTTCCTGCAAAATGCCTGGATCCCCGGCGTGGGCGCCGGATTCGCCGCCGATTATGCTCCCAAGGATGGCGATGAGACCAGCCTGGTCTACGAGGTGCTCACGCACTATGGCCGGAAAGTGGATTTGGAAGCGGTCTTGAGTTACGAAGAACCCTATTACTTCCGGTGCTTTGCATTGGAATCAACCCCTTCCGTCAGCGCCAATATCCACATTCTGAGCGCCCTGCGCTGCGCCGGCCTTGAGGCAACGCATCCATCTGTGCAGAAAATTATGAACTTTCTTGAAGCCGCCAAAGAGACGGCGCCCTTCCTGCTCGATAAATGGCATGCCTCTCCCTATTACACGACATCCCACGCCATTATCGCCAGCGCGGGATACAATGATGCCTTAGCGCAAAGCGCCGTGCAATGGATAACCGACACACAGCATCCGGATGGCTCCTGGGGATATTTTCTCCCAACGGCGGAAGAGACTGCCTATTGCTTGCAAGCGCTGACGATTTGGAATCGCCATCACGGGAAAGTGCCCCGGCAAATTCTCAAAACAGGCGCCGCCTGGTTAACCGACCATATTGAGCCGCCCTACCCCCCACTCTGGATTGGAAAGTGTCTGTATTGTCCGGAGATGGTGAACAAATCGGCCATTTTAAGCGCATTGATGTTGGTAGATCAAGAATAATGAGGAAATAGAAATGGCATTGATCAATCGCCTTTTAACGGTTCCTGTGGCAGACCCCGACGACGCCCGGAGACGCAGACTGCTCAATACCCTCCTGCTGTTGATGGGATCTCTGATAACACTGACGTTATTCTTCGCCATTTATCTCAATTTCACGGGCGAAGATCCGGTGGGATCAGCATCGCTGTTGAGATCAACCAGCGTCATGTTGGGGGGTATGCTCGCCATCTTCCTCATCAACCGGTTTGTCAGTGGCTGGCTTGCAAGTTCGGTGTTCTCGCTTCTTTTCATCGGCGCGATGTTTGTCTCGGTGGAGCCCGAGGTTTTGTTAGGTGATTACACGTTCTATCTGGTCATTCCAATTATTATGTCCAGCGCTCTCGTGCGTCCGTGGGCCAGTTTTGCCGTTGCCGGTCTGGTTGATATCCTGCTTTTTTTGGCAGCAGTGCAGCTTCAAGTCGTAGCCCCTGTTCCGCAGCTTTTAGGGCTCTTGCTGCTGGCCTGGCTCTCCTGGCTCTCGTCGCGGAACACGGAACAGGCGCTCCACGAAGTGCGCGTCATCAACACCGAGCTCGACCAGCGCGTCCGGGACCGCACCCACGAGTTGAGCCAGGCCAACGAGGAATTGACCGTCGCCTACGAAAAGCTCAAGGAATTGGATCGCCTGAAGTCGCGCTTTGTTTCCATGGTCTCTCACGAGTTGCGTACCCCGCTCAGCGCAATCTACGGGTTCACCGAGATGATGGAAGCCGGGATTTATGGCCCGATCACCGAAAGCCAGCAGGCAGCCTTAGATCGCATCAAGGTCAACGATCAGCGGTTGCTCTCGCTGGTCAACGATCTGTTGGATCAAGCGCGCATGGAAGCCGGCCAGATGTCGCTGCACGTTACCGACTTTTCGATGCCGGAATTGATCCAGGATATGGAGTCTACAATGCGCGTGCTTGCTGAAGCAAAAGGATTATACTTAAAGGCAAACATTGAAGAAGCCGTCCCGCAGATCGTGAAGGGAGATGCCAAGCGATTGCACCAGATCATGGTCAATCTCATCAACAATGCGTTAAAATTCACCGATCGCGGCGGCATCACAGTGCGCATTTATACACCGGATCCTGAACATTGGGCGATGGATATTGTGGACACCGGGCCGGGAATTCCCCAGGAGGCGTTAACTTACATTTTCGAGCCTTTCCGCCAGGTGGATGGATCGGCAATTCGTGAACACAAAGGCTTTGGATTGGGGTTGGCCATCGTCAAGCAGCTATCTGAGCTGATGGGCGGCGGCGTGAGTGTTGCCAGCGAGCTGGACAAAGGGAGCACATTCACCGTCAAGTTACCATACGCAGTACCTGTTCAAGCGAAAGAGAAGGAAAAATCATGAACCCACTCATTCTGATCATTGAAGATGATATTGACTCAGGCTTCATTTTCTCCGAGGCCCTGAAATCGGCGGGCTTGGCGGCCGAGGTGATCACCGATGGCGCAGCGGCGGAGCAACGCCTGCTTGAGGTGGTGCCGGATGTGGTATTGCTGGATCTGCATCTGCCGTTGGTCGGAGGGATCAAACTTCTGCAACAAATCCGCGGCGACAAGCGGATGAGCAAAACGCGGGTGATCGTGGTCACCGCGAATGACCACTTGACCGATCTGGTCGAGCGTGACGCCGATGATGTGTTGATCAAGCCGGTCGCCATCAAACAGCTCTGCCGGGTGGTCACCCAGTATCTGCCGGAATGATGCCCGGATGGGAACGCTCGGAGCCATCATCCCAGCAGTAACCGAAAAATAAAAAACTATCCAACTTGCAAACCGGATACAATGCGTTAAACTTAATCAAGCCTTCATCATTCATTCTGAAGGGAGTCTCATGACTAAAAAACTGGCGCTAATCGTTGAAGATGAACCGGATCTGGCGATGATTTTTTCGGATTCGCTCAAAGCCGGGGGGTTTGAAACAGAAATCATCTATGACGGCGCTATCGCCGTGGAGCGTCTTAAGGAAATTTTCCCGACGGTGGTGGTGCTCGATCTCAACCTGCCCCACGTCGCCGGCACCGATATTCTACGCAAAATCCGCGGCGATGCGCGCCACGAGAAAACCCGCGTGATTGTCGCTACCGCCGATCCCAGTATGGCGGAGATGTTGGGCGACGAGGCAGACCTGGTCTTGCTCAAGCCCATCAGCCCCATGCAATTGCGCATGATGGCCGATCGTATGGCGCAGAATGTGGAGTAATCACCGGCGCGACGCTTGACAATTTTTTCGGGCGAATGATAATGTCGTGACCAAAAGCTGTGATGGGGAAAAGTAGGCGGCCTAAAGCCGACAGGGACGTGAGGCCAAAGACTGAGAGCCTTACCCGGTAGATGACCTCCCAAGTTCGCCCCGGAGCTGACCGTTGAAATAGGAAGTAGACGGCTCCGTCTGCCCAACGTTATACGGGCGCTCCATCGCCAATAGCGGCTGTGGATCTGAGAGGGCCTGCTGTGCAGGCCAAGCGAGGTGGTATCGCGGGAGCAACGCTCTCGTCCTGGCAAGGGACGGGGGCGTTTTTGTTTTAAATCAAGGAGGAATCTATGACACTATTCGACGAACTAGAAAAGATCGCTCAAGATGCTTTGACCCGCCTGTCTGCCGTGAACGACAGCAGCGCGCTGGAAGCCTGGTACGCCGACACGTTGGGACGCAAGGGTGCGATCACGCTCCAGACTCGTGCCGTGGGACAGCTGCCCAAGGAGGAACGCCCGGCGTTTGGACAACGCGCCAACGAGCTCAAGCAATCGCTGGAAACGGCCTATGCCACGCGGGCGGAGACGGTCAAACAGATGGAACTGGCGCGCGAGATGGCAGCCGGCGCTATTGACGTCACCTTGCCCGGACGCCCGCTCGCCCCCGGCCATCTGCACCTGACCACGCAATCGCTCCGGCACCTGTACGACATCTTCGCGCTGATGGGCTTTGAGGTCTACGAAGCGCCCGACGTGGAGTTGGAGGCGTACAACTTCGACCTGCTCAACATCCCGGAATATCACCCGGCCCGCGATATGTGGGACACGTTCTGGGTCAAGGGAACTGCCGAGGATACGGCCCGACTGCTCCTGCGCACGCACACGTCGCCGGGACAAATCCGGGCGATGCGGGAGCGCTCCACCGCCTCGCCGGATGGGCCGCTGCCGATCCGCGTGGTGTTGCCGGGCAAGTGCTACCGCTACGAGCAGATCACCGCCCGCGCCGAGCACCAGTTCTACCAACTGGAGGGGCTGGCGGTAGGGCATACCATCACATTGACCGATCTGATCGGCACGATCACGCAATTCGCGCGGCTCTTCTATGGCCCGGACCGCCAGATGCGCGTGCGCAGCTCCTACTTCCCCTTCACCGAGCCGAGCGTCGAGGTGGACACGACCTGCACGCTCTGCGCCGGCAAAGGCTGCCGTATCTGCAAATACACCGGCTGGATCGAGATCGCCGGCGCGGGAATGGTGCAACCCATCGTCCTGCAAAACGGCGGCTACGATCCCAACGAGTGGAGCGGTTTCGCCTTCGGCTTCGGCGTCGAGCGCCCCTCGCTGACTAAGTACGGCGTCAACGACATCCGCCTGTTCTATGGCAATGATCTGCGGTTCTTACGGCAATTTTAGGGATTAGGGGATTAGGGGATTAGGGAACGGAATCTCCAAATCCCTAATCCCTAATCCCTAATCCCTAATCACGCCCGATTGAAAAATTTGAGGACAGAGACATGGACGTAAAGGAAGAGTACGGGGGCATAGATACATTGGCGGCCTGGCAAAAGGCGCGAGAATTGGTGCAGTTTATTCATCGCCGGGTAACGCCGGTTCTGCCGAATGATGAAAAATGGGATCTCACCGATCAAATACGGCGATCATCCAAAAGTGTGATGGCCAATATTGCAGAAGGCTATGGGCGATTCTATTATCAGGAAACGCTACGATTTTGTTATATTGCGCGCGGTTCACTGATGGAAACTTATAGCCATCTTATCACTGCTTCCGATTTGGATTACATTGCTGTCGAGTTGTGCGATGAAGGTAAGTTGCTTGTCGAGAATGTACACCGCACACTCAATGGTTACATCGCCTATATCAAGCGGAACAAACGCGGTGGCGAACTCCCCGGCGGACGACTGCAAGAGTCTAGCACAAGTTACATCGGCGAAACTGATCATGAATTTTTCTTCGAGTCCCCTAATCCCCAATCCCTTACTCCCCAATCCCCACAAAGAGGTGAACAATGAGAATTCCATTATCCTGGCTAAACGACTATGTAAACATAAGCGATATTCCAATTTCCACGCTGTCCGAGCGGCTGACGCTGGCCGGGCTGGAGGTTGACAGTGTTGAGGCGATCGGCCACGCTGAGGCCGAGCTGCCCTGGGATCCCGAGAAAGTGATCACGGCGGAGGTGCTCGCCGTGCGCCCGCATCCCGACGCCGACCGGCTGGTGTTGGCCGAGGTGAACTACGGCGGCAAAGAAAACGAGATCGTGGTGACCGGCGCGCCGAGTCTCTACGAACGCAAAGGGCAGGAAGGGCTGCACCTCAAGGTGGCTTTCGCCTGGGAGGGCGCCACGCTCTACGACGGCCACGACGAGGGCTGGACCAAGCGCAAGCTCAAGGGCAGCAAGATTCGCGGTGTGCCCTCGCGGGCGATGGTGTGCTCGGAAAAGGAGCTGGGCCTGGCCGAGGAGCAGACCGACATCATCTACCTGCCGGACGATACGCCGGTGGGCCAACCGCTGGTGAACGTGCTGGGGGATTACATCCTCAGCTTCGACATCAAGGGGCCGTTCGGACATCTGCAATCGGTCTACGGCGTCGCCCGTGAGATCGCGGCGCTGTATGGGCGCCCGCTCAGCCGCACCGCCAGCGAAGCCGGCCAACGACTGGGCCTGCAAACTGTGGCGCAACCCGACTTCGTCGAATTGGAGATCGCCGATCCCGACCTGTGCGCGCGCTACACCGCCACGATGATTCGCGGAATCCGCATCGGCCCGTCGCCGCTGTGGATGCAGCTCCGCCTCAAACGCGCCGGAATGCGCCCGATCAACAACATCGTGGACATCACCAACTACGTAATGCTGGAGCTCGGACAGCCGTTGCACGCCTTCGATTACGCCCACCTGCGCGCGCGCCCCGGCGGCAAACGCAAGGCCGTCATCGTGCGCCGGGCCGCCGAGGGCGAGCAGATGGCGACGCTGGACGGCGTGATGCGCACCTTCGATCACGAAAACCTGCTCATCACCGACGGCGGCGGCCCGGTCGGCATCGGCGGGGTGATGGGCGGTCTGGACAGCGAAGTCAAAGATACCTCCACCGATATTCTGCTCGAAGCCGCCAGCTTCAACTTCATCAACATCCGCCGCACCGATCAGGTGCTCAAGCTGCGCACCGAAGCATCGGCGCGTTTCGGCAAACGGGTGGACTCCGAACTGGCGTTGGTCGCGGCGGCGCGCGCGGCGGAGCTGATGGCGCAACTGGCCGGAGGCGTCGTGGACCCGGTCGCCGGTGATCTGTACCCCGGCAAGAAGCCACTACCGGTGATCCACTACAGCCCGGCGCTGGCCGACCGCCTCCTGGGCATCAACGTGCCGCAGGAGGAGCAGATTCGGATTCTCACCGCGCTGGAATTCCACGTCGAGAGCGGCAAGCCGCTGCCGTTGCCGGAGAGTTGGGACAAGGGCGACGTCTGGAAAGTGACCGTGCCGGCCTACCGGCTGGACATCAACGGCCCGGTGGATCTGGTGGAAGACATCGCCCGCGTCTGGGGCTACGATCATTTCCCCGGCACGCTCATCGAAGAAGAATTGCCGCCGCTCCGGCGCAATCTTTTGGTGGAAGAGGAAAACCGCATCCGCGACATCATGGTCGGGCTGGGGTTGGACGAGATTATCACCTACTCGCTGATTGATCCCGGCGAGGAAGGCCGGCTGCATCCGACCCCGGACGCGGCGCTGACATTGCCGGGAACCCCGGCCATGCTGCGCAACGCGCTGGCGCCGGAGCGCGCGCAAATGCGGCGGACGTTGCTCTCCGGCGCGCTGCGCACGGCGGCGGCGAATCTGCGCTTCCTGGAGCGCATCGCCATCTTCGAGGTCGGCCACGTCTTCCACCGGCTGCGCACACCCAACGTGGCTACCGGCGACACCGGCGTGGACGAGCCGCGCCGGCTGAGCGTCCTGCTGACGGGACCGCGCCAGACCCAGAGCTGGCAACCCGCCGACCGGGCGCCGCTGGACTACTTCGATCTCAAGGGCATCGTCGAGGCGCTGCTGGAACGGCTGTCGCTCAAGGACAAGGCAACGTGGGAGCGCGGCGCCCATCCCAGCATGCACCCCGGACGTTGCGCGCAAGTGACCGTGAACGGAAAAGTTCTGGGCGCCGTGGGCGAGGTTCACCCGCTGGTGCGCGAAGCCTACGACCTGCCCGATCAACCGGTGGCGATCCTGGAATGGGATCTGGAAGCACTGCTCGCCGCCGCACGCGAAGCCGAAGCCCAAAAACAGGTCAGCAACATCTCGCCCTACCCGCCGATTCACGAGGACCTGGCGCTGGTGGTGGATGAGGCCACGCCATCGCTGGTGGTGGAGCGCGCCATCCTGGAAGCGGGGCATCCGCTGGTCACCGAAGCGACGTTGTTCGACGTCTACCGTGGCGCGCAGGTGGCCGAAGGCAAGAAGAGCCTGGCCTTCGCGCTGACGTACCAGTCGCCGGGCAAGCCGTTGGATGAGCACGACGTGGAGAAACTGCGCCAGCGCATTCTCAAACAAATGGAAAAACAACTCAACGCGACGCTGCGCGGGGCGTAACGCTTGCAGAGTTTTTTACCGCAGAGGGCGCAGAGGACGCAGAGAGACTATAAAAAATCTCAGCGACCTCTGCGATCTCTGCGGTGATTTTTTCTGCCGCGTGGGAAATGCCGTTTCAGGTTTTTAAGGGGGTGCCAAACACACTGCCGAGGCCGGGAAGCAAGTCCTCTGCGCTGTGAACCGGTTTTTCCGCGTCAAACAGCAAGTAGCGCGCCGATTCAAACGGCTTGGCGTGGGTGGCGCTGGCCAGGCGCAGTTGTTGGTTCCCGGCGACGATGTGGTAGCCGTTGGCGCAGCGGATGTGGCCGGTGACCAACACCCGTTGCGGGGCATAATCCCGGCTCAACGCCTGCAACAAATCCAGAAGGTAGCTGCTGTACTGCGCCTCGCCGTAATCCAACTCGTTGCGGTTGAAAAGCGCTTCCCACAGCAGATCAAACTCCGGCTGTTGCATCGCCAGTTGTGCAGTCAGGTAGTCGTAAAAACGCGGATCTTCCGGCCCGCTTACGTCGAAGAATTGGCGGACTAGCTGTTCGTAGGGGATGGACTGCGCCGCGTCGAAGGCCTCGAAGAATTCCGCGAGATGCTCTTTCGGGAGACGCGCGGCCCCCGCCTGCAACAGCGCGCGATGCGAGAACGCCAGCACGCGCGTCAACGCCACCGGATCATGCGCCTGTGAGAACGCCCCGGCGTGACACAACGTCACCCCCGCCGGTGTGCGCGCGTAAAATGGCAACCCGTCGAAGAAATCCACGATGGCTTTCCTGCGCCGTCCCACAGCGCGCTCGAACCCCGTCGTGTAGACGTGGTTGCCTTTGGAAAGCACAAAGGGGTAGATGTGCGCAAACTCGTGGTTGCCGAGCAACAGCACCAGATTGTCGCCCAACTCCTCGCGCAGCTTGAGAATGTCTATCGCAAGCTCTACCGAGCAATCGTCTTCCGGCGGGCCCTCGCTGTGGATCACATCGCCGGTGAACAGCAGCGTGTGCGCTAACCCTTGCGCGCGCAGCCCCAGAAAGACATCCCGGTAGCGCTGGTACAACGGCCAGTCGCCGTGCAAATCCGTGACCACCATCACGACGCCGGCGGGAATAGAAACGACACGATTCAAATGTGGGGTTGGCATAAGCGGCCTCCGAAGTGGAAGTATCGCCAATTCGGGTAAACTGGCAAGTGACAATTTGCCCAAATACTCATTCTGTCTGATAATAGCCAAAGCGCAATTTGAGAACCCGACTAAATCTGGGGGGTGGGGGCTTGGGG